>NZ_JBVHHB010000022.1:0-177754 GCF_055561295.1 Kitasatospora sp. NPDC022785 | reverse complement strand
AGACCGGTGGCGGCGACCAGCCCCGCCAACGTGGCGGGGCCCGACTCCAGTGCGCTGAGCACCAGAGCGGCCTTGTCGAGAACGCCGACGCCGCTGCTGTTGTCCATGGGTAGTACCAAGTCTCTTTCTTCGAGGCGCGGTTGACCTGCCGGCCGCACGGTGGCGGCAGGCGGTACCGGCGCGCGGCGCCGTCGGCGGTGTGTCGGGTGGGGCACGTCCCGCGTCGTCGCGGGGCCGCCGGTCGGAGCCGGGGAGGGGTGGGGGAGAGCACGTCGCGCCCGGCGACCGAGGGGCCGAGGCCAGGGGCGGGCGTCCGGTCAGCGCGTGCGGGCGCCCGCGGTGGGGGGCGGCGTGGCGCTCCACGCCGGGGCGCCCGCCGTGGAGCGGCGTCCGGCGTGCGGCGTGCCGCGGGTCACGGTGAGCGGTACCGCGAACGACGTGTGCGGGGACGCGGGGGCGGACGGGCCGGTGGCGTCGCTCGGGGCGGGCCGCTTCAGCGCGCGCGGATCCCAGGCGACGGAGGGCAGAGAAAGCACCGCTTCTCCTCATCTCTCCCGGCGCCACGTTGGCGACGGGCCGGAGTTGGCACTGATCCCGGTGGCCGGGCCCGTGGTCGGGCATCGACGTGGCCGGGGAGTTGCCGGGGCTTCGTAGGGCCGGTCCCTCCACCCCTCTGGATGATTCGCCAGAAACCATACAAGACGGTCGCGCCGCTTAGCCAACGGCCTCCCGTGCCGGGTGACCGGGAGGTGTGCGAGACGGGTCGCCGCCTCCCGCAGCCGGCCCTGCGGTCCCCGGCCCGCGCACGGAGGTCGCGGGGCAGGGTCCCCGCACCTGGTACCGCGACCTGCGCGCAGCCCAACGCGCCGGTCACATGGGGTGGTCGGGTTCCGTCGTGGAGGTGTCACCCACCCTCGGCGACACTGGTCGACGGGCATCGTGAATGACGACGTTCGCGCTGCGCACCCGCGTTCACGACTCCGGGACGGCAGGTGAGTCGAGGCCGGGGCCGAAGGGCCCGGGGGCGTCGGCCGGGGTGGCGGCCCCGGTGGCCGGACCGTGCTTCGGTGCGCGGGCGCCGAGCTCGTCGAGCATCTTCCGGGTGAAGCCGAAGTAGTACGTGGCCAGGAGGCCTGTGGCGTATCCGGTCACCAGACCGGCGGCGTAGACGGCCGCGCTGACCCCGAGGCCGCGTGAGCCGGTCAGCAGCGGGAACAGCGCCCAGCCGGAGGGGCCGATGGCGGTCGAGCCGATAACGGCACCGAGCTGGCCCAGCAGCCCCACGACGGCCCCGCCGCAGGCACCGCCGAGACAGGCCGTGACGAACGGGCGCCCGAGGGGGAGCGAGACCCCGTAGATCAGCGGCTCGCCGACGCCGAGGAACCCCGCGGGCAGGGCGGACCTGATGGTCGCCCTGATCGAGGCGTTGCCGCGCAGCCGCAGGTAGACGGCGACGGCGCAGCCGACCTGCCCGGCCCCGGCCATGGCGAGGATCGGCAGCAGCTCGGTGGAGCCCTGCTGCTGGATCAGGGTGGTGTGGATCGGGATCAGGGCCTGGTGGAGGCCGAGCATGACCAGGGGGAGGAACAGACCCCCGAGCACCAGCCCGGCAAGGGCGCCGCCGTGGGACAGCAGCCAGGTGACGAGAACGCCGATCGCCCTGGAGACCTCTCCGGCGACGAACATCAGGCCGAACAGGGTGGCCAGGCCGGTGACGAGCACGGTGACCGTCGGAGTGAGCAGGACGTCGAGGGCGTCGGGCATCACCCGCCGGCTCCACCGTTCGACCTGGACCGCCAGCAGCGCGGCGGCGAGCGCTCCGATCACCCCGCCCTGGCCCGGTGCGAGGTGGTGGCCGAAGACCTCCACCTTGGAGACCCCCGCGTAGACGGTCACACTGGCCACGGCGCCGCCGAGCACGGGTGTGCCGCCGAACTCCTGCGCCGTGTTGTAGCCGACGAAGACGGCGAGCAGGGACATGAACCCGGAGGAGATAGCGGTGAGGGCCGGCGCCAGGCCGGGAGCCCAACCGAGGTTGGTGAGCGCGCCGTTGACACCGGCCACGATGCCGCAGCCGATCAGCGCGGGGATCAGCGGCACGAAGACGTTCGCGATCCGGCGGAGCACGAGCTTGACCGGGGTCGCGTTCCTGGCCCCGGCCTCCGCTCTGATCGCCGCCCCGCGCCGGGCCAGGTCCTCGGCGCCGACGGCGGCACCGGTTCCGGGGCTCTCCCGGGCGTCATCCGGTCCCGGGGCGGCGCCGTCGTCCTCCCGCTCCCGCCGCCCGTCGAGGAGCGCCTGGAGTTCGGGGGCCACCCGGGCGACGACGCCCGGGCCGAGGACGATCTGACAGGTGTCGTCCTCGACGACGCCCAGTACGGCGGGAAGGGCGCGGAGCTTCTCCTCGTCCACCAGGGAGCGGTCACGCAGGCCGATCCGCAGCCGGGTCATACAGTGGGCGACGGAATGGATGTTGGCGGGGCCCCCGACGAGCGGGAGGATGGCTTCGGCGGTGGCACGATGCTTGTCGTCGGACATGACGGGCCTTCCGTGGGCTCGATGCGGAATGTCGGAGCTGCCGGAGCGCGTCGCGCGGTCGACCGACGGAGCGATGGAGCAAGCGCGGCGGCGGCCGGAGCGTCGAGCGAGCCGAGGATCACCAGAATGGCGCTCCCTGCCTCGCCGCCCGGGGCAACTCGCCGCCGGTGGCAGGCGGAGCCTGATCCACGGTTGTGTCGTCCCTGCCCGGACCGCGCGCGGATCCCTCTCCTGGGAGACCATGCCCTCATGGACACCGAGACGGTCGTACGCACCCGCCGCGCCCTGCACGCGGTGGCCGAACTGGTCCTGGCCGGCCCCCAGTACCGGGCCGGCGGCACGATCCGGCTGCGCGCCTGTGCGGGCGGCTTCGCCACCGGCGTCGAGCCGCGGCTCCGGGTGATCGGCGCGGAGCTGGTCGCGCCCGGGCAGGTGCTGTCCCTCGAACGGACCACCTGCAGCGCGCTCGGCGCGGCCCTCGGGCTCACCGTCGGTGCTCCCGTCGGGCTGTACCAGGACGGGCCGGGCATCGCCGCCGACGAAGCCATCGAGGCGGACCCGTCCGCCGCCCGCCGGCTCGCGCACTGCTTCGCGCTCGGCGACGCCGCGCTGCGCGGGCTGTTCGCGGGGGCGGACCCGGTCATCTGGCCCGAGCACTTCGACATCGGGGTGACCGCCGGCGAGGTGAACTACGGCATCTCACCCGGCGACGCGTTCCAGCCGGAGCCGTACGCGTACGTCGGCCCGCCCGCCCCGCCGCAGGGTGCGTTCTGGAACGCGCCCTTCGGTGCCGCCCGGACGATCCGTGAACTCGGCGGCGTGGCCGGCATCATGGCCTTCCTGGAGCAGGGCCGTCGACTGGCCGACGGCGCCTGACCGGTCCGGCCGGCATCGCGCCGTCGGAGGGATCGGGCACCTGCGGGCAGCCGAGGGTCCGCAGTCCGGATCCGGCGACGGGGTGTTCGGCGGCAGGCTGTTGCTGCGCGCGGCCGGGCGGAACGACGTGGCGGATCTCCTCGGCGAGCGCGGCGGCCTCGACGAGCGCGGCGACGGCCCCGTGAGCGGCCCCGCGCCGGGCGAGCGCGCAGGTCAGGGGCGGGGGCGGTGACGGACGGGCGGCCCGGTGACCACGAGAATGGTGCGACAGTCCCCCCGGAAGTACAGAGAAAGCGAACCCCCCATGGATCTCGGCGTGCGCTGGACGCTGCACGGTGACGGGCGTACGCCCGCGCCGGGAGCGGTCGTCCGCCCCGACGAACGACTCTCCTGGCCCCGAACGGCGGGGCTCGGCGCCCAGCACGTGGTGGCCATGTTCGGCGCGAGCTTCGTGGCGCCGGTGTTGATGGGGCTCGACCCCAACCTGGCGATCATGATGTCCGGCGTCGCGACCGTCATCTTCCTGCTGGCGACCCGCGGCCGGGTGCCCAGCTACCTCGGCTGCTCGCTGTCCTTCGTCGGTGTGGCCGCGGTGATCCGGGCGCAGGGCGGCACCAGCGCGACGGTCACCGGCGCCGTGTTCGTGGTGGGCGCGGCGCTGTTCCTGGTGGGCCTGGCCGTCCAGCGGTTCGGGGCGCGGATCATCCACGCCGCGATGCCGCCGATCGTCACCGGCGCCGTCGTCATGCTGATCGGCTTCAACCTCGCGCCCGTCACGGCCTCGACCTACTGGCCGCAGGACCAGTGGACGGCGCTGCTGGTGATGGTGTTCACCGGGCTGGCCGTGGTGTGCCTGCGCGGCTTCTGGTCGCGTGTGGCGATCTTCCTCGGGCTGCTCTTCGGCTACGGGATCTCCTGGCTGTTCGACCGGATCTTCGGGAAGATCCACTCGGTGGACGCGAGCGGACACCTCACCGACCACTGGCGTCTGGACCTGTCGGGCGTCGGCAAGGCGGACTGGGTCGGCCTGCCCGCCTTCCACGGCCCCTCCTTCCAGTGGTCCGCGATCCTGGTGGCCCTGCCCGTGGTGATCGCGCTGGTCGCGGAGAACGCCGGGCACGTCAAGGCCGTGGGGGAGATGACCGGCCAGACCCTGGACGACAGGCTCGGCACCGCGATCTCCGCGGACGGCGTCGGCTCCATGCTCTCCACCGCGCTCGGCGGACCGCCGAACACCACGTACTCCGAGAACATCGGCGTCATGGCCGCCACCCGCGTGTACTCCACCGCCGCCTACTGGGCCGCGGCCGGCTTCGCGCTGCTGTTCGGCATCTGCCCGAAGTTCGGCGCCGTCGTGGCCGCGATCCCCGGCGGGGTGCTCGGCGGCATCACCGTCATCCTGTACGGCATGATCGGCCTGCTCGGCGCGCAGATCTGGACGACGTCGGGGGTGGACCTGCGCAACCCGCTGAACCTGGTGCCGGCCGCGGCGGGCATCATCATCGGCGTCGGCAACGTCACCATGACGTTCTCCGACACCTTCAGCCTCAGCGGCATCGCCTTGGGCACCCTGGTCGTCATCGTCGGCTACCACGTGCTGCGAGCGCTGGCCCCCGCGCACCTCAAGTCGCAGGAGCCGCTGCTGGACGAGGGCACCTCCTCCTACGACGCGGGCACCGAGGACGCCGGGGAACCGGGCGGCGGGGCGCAGCGGCGCACCCGGTAGCGGCCCGCCCGCGGCGGCACCCCCGCGGGCGGCGCCCCTGCCCCGGGTGCCCGCACCCGAGTGCCCCCGCCCCGGTGCCCGCGGCCGACCGGTGGAACTGCCCGAAAGTGCAGCGGCCGGTCGGCCCGCTTGGCCCGACGAGCCGTCAGGTGATCGAATCGCTCCGTGCGCCCGGGCCACCGGCCCGGACGGCGTCCGATCCAAGCCACTCGATCACCCGGGAGAGGCATGTCCCTTCTGTCCCACCACCGTAAGACCGCCGTCGGCGTCGTGGCCCTCACGGCGCTCGCGATCTCCTGCGGCTCGGCCACCGCCAGCAGCTCCGCCGCCGCGGCGGGCAAGGTCCTGTGGACCCCGAGCACCAGCAAGGGCCCGTCCTCCTTCGCCGCGGTCCAGTGCGCGTCGGGCGACTTCAAGGTCGTCAAGGACTCCGCCAAGGGCAGTGTGTGGCGGGCGTTCCAGGCCGCGGGCGAGGAGCGCTGCGAGACGCTCGGCCCCGACCTGAAGGAGGGCGACACCTTCTACCTCGGCTGGTCCTCCAAGGTGGACATCAAGGACTCGAACAGCCGTTACGTCTTCCAGCTCAAGTGCTCGCCGAGCACCGACACGGCGAACCACCCGATCGAGATCGACGCGACGACGGGGCGCATCCGCCTCCAGGAGTGGGACACCGACCACGTCGCGCACGCGCTGTGGACCGCGCCGACCGCCAACAACCAGTGGCACTCGTACGCGCTGAAGATCCGTCTGGGCCGCACCGACGGCACCATCGACTTCTGGTTCGACGGCGTGAAGCAGACCTTCACCACCGGCTCGGGCACCTTCAAGGGCACCACCTGGGACGGCGACCGCAACTACCTCAAGTGGGGCTCGTACCACCCCTCTTCGGGGGACGCGACGAACACCTTCACCAGCCCGGTCATGGCGACCACCCTGGAGGCGGCCACCGCCGGTTCGTGACGGCCCGGTGGACCGGCCGAGCCGCCCCGGCCGGGTCCACCTGACCTTACGCACACCGGCTGTACGTCGGCCGGGTCCGGCCGGGCACCTGCGCGAGAAGGGCGCGGCGTTGCGCGACGCGGCCCGGCGGCGGCCCGAGGGCACGCGGTGTCGCAGCAGCATCAGACGTCGGCGGTGCTACCCGAGAACCGTCCGGAGCCCATGACATCGCCTCCCGGATCCAGGCGGCCGCGCTCACCGGGGAGCAGGCCGGAGCGTACGAGTTCGCGATCTCCTACCGCCGGCGGTTCGCGCATGCCTCGAAGCGGTGAGGCGAAGTTCGGGAGGAAGCTCAGCGTCATACCGGCTGCGCCGATCCACAGGGTGGCCGGTGCGCCGAGTGCAGCGCCTGCGGCTCCGCCCAGGACTGCGCCCAGTGGAAGGCCGCAGCACGACACGAACCGGGTGGTCGCGCTCATCCGGCCCAGGAACCGGTCCGGCGTGAGGGCCTGTTGGATGCTCGACTGGGCAACGACACGGACGACCCCGCCCAGCGAGAGGGCTGCGAGCCCGGCCGCTGCCACGTAGACGGTGCAGCCGGGTCGGGCCAACGGCATCAATGCCGTCAGCGGACAGGTGACGAGGGGCATGAGCCAGATGATCGGACCGTGCCCGAGCCGCTTGGACAGTCGGCTCGCCGACAGCGCGCCTGCCAGGGCGCCGAAGCCCATACCCGAGAACACGAGGCCGATGCCGGAGGAGTCGAGGCCCATTTCCCGCCGCAGGAAGACCAGCAACATGGTCTGGTACATGGCCAGGAAGAGATTGAAGACCGCGTCTCCCAGCACGGTCGCGCGGAGAACGGGATGTGTGAGAACGAAGCGCAAGCCCGCTCCGATGTCACGGAGCAACCGAGGTCGCTCACCGGGTTCCGGCTTCGGTTCGCGCCTTCGGATGCCGATCGCCAGCAGGCCGGACGCCGCCATACCGATCGAGCTCGCCAAGAGCGTGGCAGGAGCGCCCACCCAACCGACCAGCGGACCCGCCACTGCCGGACCGCTGATGCTGGTGACCGAGCGCACCGCCGAGAGCTTCGAGTTTCCTTCGACAAGACTGCCGCGCCCCACGAGGTGCGGGAGACAGCTGACGTACGCGACGTCGAAGAAGGCGGTCAGTGCACCGTGAAGCAGGGCGATCGCGAAGAGCCACCCTGTGGTGAGAAGACCGGCCCACCACGCCACCGGTATCGTCGCGAGGGCCAGTGACCTCACAAGGTCGGTGCTGATCATGACCGACCGCTTCCGCATGCGGTCCACCCACGCGCCTGCCGGCAGTCCGGCCAGGAGCGAGCCCGCCGTGGTCATCGCAGTCAGCAGCCCGACCTGGAACTCGTCGGCATCCAGGGCCACGATGGCAACCAGTGGCAGCGCCAGGAAGATGATGCGATCGCCCAGCTGGCCGAGTGCGGTGGCGGCGAACAGGCGCCGGAAGTCGGGGTCGCGCAGGAGCCCGGGACGGAGGGGCAAGGACATTCGGTCACCCACCGTCGGTGGCGAAGCGGCCCATCGGGCCCATCAGTGAGGGGTGGTCGACCCCGAACTCGTAGACCACTTCGCGGCGCCCGTCGGGAATGACGATGTCGGCGGTCTCCACGGGGCGTCCGCCGGTGTCGTAGATGGTCCGCTCGATCCGGAGTACCAGGTCCCCGGTGCTGATTCCCAGAAGGTTCGCCTGTTCCCGGGTGGCGTGAGCCGGGCGTGGCCGCTCGACCACAGTCCGGACCACGACGCCGAGGGAGCGCATGCGCTCGACCACCCCCTTGCCCGCGAGCGGTCCCGTCTCGGGGAGAAGGATCGGCGTTCCGCCCGTGATGGCCATCGGCTCCCAGGATTCGGAGAGTTGGACGGGTTGCCCGTCGGCGAGGAACTCGTAGTGCGTGGTGACGCAGGGATCCCCCGGGTCGACGCCGAGCCGCTCGGCGATCGCCTCAGTGGCGGGAACGCGCACCTGGCTGTGCGCGTCCCAGGCGTTGGCCCTGCCTCGCTCCTCCGACCGGAGGCGGGCGGGGGAGCCGGTTCGGTGTTCGCGATGCCTGGAGCGGACCATCTGAAGGCGTTCGAGTGGGACACGGACGTAGGTGCCCGAGCCCGCGCGTCCTTCCAGGAGGCCCTCGACGATCAGACATTCCACCGCTCGCTGCGAGACGTTGCGTCCGACCCCGTACTCCTCGGCGAGCCGCACCCGCGACGGCAGCCTCTCCCCGACCTCCCACTCTCCCGCGAGAATTCGTGCACGCAGTGCGTCGCTCACGGCAAGATACGGCGCCTCTCGGGGCAAGGTGTTCCTCCGGTTGCTCTGCTGCGCGGCAGCTGACGACTCCAGGCGGTACCGGCAAGCTATTCCATCGGGCGCGAGCTACTGGAGTAGCGCTGCGCTCGGTGTTCGTGCGGTGGGAGGCCGGGTGCGGAGTGGGAGCACCCGGGCCCGGTCTACCGCCGCGCGGAGCGCCACCGGCGCAGCGGGAGCCGGGCACGCCGCCAGGCCGAGCAGCGCCGCACAACAGCGGACGATGATCCGAATCATCCCGGTTCCTCCTGCCTCCCCGCTCAGTTTCGCGGGAGGCCAGGGGTCGAGCAATGCATTTGCGCGGAGCAACACAGGTGCGCGGATTGGGAATTGAAGGTCGACTGCGTCGACCTCCGCGCGAAGGAGGGAAGTTGAAGCACCCTTGGTCTCCGACCGGCCTGATTGTCAAGTCCGCACCGGAACCGTCCGTTCAGCAGTAGCCTCGGCTTCGGTAACGACGGGCGTGGAACAGCGAATCGGAGGCGGCGGTGGCCGAAGGGGAGCCCGAGGCCGGGGGTGACGGCGGGGCCGGCAAGGACGGCTGTCCGCTGCACGAGCGCGAGGCCGAGATCCGGTCCGCCGGGCAGGCGGTCGAGGCGCTCACCCGGCCCGCCGGTGCCGGGACCGGGGAGCTGCTGCTCTACACCGGTGCGGCCGGGCTGGGCAAGACCGCGGTGCTCACCGAGGTGCGACGGGCGGCGAAACGCGCGGGTTGCACGGTGCTGTTCGCCCGGGGCGGGGAGCGGCAGCGCCATGAGCCGTTCCGCGTGGTGCGCCAGCTGGTGCAGCCGGTGCTGGCGGCCCTGTCCGACGAGGAGCGGGCGCAGGTCTTCGGACCGTGGGAGGACATCGTCGGTCCGGCGGTGGGGCTCCAGCCGCCCGGAGGACAGCTCGACCCACAGGGGGTGCGGGACGGGCTGGACTTCGTGCTCACCCGCCTCGTGCAGCGGGGCGCGCCGGTGGCCGTGATCGTCGACGACCTGCACTGGGCCGATCCGGAGTCGCTCGGCTGGCTCGCGGGCTTCGCGCTGCGCGCGCGGGAGCTGCCGGCCCTGCTCGTGCTCGCCTGCCGCGACGAGTTCCCCGATGACGCCCTGACACTGCAGCGCGGCCTGGTCGGCAGGGCCGACCGGCGGCACGAACTGCGCCCGCTCCAGCCGGCCTCGGTCGCGCACCTCGTCCGCGCGGCCCTGGGCGCACAGGCGGAGGACGCCTTCTGCCGACACGTCTGGGCGGTCACCGCCGGGAACCCGTACGAGACCGCCGCCCTGCTGCGCGAGGTGCGCGACCACCGGCTCGACCCGGTCGAGGAGAGCACCGGACAGCTGCGCGAACTCGCCGCCGCCGCACTGGGAATGACGCTCCGTCACTGGCTGGACAAGCTGGGCCCGACCACGCTGCAGTTCGCCTGGGCGGCGTCCATGCTGGGCACCGACATCCGTCCCGACCTCGCCGCCGTCATCTGCGCCCAGGGCCCGGAGACCGCCGCCCAGTCGATCCGGGAGCTGCGCCGGCACGGGGTGCTGACCGGCACGCCGGGAGGCCGGCTCGACTTCGTCCACCCGCTGATCGCCACCTCCGTCTACCGGTCGATGCCGCAGGCCACCCGTACCGGGATGCATGGGGTCGCCGCCGTCGAGACCGAGCACGCCGGCCTCGGCCTGCTGACGGCATCCCGGCACCTGCTGGAGACCGTGCCCGACGGAGACCGCGAGATCGTCGGCAAGCTGCGCCGGGCCGCCCGCGAGCACCTGGCCATCGGCGCGCCCGAGGCGGCCCAGCGCTGCCTGCGCCGCGCCATCAGCGAACCGCCCGCCGACGAGGACCGGGCCGCCGTGCTCTACGAACTCGGCTGCTCGGCACTGCTCACCGACCCGGCGACCACGGTCAACCAGCTGCGCCTGGCGCTCGCGGACCCGTCCGGGCTGGGCCCCGAGCTCAGGGTGGACGCGACCTTCCGGCTCGCCCAGGCCCTCGCCCACAGCAACCGGCTCGGCGAGGCCGCCGCAGTGTGCGCGGATGAGGCCGCTCGCACCGGGCCCGGCCCGGGCCGCCTGCGCCTGGAGGTCGCCCACTTCATGTTCGCCGCGTTCCAGTCCGAGGACGAGGACGGCCCGGGCCGCTCCCGGCGGCTCGCGGAGTTCGACCGGATGCTCGGCACGGTCGGTCTGGCCTTCACCGACACCGGTAGCGGTACTGGCACCGGCACCAGCACCGGCACCAGCACGGTCGGCGAGCCGACTCCGGACGAGGCCCTGTTCGAACGTGACGGCCTGGCCCATGCGGTGGCCGTACTGCGCTGCTGGGACCTCACGCTGCGCGGCGTGGACCGTGAGGAGGCGATCGCCCTGGCCGAGTCCGCGCTGCCGGACGGCCGACTGCCCCGAAGCCTCGGCTGGACCAACACCACCTGGGGCTTCGAGCTGCCCGGGATCCTCGGCATCAGCTACCTCTACGCCGACCGCGTCGACCGGGCGGAGGAGCTGTTCACCGAGGCGGTGCGCGCGTACGAGGTCGCCGGGTGGAGCGGCGGCCACCTCGGTTTCGCCTACCTGCTGACCGGCATGCTCCGGTTCCGCTGCGGTGCCCTGGCGGAGGCGGAGGACTACCTGCGCCGGGCTCTGCGGATCGCCGGACGGATAGGTCCGGGCGTCCCGCTGCACTGGGACGCGGTCGGGGCGCTGGCCGAGACCCTGGCCGCGCGCGGCCGGCTCGCCGAGGCCCTGGAGCTCGCGCAGACGCACGCCTTCGGCCCGCCGTACCCGACGGTGATGGTGCTGCCCGACGCCCCCACGCTGTACGGCCGCCTCCTGCTGGCCCGGGGGGACGCGCCCGCCGCGGCCGCGACGCTGACCGCCGCCGGCGCGGCCCTGGACGCGCGTGGCTGGCGCAACACGGTGTGGGCACCGTGGCTCGGGCACCTGGCGCGCGCGGTCGCCCCCGACCAGCCGGACCGGGCCCGCGACCTCGCCGAGGAGGCCGTTCGCCGGGCCCGGGAGTCCGGGACGGACTCGGCGGTCGGCAGCGCTCTGCGGCTCTGCGCGGCGGTCCACGACCGGCCACGCGCGGCCGGGCTGCTCGCGGAGGCCGTCCGGCACCTGGAGCGGTCACCCGCCCGCTACGAGCACGCGATCGCCCTGGTCGACCTGGGTGAGGCACTGGGCACCGCGCCGGCCGCCCATACCGCCCTGGCCCGGGGACTGCAGCTGGCCACCCACTGCGGCGCCGACGGCCTGGCCGCCCGCGCCGGGGACCTCCTGCGCACGGGCGGGGCGGCCTGAGGCGGCCTGAGGCGGGCCGAGGCGAGCTCAGGCCGCCGTGGGGCGGACCGTCAGAGCCGTTCGGGAACGGGGTTGCCGACGGCCTCGATGGCGCGGCGGACGGGCACCTTCGCCAGCACGGCGAAGCCGATCACGAAGAAGACCAGCAGGGAGATGATCGCGGAGCGGTAGCTGCCGGTGATCTGGTAGGCGAGGCCGAAGACGAGCGGGCCCATCCAGCTGGTGCCGCGGTCACTGACCTTGTAGACACTGAAGTACTCGGCCTCCCGGCCGGCCGGGATGAGGTGGGAGAACAGCGAGCGGGAGAGCGCCTGGCTGCCGCCGAGCACCAGGCCGATCATGCAGGCGAGGGCGAAGAACCAGGCGGGCTGGTGGGCGGGCATGAAGTACCCGAGGGCGAGGGTGACCACCCAGCCGACCAGGGAGCCGAGGACGGTCTGCTTGGCGCCGTACCGGTGGGCGATCCGGCCGAGGAGCAGTGCGCCGCCGATCGCGACGATCTGGACCAGGAGCACGGCGACGACCAGCGAGGTCTGGTCCATGCCGAGCTCCTCGCTGCCGTAGAGCGAGGCCTGGGAGACGACGGTCTGGATGCCGTCGTTGTAGCAGAGGAAGGCACCCAGGTAGAGCAGCGTGAGCGGGTACTGGCGCATGCCGCGCAGGGTGCGGGCGAGTTCGCGCAGGCTGCCGGCGGCGGGCCGGTCGGGCACGGCCGCCGCACGGTCGGGGGCCGCACCGGCCCGGGAGGGCAGCCGCAGCATCGGAACGATGGTGAACAGCGCCCACCACAGGCCGGCCGAGGCCAGGCAGATCCGCACGGCGGTGCCGGAGGACAGGCCGAGCGCGTCGTGGCCCTCGAACAGCGCCAGGTTGGCGATCAGCAGCAGGCCGCCGCCCGCATACCCGTACGCCCAGCCTTTGGAGGAGACCGCGTCGCGCTCGTCGGGGGAGGCCAGGCCCGGAAGGTAGGCGTAGGAGAGCGCGACCGACACCGCGTACGCGATGTTGGCGACCACCAGCAGTGCGCCGCCGAGCAGGTAGCGGTCGCCGTCAAGGAGGAACATCCCCATGGTGGCGATCGCGCCGACGTAGGCGAAGCCGCACATCAGCTCCTTGTGCCGCCCGGTGCGGTCCGCGACCGTCCCGGTCAGCAGCATCACCGCGACCGAGAGCAGTACGGAGAAGGAGACCGTGTAGGGGAAGAACGAACCCGCGCGGACCGAGAGGCCGAGCGGGTGCACGTCACCGGCCGCGTCGGCGGCGTTCTTGGCCACCGAGGTCAGGTACGGGCCGAGGAACACCGTCAGGACGGTGGCCGAGAAGGCGGCGTTGGCCCAGTCGTTGATGTACCAGCCGAACTGCATGCGGCGCAGGGCGCGGTCGTCGGTGGCGGTCGTCAGGTGGTCCGGTAGCTGGGCCGTGGTGTTCATGGGGCTCCTATCACCGTGCTGGAGCCGGTGCTGCCGTCGGTCCAGCAGCCGCGCTCGCCGAGGACGTCCCGCAGGACGTCGATGCGATCGGCCATGATGCCATCCACACCCAGGTCGAGGAGAGCCCGGATCCGTGTGGGCTCGTCCACAGTCCAGACGTGCACCTGAAGTCCGGCGTGGTGGGCGGCGCGGACGAAGGCGCGGTCGACGACCGGCAGGCCCCGGTGACGCTCCGGCACCTGCGCGCACACCCCGGTGAACGGCGCCCCGCGCCCCCGCAGCAGCGGCCCGGCCAGCGAGCGCAGCCGCAGCCGGGCCACCTCGCGCGGGCCGAGCGAGGTGGCCAGCCGGGGGCCGGCGGCGGCGCGGACGGCTGCGAGGCGGCTGTCGGAGAAGCCGCCGACGCAGACCCGGTCCCAGGAGTCGGTCCGGCGGATCGCCTCGACCAGCGGCCCGATGGCCGGTGCCGCCTTGACGTCGATGTTGAAGCGGGCTCCGGGAAACGCGCCGAGCAGGTCCTCCAGCAGCGGTACCGGCTCGGTGCCACCGATCCGGGCCTGCCTGACGGCGTCCCAGGGAAGTTCGGACACCGCCCCGGTGCGGTCGGTGACCCGGTCGAGGCGGGAGTCGTGGAAGGCCACCAGCACGCCGTCGCGGGTGGCGTGCACATCCGTCTCGAGGTAGCGGTACCCGAGGGCCACGGCGGCCTCGAAGGCGACGAGCGAGTTCTCGGGGTGGCCGAGGTCACCGCCCCGGTGCGCGAAGGCGAGCGGCCCCGGCTGGTCGAGGAAGGGGTGCATGTCGTGCTCCGAGCTGCTGGGAGAGGGACCCGCCGGGCCCGCGAGGCCCGGGCGGCGCTGCCCGCTCCGACGACGCCCGGGTGATGCGCGTTACAGTATTACGCACCCTGTCAAGCGGTAATGCCCGGTGCGGCGGATCGGGCCCGGGCAGTGACCTCCGCAGTTCGCCGGCACAGGGCCGTATCCACGGCGCCTCCACGTGGTGCGCGGCGGCGGTCGGGGGATCGTGGCCACCGTGTTGCCGGACCGGGCGGGGTCACTCGTGGAAACGCGGCTGGCGTTCCTTGACGGCATGTAGCAGCGTGATGCCGAGCCACGGGCCGCCGTACCAGTATTCGGGTCCGAGTCCGCGCAGGGTGCCTTGGCCGATCTGGTCCATGGACCACAGGTCCACGCCCACGGCGCGGCCCGCCGGCAGCCGCCTGGCGGCCTCGATCAGCACCGCTCCGCGGCCGCAGCCCAGGTCCAGCAGCTGCTCGTCGCCTTTCAGGCCCACCTGGGACAACTCCCGCTCCCAGACGCGGAGTTTGCCGCGCAGTGTGGTGTGCAGGTAAACCCCGGTCTGGGCGAGCAGTGCCGTCCCGGCAGTCGCCATCGCGATCCGTCCTGACCGCCACCGGCCGGCGGTCAGGCAGCAGGCCACCCCGGCGGCGCCGAGGACCGCGGGGAAGGCCGGCGCGTCAACGCCATACCGCGGCCACGGAAGGCGCGGCAGTGTGGAGTCGTTCCGATTCTTGGACATGATCGCAGTGTCACGGACGCAACCGCCTGGCGTCTTGGAGAAATGTTCCCTCCGCGAGCGGGGGATGCCGACCTTTCTCCGAACGTATTCTGACGATACGTCATACGGTATAGGTCATACGTCATGCATCATGCGTCGTGCGTCATCCGCCGGACAGGTATTCGGGGGCGGCCCACGCGACGTCGTCGACAGCGAGCCAGGGCGCGACCGCGACAGCCGTGGGCGTCACCCCGGCAAAGGCCACGACATCCCGATGGAGGTGGGACTGGTCGGCGTAGCCGATCTCGGCCGCCACCAGCGAGGCGCTGTGCCCCGCAGCGAGACGGTGGGCCGCGTGGTCGAAACGGACGAGCTGGGCCGCGCGCTTGGGGTTGAGGCCGATCTGGGAACGGAACCGCGACCACAGGCGCTTACGGCTCCAACCGACCTCGGTGGCCAGCCGTTCTACCCTGACCCCGCCCCGCTTCGCCAGCATCTGCCCCCAGATGAAGGCGACTTCCGGGTCGACCGCCGGGCCTGCCTCATGTCGTCGGGCGAGCGCGGCCTCCGCGATCGCGAACCGGTCCTCCCACGACCCGGCGGTGCGTAGTCGCTCCTGGGTACGCGCGGCGTCGCGGCCCCAGAGGTCGTCGAGGGACACCACCATCCCGCCCGACTCCGCAGAGCCGCCCAGCACCGCGTGCGCGACCAACGGCGACAGCCGCACCTGCAGACACTCGATGTCCTGGCCGCGCCCTCGAACGCCACCGGCCGCGAGTCCGACGACGACGGTGCCGCCCAGCCGCCGGCCGCGGATGTCGTCGACGGCGAGCGGCCCGTCGCCCAGGTCGACGGCCACCGTGACGGCCGGGTACGGGACCACGTTCAGGTCGACGAGATCGGTGGTGCGGGTGCGGAACCCGGCCATGCCGACCCCCGGCAGTCGACCGGGCCGTGACGGGGTGGCGATGTCCCACAAGGCCGCGGCGTCATGAGCAGACTCGGCAGACGGCATGTTCGCCAGGCTACGCGACATTCATCCAAGCCACTACGGCGGCGACGCGACGACACTGACGGCCTATCACAAGCACCCTCGACCGGAAAGGCCAGCTCGTGACGCGCTCGCCGATCGACCCGTTCACTCCCGCCCTCGAACTCGCCGCGGCCATCCGCAGGAAGGAGGTGAGTCCGGTCGAGGTGGCCGACCGCTGTCTCCAGCGGATGGACGAACTCGACCCCCGGCTGAACGCCTTCTGCCACCGGGCCGACGACGAGGTCCGCAAAGCCGCGTCTGCCGCAGCCGACGCAGTCGTGCGGGCCCGGTCGACCGAGGACCTCCCGCCGTTCCACGGCGTCCCGCTGCCGATCAAGGACCTCGTCCACGTTGCCGGATGGCCCACCAGCCATGGGTCCGCCGCCGTCCGGCGGGTGCCTGCCGCAGCGTCGGACCCGGTCGTGCGTCGATTCGTGGACGCCGGGTTCGTCCTGCTCGGCAAGACCACCACCTCCGAGTTCGGCACCGTGCCCTTCACGGAGAGCGAAGCCCTGGGTATCTCGCGCAACCCGTGGGACCCGGACCGCACACCGGGCGGGTCGTCGAGCGGAGCGGGCGCCGCCGTCGCCGCCGGAATGGCGCCCATCGCCCACGCCGAGGACGGCGGAGGGTCGATCCGCATCCCCGCGTCGTGCAACGGACTCGTCGGGCTCAAACCCACCCGCGGCCTGGTCAGCAACTCGACGGTCAACGTGGAGGGTCTCGCCACCAGCGGCGTGATCACCCGCTCGGTGGCGGACACCGCGGCCGTCCTGGATGTGCTCGCGCGCCACGATCCGGCCGCGTGGTGGTCACCTCCGGCCGCGCGCCGCCCCTTCGCCGCTGTCATGAAGACGGACCCACCGAGCGGGCTGCGGATCGGTGTGCTCACCGACTCCCCGATCGAAGGGATAGGGGTGGATCCTGCGTGCGCGGCAGCCGTCGGCATCACCCTTCGGACGCTCGAATCCGCCGGCCACCACATCGTCGACACTCCTCTTCCGCTGCCCCCGAGCGACGAGTTGGTCGCGGCGTTCACCACCATCTGGAACGTCGGCGGTGCCGGGATCGCGCTCGCGGACCCGGACCGCGTCGAGCCCCACAATCGTGCCCTGCGTGATGCGGCACGATCCATCGACTCGTGGTCCTACGCAGAAGGAGTGCAAAGGACCCAGCAGTTGTCGCGGCGCATCGTGGAAGGCTTCCTCGCAGGCTTCGACCTCCTCGTCACGCCCACGATGGCGTGCCTCCCGCCGCGTGTCGGTGCCTGGCGGGCAGGCGCTGGCGACGATCCCCTGACGGCACTGCGGAACAGCTACCCGATGGGGGTCTTCACGTCCGTGTTCAACGTGACCGGGCAACCCGCGATCTCCGTCCCCGTCCACCACGATGCCGCCACCGGCCTGCCCGTCGGGGTCCAGATCGTCGCCCCACCGTGGCGGGAGGACCTCCTGCTCCAGGTGGCCCGCACGCTCGAACTCGCGCACCCGTGGACCGGTCGCCGCCCGCCTGTCAGCTGAGGACGGCGGCTCCTCGGGGTGGAGAGGCACGACCGGTCTCCCCGGAGGCGGGCAGTGCGGACACCGTGTAGGCGGAGCCCTGGGACACGACCGGGACGGGAACGGGGCGCTTGCTTCATGCAGGTGGGACGTTCCGCCCGCGAGGGTGGATGGCGCAAGGCGCACCCATCCAGGAGGACACGTCATGCTGCACTACTCACAGCACAAGCTGCGTGAGGCCGATCTGCTCCGGGAGGCGGAGCGGGAGCGGGCCATCCGCGCCGCAGTCGAGGGTCGGCCCGACCCGGCCGGGAGTACGCGGCGCTCCCTCGGTCTCGTCCCTGCCTGGCTCCGGCGGCGAATCGCCCACGCCTGAGCACGGCTCGGGGAAACCATCCTGAGCATCACCCCGTGGCACCGGGCCGCGAGCACATCTCTTGACGGCGCTCGCGGCCCGGTCACGTCTGTCGTCGGCCGGCCCTACCGTGCTGCCGCCCGGGGCTGACCGGAGAGTTGTCGGACCTCATCGGCCAGGACGGTCAGGGACTCCGGGGCCACGGTGGTCAGGACCTCCAGCACGGAGTACCAGCCGCCCGAGCGCACCGCCTCGGCGACCATGCGCCTGCCCGTCGGAGTGGGACCGCTCCTTCGGGCAAGAAGCGAGAGGGCGCGAGTCCGGTGGTAACCGTCGGTGATGGTGCGTGCCACCTCGTGGGCTTGATCGACCAGTCCCGCTGCGGCGAAGGCGTGGACAACCTCCACCAGGGCCGAGGCCTGAAGCCTGTTGCGAACGCTGGTCCGAGCAGATGTGAGGGCCCGCCCGGCCTGTTCGCGTGCGGGGCCGATCCGGCCGGCGGTGGCGAGTACCACGGCCATCCGGGCGCGGGCTTCGGATTCGGCCGCGCCTTCGGGGAGGAACCGGATGGCTTCGGTCACCTCGTCGATCAGGTCGAGTGCGTCGTCGGTGCGTCCGGATACGGCGAGCGCCTCGGCGACACGGGCGATGGCGTCCGCGCGGTCGGTGGCCTCCACGAGGCCCCGGGCGAGCGGCAGTGCATGCCGGCTTCCTCCGCTCATCGCGAGGCTGCCGGCGAGCCGGCTCAGGCATGTGTACTGTCGGTGGGGGGCGAGGATGGTGGAGGCGATGTCCATGGCGTGATCGAAATGACCTGCGGCCGCGAGTACCTCGGCGATCTCCGCGGTGTACCAGGCCGCCAACCAGGCGCGGTCCTGCCCCCGCTGGTCGTCCACCAGCCTGTGGGCGAGGTCGAGCGCTCGGCCGGGCCGGCCGATGGCGACGAGCGCTTGGGCACTGCTGGCCAGGGCACCGGAGTCGGACCGATCGCCCGCCGCCAGGGCGACCGCGCGATCGACCAGCTCCACCGTCCGCCCGGTGTCTCCGATGTGCGCCGAGGCGAGGGCGGCATCCGCGAGGTGCACGGAAGACCGGGACGAGGGGGCGGCGGCGAGCTCATGGGCGGCGGCCGCATGTGCGAGGGCGCGCGCCCGGCCGGTCTCCCCGATGTCGGCCAACGCCTTGACGAGACCGGGGAGGGCTGCGGGCCGTCGCGAGGGTCTGGCGATGGTGCGCGCGGTGGCCCGATGGGCGAGTTCCGTGGCCTCGGTGACCAGGCCTTCGAAAGCGAGCGCCTCGGCGACGCCGGACAGTGCCGCGGCCTGGGTCGCGGGGGTGCTGATGGTGAGGGCGAGGGCGACGGCCTCCTCGGTACGGCCGCTGTCGGCGAGCAAGCCGGCGGCGACGACCAGCAGACTCTCGGACGCCGGATGCGGTGCGCCCTCCTGAGCAGCGAGGATGACCTCCCGGAGCAGGTCGTCGGCTTCCTCCGGACGCCCGTCGTCGTACAGGGCCCTGACGATCTCGGGTAGCACGTCCGCCTGTCGGGCGGGGTCGGTGATGGTGCCGAAGGCCTCGATCGCCTGCGTGGTGTGTCCGGTCCGGGCCAGCCCTGCGCTGACTCCGGCCAGTGCTTCGGCCAGCCGCAGCGGATCCGTGATTCCGCCGGCGAGCTCCAGTGCCTGCTCGGCGTCTCCGATCGCGGCGAGGGAACCGGCGAGCTCTGCGAGGTCCATCTCGCTGAGGCGGTACGGGTCGTCCCGGGGATCGGCGGGAGCGACGTGGCGGCGAAAGAGGTCCAGGGCCTCTTGCGAACCGTGGGTCGCGGCCAGGAACGCCAGCTCCTTGCGGCGTACCGACGGCAGACGGATGGCCTTGGCGATGGCGACGGCCCGGCCGATGAGTGCGGCGGCTCGTTCTTCGTCCCCGGTGAGGGCGACCACGTCCGCGAGGTCCGCGAACACCCGGTAACGGTCGTGGTGGATCTGGTTGCGGGCGTCGTCGTAGGCGTCACGAGCGAGGTCGAGCGCCTGGTCGTACCGGCCGGTCCTGGCGAGCGCGCGAGCGATGACGGTGCGGAGCCGGGCCCGCTGCCGCCAGTCCTCGATGCCGCGGACCTGATCGGCCGCCTCGACGCCGAGCCGTGCGGCCGCGAGACCGTGATCCTGGCCGGCCACAGCCTCGGCCAGGGCCCCGATGACCACGCCGAGGGCTCCGGCCCGCCGGTCGGGGTCGGGGAACGACCTGGCGAGGTTTGCGGCTCGTTCTGTCTCTCCCAGCCGGGCCCACAGAGCGATCAGGCTGTCGGGCGTGCTCCGGTTGCGGTTGTGCAGATCGCCCCGGTGGTCGGCCAGGAGCAGCATCGAGTCGAGATCGACCGGCTCGCGGGCGAGCAGAAGGTCCTGTGCCGAGCCGATCTCCGTGAGGGCCTCAAGGTCGCTGCCGGACAGGTCGAACTGCCTGTCCTGCCGGTCGTGATCGGCGACCAGGCGCACCAGCTGTTCCAACTCGCCGGCTTCGCCGAGGAGTTGGGGATAGCCTCGCAGCAGGTACTCCGGGGTTCCGGCCGGCCAGGACCGCTCGCGGTACCGGCCGGCCCAGGAGTGCAGACGATCCCGGTACGCGGCCAGTTCGCCGTCCAGGAACTCCGCCGCCGCCTGCTGGAGCCCCTGGTGGCCCAGGAGGTACACCTCGGGCCCGGATCCGCCCCAGTGCGAGCCCTGGGTGACGAAGGTGCGACCCGTGACCGAGGTGAGGTGCCGCTGGACCCGCCACCTGGGGCATCCGGCGAGCTCGGCGAGGTCGTGGCTGCTCAGCCCGCCGCCCGCTGCGGTGAGCAGCCCGAGCAGGTCGCGCTCCACCCCCTCCGCCTCCAGCAGGCGCAGGAGTTCGCGTTCCATGTCGTGACGGGCGGCGGTCGCGTGCGGAGAGACCGCCAGCGCGTGGGAGCAGCCCGGGCTGCGGAGCGGGTGGTGCCCGGGGACGTCGTCGGGAACGGGCGGGTTGGGGCGGCCGGCGACCAGGACCCGCATGCCGGCGGGTGGTTCCGCCGGCAGCAGGGCGGCGATGCTGTGGCTCTCGGGGCCGGAGGTCACACCGCGGTCCTCATCGAGCCCGTCGACCAACAGGATCAACCGCTCCCCGCGGCCGGCGCACAGCCGGGCGGCCCGGTCCAGAGTGTGCAGGAACTGCTCGTCCCGGGTGTGCTCGGTGACCGGGGGCTCCTGCTCGCCGAGGAGCTCGCACAGTTGACGCTGGACCACCTCGCAGAACGCCGGCCGGTTGCTCTGGCCGGCGAGACGGGCGGTGATGAAGAAGGAAACCACCTGTACGCCTGCCGGAGGGTGCAGGGCGAACTGCGCCATCAGCGCGGTCTTGCCCGCCCACGCGGGGGCCAGCCAGCGGAAGTGGTCGGGCCCGTCGTCGGCGGTGCAGAACCGGTCCATCACCGCGAGCTCGTCGCGCCGGCCGGTGAAGTGCGGTGTGCCCAGCCTCCGGACCTGATGGAGGTAGCCCGAGCGCGCCACGGGAGGTGCGGCAACCCTCACGTTGATCTGGAGGTTGCCGTCACCTATCTGGACGCCCTCCGCCGCGCGGGCGTCCACCCGCACGGGCTGGTCCCCCGAGTCCCTGCTCAACGCCGCGGACGCCGCTCAGTTGAAGGTGTTGGTCTGCGTGCCGCGGTCACCGATCTGAACGCCCTTGGCCTCCCGCGCGTCGACGGCGTACCTTCCGGCGTTCGCTCCGCTCCCGTGGGCCTCCAACCGCGCCAGCAGCTCCCGGGCGGCGTCGACGACCGCCGGATCCCGGTCGGCTCCGGCCGCGGCCAGCTCGGCGGTCAACCGCGCCTCCCACACACCGGGTTCGGTCTCGACGGTGTCGAGCACCTCGACGGCCTGCTCGCCCCGGGAGGCCAGGCGCCGGCGCACCGCGTCCCGCAGGCCCTCGTAGGCTTCGCGTACGGCAAGACTGAGGGTGTCCCTGACCCCGGCCGAGGCCCCCGCTGCCATCGCCGCGACCACCAGCTCGATTTCGCTCACCAGACCCCCACTCGACGGACGACTTGATCGACAGTATGCCCGATCTGATGGTGCGTCCGGCCGCCGCGAAGAAGTCCTGGCCGTGTTCGGGAAGCACACCCCAGCCGTCCATGCCGAGAGCGGGTGTCGGATGTACGCCGTCCACGCCGGCACCGACCGGGTCACCGTGGTGGAGACATGGGCTGACCGGTCCAGCCTGGACGCCCACGGCGAAGGCGACGCTCCGGGCGCGATCGCCGCTGCCGTCGCCGATGCGCTCGCCGGGCCCCTCGACATCGCGGTCGGGCAGCCGTTCCCTGCCGGAGAATCCGCCAAGGGGCTGATCTGATCCTCGCGGACTCCTGTGCGGCACCCTCGTCGACCGTGCCGGGCACGGAGAGTGGCGCGCCGACGACGTTGCGCTGCTGGGTCCGGGGCGGGTGGGCGTGGCGCCTGTGGGGTGTTCGTACGAGGCCCGTCGTACGGTGTGCCCCGCTCGTGCCCGGGGCGGGACCATGGGTGTATGGCCAAAGACACGGGCCCCTCTCCCCGGCCGCGCCGGCGCCGGTCGGGTGGCCGTCGTGGGCGGCGGGACCCACGCCCAGTCCCGCGGGAGCCCTCGGCGCAACGCATGCGGTCGGTGCTCGGCATCCACAGCGTCGCCGGGCAGATGTTCGTTTTCCAGGTGCTGATCGTGCTGCTGCTCGTGGTGGCGGCCGTCGTCGCGCTGCTGATCGAGTCCCGCAGCGACCGGTACGCCGCAGCGCGTGACCGCTCGCTCGCCGCGGCCGAGTCGTTCGCCCACAGTCCCGGTCTGGTGGCGGCGATGCAGGGCCCCAACCCCAGCGCAGAGCTCCAACCGCTGACCGAAGCGGCCCGCAAGGGCGCCCAGGTCGACTTCATCGTGGTGGCCGACCGGAACGGCATCCGCTTCACCCACCCCGAGCCCGAGCAGATCGGCAAGAAGTTCGTCGGCACCATCGGGCCGTCGCTGCAGGGCAAGGTCACCGTCGAGCAGGTGAACGGCCCACTGGGCCGGGAGTACCAGGTGGTGGTCCCGGTGGAGGACGCCAACGGTGCGGTCGTGGGCATCGTGTCGTCCGGGATGAAGATCACCAATGTGAGCAGCGCGATCAACCATCAGCTGCCGGTCGTCCTGGGTGCCGGCACCGTCGCGCTCGGCCTGGCCACGGCCGGTACGGCGCTGGTGGGCAGGCGTCTCCTCCGGCAGACCCACGGCCTGGGGCCGGAGGAGATGACGCGCATGTACGAGCACCACGACGCGGTGCTGCACGCGGTGCGCGAGGGAGTGGCCATCGTCAGCGGCGACGGCCGCGTCCTGCTCGCCAACGACGAGGCGCGCCGGCTGCTCGACCTGCCGCCCGACGCGGAGGGGCGCGCCGTCACCGACCTCGGCCTCGGCCCCCGGACGACCGAGCTGCTGCTCGCCGGCCACGCGGTCACCGACGAGGTGCTCTCCGTCGGCGACCGCGTGCTGGCCGTCAATCACCGCCCCACCGACAGCGGGGGAGGCCCGCCCGGGAGCGTCACCACCCTGCGTGACTCCACCGAGCTGCTGGTCCTCGCCGGGAAGACCGAGATCGCCCGCGGCCGGCTCAGGCTGCTGTACGACGCGAGCATGGTCATCGGCACGACCCTGGACGTCCGGCGCACCGCGGAGGAGCTCGCCGGGATGGCCGCACGGGAATTCTGTGACTACGCCACCGTCGATCTCGCCGAGGAGGTCATGCGCGGCGAGGAGCCGCGGTCCCTGGCGGTCGGCGCTCCGGTGGAGCTGCAGCGGGTGGCGCTCACGGGCATCCGGGACGATTCGCCGCTGTACCCCCAGGGGGAACTGGTCACGTGGGCCGGGAGCACCCCGCAGGCGGAGGGCTTCGCCAGCGGGCATTCCGCGCTGGTGCCCGAGCTGGCGACCGACGCCGGGTGGCGCATGCAGGACGCCGAGCGCACGAGGGCGGCGCTGGAGTTCGGCCTGACATCGCTGATCGCCGTTCCGCTGACGGCCCGGGGTGTGCTGATGGGCATCGCCTGCTTCTGGCGCGGCCGGGACAGAGGTCCGTTCGAGGAGGACGACCTGTCTCTGGCCGAGGAGCTGGCCGCCCGGGCCGCCGTGTCCGTCGACAACGCCCGCCGCTTCACGCGCGAGCACGCGATGGCCGTCACCCTGCAGCACAGCCTGTTGCCGCGCGAGCTGCCCGAGCAGAGCGCTCTCGACATCGCCTACCGCTACCTGCCCGCCCAGGCAGGGGTCGGGGGCGACTGGTTCGACGTCATCCCGCTGCCGGGCACCCGTGTGGCGCTCGTCGTCGGCGACGTGGTCGGTCACGGCCTGCACGCGGCCGCGACCATGGGCCGCCTGCGCACCGCGGTCCAGAACTTCTCCACCCTCGACCTGCCGCCGGACGAGCTCCTCGGGCACCTGGACGAACTGGTCAGCCACATCGACCAGGAGACGGCCACCACGGAAGGGGTGCTCGCGATCAGCGGCGCCACCTGCCTCTACGCCGTCTACGACCCCACCACCGCCACCTGTGTCCTGGGCGGGGCGGGCCATCCGCCGCCCGCCCTCGTCCACCCGGACGGCAGAGTGGAGCTCCTCTCCCTCCCCGCCGGTCCGCCGCTGGGCGTGGGCGGGATGCCGTTCGAAGCCACGGAGGTGCGGCTGCCGGAGGGCAGCAGCCTGGTCCTCTACACCGACGGCCTGGTCGAGGACCGTACCCGCGACATCGGTGTCGGCCTGGACCTCCTCACCGCCTCCCTGGCCCACCCCGGCCGGTCGCCCCACGAGGTGTGCGACGCCGTGCTCGACGCCCTGCTGCCCGCCCGTCAGACGGACGACATCGCCCTCCTCGTCGCCCGTACCCGCGTGCTGGACCCCGATCGCACCGCCGAGTGGGAGGTGGCCGGGACCCCCGCGGCCGTGGCCCAGGCACGCGCCGAGGCCACCCGGCTGCTCACCGCGTGGGGCCTGGACGAGGCCGTCTTCGTCACCGAACTGGCGCTGAGCGAGCTGGTGACCAATGCCATCCGCTACGCGGCCGGTCCGATCAAGGTGCGGCTGCTGTACGACCGCTCGCTGATCTGCGAGGTCTCGGACTGCAGCAGTACCGCCCCCCACCTGCGCTACGCGGCGGCCGAGGACGAGGGCGGCCGCGGCCTGTTCCTCGTCGCGCAGCTCGCCGAACGCTGGGGCGTCCGTTACACCCCCGAGGGCAAGATCATCTGGGCCGAGCAGTTCCTGCGACCGGACACCCCGACGGCCTGACGCGTGGGCGGGCAGCCCGAGAAGCGAAACGCCCGAGAAGCGAAACGCCCGAGGAACGGGCAGTCCGAGAAGGCGCGTCGCCGGACCGGCGGGCCTGCGCACCGCCCCGCTCGTAGTCATGGCGGCCCGTACCTGCAGCACGAGTGGTCGCCGAGGGCGTTGGTACCGTTCCCTGCGGACGCGACGGACAAGCGGCGGCCGGCAGCGGAGAGAAGGAGTGCGCACCGGCGCGCGCATCCGTGTGCGACATCGGTTCCACGGCAGGCCCCTTATCTGGAGTGACGCGTATGAAGTTCGATCTCTTCTGCAGTCTGACGCAGGCTCAGCCAGGCGATTCCTTCCCCCCGCATGCCACGGTGTTACAGAACTTCCTCGAACAGGCTCAGGCGGCCGACGACTTGGGTTTCCAGACCCTCTGGGTGGCCGAGAGCCACTACAGCAGTGAACTGCAGCGCACCCACCGGCAACCGGTGATCCCGCACTGGCGCGGTGAAGTCGGACTCAACACGGATTTCTGCCAGTTGGCATCGCGCGTGCTCGCCAGTACCCGGCGGATCGACGTCGGGTCGGCCATCATGAACGTCGTCTGCAACGGCGGCCCGCTGGCCGCCGCCGAGCGGGTCGCCGCCCTGCTGGCCTGGCACGGTCTGGATCCGGCCGAGCAGCGCCGGCTGCACGTGGGCTTCGCGGGCGGGCGCTTCGACTACATCAACCGGCTGAGCGGAGTGGACGCGCGGACCGACTGGGAGCGCGCCGCCTGGCCGCAGGTCCGGTCCGCGATCACCGCGGAGGCCGCGGAGATCTTCGTCCGGCTGCTCTCCGGAGAGGTCCTCACCAGCGAGGACATTCCGGAAGCCGAACTGGGACCGGAGCGGTTCCCCGACGCGGAGAGCTACCGGCAGGCCCTCAAGGAGACCGGGTCGCCCGGGGACCGGGTGGTCGTGCCCCGCCGCTGGCAGTTCGAAGCGGTCAAGGCCGTTCCGGAGCCCGCCCGGCCCGAACTGCTCACCCTGGTCCTGGGATCGCAGGACCAGGCGCTCCAGGCGCGCCTGAACCGCTTCCGGCCGGTCCGGGTGTTCAACCTGAGCATCACCCCGCCCGAGGTCATCGAGGCGACGCACACCCGCCTGGCGCAGGCCTACCACCCCTCGGGCGGGCCCTGGCAGCGCTCGTACATGCCGCGCACGGTCTTCGTCTTCCTCGAGGACCGGCCCGGCTGGTCGGCCGAGCGCTCCCGGGCCGCGGCGCGCGAGGACGCCGAGCGCCGCCTGCGCGCGTACTGGACGGCCCTGGAAGGCACCCTGGATCCCCGAAAGGTCGCCTCCGCCGCCGACAACGCCCTCATCGGCACGCCGTCCGACATCGCCCGGCAGATCACCGAACGCTTCCATCCGGACGACCGGCTGATGCTCTGGTTCGACTTCTTCACCCACGACAGCGCGCAGGTGTGCCGGCAGATGGAGAGCTTCATCGCCAAGGTCGTGCCACTCCTGCCCAGCCACTTCGGCTCCCACCAGGAGGCGCAGTTGAGCTCCCGCCAGGAGGCGCCGGCCGGCGCGCAGTCCGGTCACCGCTGACGGGCACCTGAGGGCCGACGGCTCCGGATGCACCGACGATCCCCCCGGGGCGACGATCGCCCCGGGCGACGATGCCCCGGCCCGTGGGGGAGCGGTGTCATCCCGTGACGAGGCGGACCGCCTGATCGCGGGCCCGCACCGTCCACCCGGCGCGGTGCTGCTCCAGCATCGCGCCGGGTTCGGCCCGGAACGGCGCCGTGTACGGCTCCTGGAGCGGCAGTCGGAGGCTTTCCGTGCTCACCCGGGCCCCGCGGTCCGAGCACGTCGAGTGCGGCGACCTCGCGTTGCAGTGTCGACGCCGGCTCGGTGAAGTCGACAGGTGCGGAGGGAAGTTCGCTGCCACGTCGTACTGTCATGGCGTCAGTTCCCGATGCATCGGCGGGTAGTTGGTTCAACTCGGCCGTTCTTTCGAATGATCCGCGAGATCGGGCATATCCTGCCGGTGCCCGCCCTGCTCGGCGGGATCGTGGGAGGCGAAAGGGGCTTGGCGTGGGGGATGTCGGGTGGGCGGGCCGGTACGACAGCAGCTGCGGCGTAAGGCCGGCGGGCGCCGGCGCGCAGCGGTGCACGCTCGCGGACGAGGTACCGGTCCTCGCGACGGGCGTCGTTCCGGTCCGCGTTACCAGCGGGACGGGTGGCTGTGGGCAGCCGTTTAGCAGGGATGCGCCTGTCGGGCGGGAGCGGTGCAGCGTGAGCCCGATGACCGTGTATCGGCAGTACACCGCAGAGCAGTTGGCCGTACAGTACTCGCCCAGCTCGTGCGTGCCGGACCTGCGGGTGGAGTTGGACGCGTACGCGGCGGCGAGCGCCCGCACCCGGGCCGCGCTCGAGTGGCGGACCCTGAGCTACGGGCCCCGCCCCGAGGAGCGGCTGGACTTCTTTCCCGCCCCTGAACCGGCCGGGCCGGGCGGTCCCGGGGCGCCGCTGGTGGTGTTCCTGCACGGCGGCTACTGGCAGGAGCTGGGCAGGGCGGACGCGTCGTTCCCGGCAGCCGGGCTGAACTCCCGCGGTGTCGCGTACGCCGCCCTCGGCTACGGTCTGGCTCCCAGGTACGGGCTGGACGCCATCGTTGCCATGGTCCGCAGGGGGGCGCGGTGGCTGCTCGCCCACGCGGGCGAACTCGGTTGCGACCCCGCCCGGATGGTGCTGGCCGGCAGCTCCGCCGGCGCGCACCTGGCTGCCATGTGCCTGCTCGACGAGACGCCGGCGGCCGCACCGGGGCGGTCGGCCGGATGGGCCGGCGCGGTGCTGCTCAGCGGCGTGTACGACCTGGAGCCGGTGCGCCTGACCTATGTCAACGACCGCGTGGGCATGACCCGGGACGAGGCGCGGCGCAACAGCCCCCTCCACCACCTGCCGCGAACGCTGCCCCCGCTGGTGCTGGCACGCGGAGAGCACGAGACGGACGAATTCGCCCGTCAGCAGCAGGACTTCGCCCGGACGGCCCGCAGCCGCACCAGCTGGCTGGTCGAAGTGGTGGCCACCGGCCGGAACCACTTCGACCTGTGCTTCGACCTCGCGGACCCTTCCACGGCGCTGGGTCGCGCGGTCTGCGAGGTCACCGACTCCGTCCGCACCGGGCCACACGTCTACGAGGAAGCCACATGACCACGGGTGGCGGTCGCGGCCCCACCGAGGCAACCGGCCCCCGAACGCGCCAACCGCCGCGCGCGACCACGTCACCGCCGGTCGGACGGCTTCTCGGACTGGATTGACCCCGGTCACCGCCTCCGGCCGAGGGTTTCCCCCGGCACCTCGCCCCGGTCCACGTCGGGTTCCGGACACAGCGCCGCACGCCGAGGCCCCGGTACTCCTGGCGGCCGCTTCTGATTGTCACTCACCACGGATGCCCGCATTTGTAGTTGTGGCTGTGGACCTGCCTGGCCGAGATCGGACCGGGTGCCTCGCGCAGCCCGGGGACTCGGGGCAGAGTGGGTACGACCGATCGGCTCGGGGGACCTCGGCAGAGTTCCCCGCCGAGGTGGCGGGCCGGCGCTTTTCCGCTGCCGGCACGCCACCTCGGCCATGCCGTCGGAGCCCTGGAGGGCGCAGCGGCTGCCGGTCCGCTCTCTCTTCGCCACACGTCGGCGCGGGGGAGCGGGTTGTCTGCCGCTCATGACCACCCCGGCCCGGCCACCGACATGAAACGACATGAAGGAGTACGTTCCTTGACCACTCACCTCAGGCACGGCGCCGGCCCGCGGATCCTGCCGGCGCTGATGGCAGCGCTGTGCGGGATCATCGGTGTCACCGTGACGGGTACGACCCCGGCGGCGGCAGCCGATCAGCGTCAGGCGATCTACGCCATCGCGCACCGCGTCGACACCCTGGACGGCGTGGACGCCGCGCTCAACCACGGTGCCAACGGCATCGAGATAGACGTCTGTGCCTGGTGGAACCCGAACGAATGGCGCGCGTACCACGACTGTTCGTCGGCCGGTGACTCCCGGCTCGGCCCCAGCTTCGACAGCATGATCGACCGCATCGTCTCCAACGCCAACGCAGGGCGTCGGCTGGCACTGGTCTGGCTGGACATCAAGGACCCGAACTACTGCGGGGAGGAGCCGAACCGTGGGTGCAGCGTCGCCGGACTGCGGGACAAGGCGCAGCGGCTGACGGCTGCCGGGATCCAGGTGCTCTACGGCTTCTACGAGTACCACGGCGGCAGCACGCCGGATGTCGGCGGCAGGGGCTGGAAGAGCCTGGAAGGCAAGCTCGGCCGCTTGGAGGGCATGACGACGACCGGGACCCGCGATCAGGCCCGAAGCGCCTTCGACCGCTCCGGTGCCGCGATCCCGCCCGGTCACCGGGCGATGGACTACGGCGACAGCAATATCGCCAACGGGTTCGGCAACTGCACGGAAGCCACCTACAACACCTGCGCGGAGCTGAAGAAGGGCGCCGGGGACCGTGCCGCCGGACGGCTCGCGGCCACGCTGTCCTGGACGACCACCTACAACGATCCGTGGTACGTCGACAAGCTGCTGGGCGATGCGCGTGTGGACGGCATCATCGCGGGCTACGGCAGTTTCACCGGAGTGCGCGAGTACGACAACAGCTGGCAGTGCGCCAACGCCATCAACCTCGTCCGTGACTGGGTGAGCCGCCACAGCGCCACGCATCGCCTGGCCACCAGCGCCGACCGCATGTTCAGGTAGGGCGCCCCTCGCCGGTCCCACCCCGCGGGAGCCGTGAGCCGCGCCGCCGCGAGTCGCGCTGCGGGGGCCGGTCGGGGCGGGGTAGGAGCCGGCAGGCCGCGGACCTCAGGGCAGCAGGATCAACTTGCCCGTCATACGCCCACTCCGGCTGAGCAGGTGGGCCTCCTCGGCGGCGGTGAGCGGCAGGGTCCGCGCGATCGCCACCCGGAGCCGGCGGTCGGCCACCGCCGCCACCAGCGGTGCCAGCCGCCGGCCGGTGGGCCTGCCCAGGATGCCCCTGGAGCGCGACGGCGCCACGAGCATCTGCACGAGGGCTGCGGGGTCGTCGCCCGCCACCATGATGTGGCGCCCTCCCGACGACAGGAGGGCCCGGCAGCCGGCACCGGAGTAACCGCCGACGCAGTCGATGACGAGATGGAAGGGAGCATGGGCCCGGGCCTGGACCAGCGCGTCGCCCCGGCCGTAGTCGAGGACCGCGTCGGCGCCCAGCCCCCCGACCAGGTCCGCGTTCTTCGCCGAACAGACGCCGACCACGAACGCGTCCTCCGACTTGGCGATCTGCACGGCGAGTTGGCCCACGGCGCCGGAGGCACCCAGCACCAGCACGCGGCGGTCGGCGGTGCTCTCCCGGCGGATGCGGCCCAGGTCCACCACCGCCATCCGGGCGGTCACGCCGCTCACCGGCAGGGCGGCGGCCACGGCGATGTCGACCGAGTCGGGGACGGGGCACAGCTGGTCCTCGCGCACCACCACGGTGTCGGCGTAGGAGCCGCGTTGCCCCCGGGAGAAGTCGGTCCCGCCCACCACCCGGTCGCCCGGTGAGAAGCCCACGACCCCCGGGCCGACGGCGTCGACCACCCCGGCGAAGTCCACCCCCACGACCACCGGTGGCTTCGGCCCCAGCAGACGGGCGGCCTGCCGCAGCGGGCCGTGGCTGCGCATCTTCCAGTCCACCGGGTTGACCCCGACGGCCTGGACACCGACCCGGACCTCACCCTTGCGCGGCTCGGGCGTGGGCAGCTCCACGAGCTCCAACCGCTCCCCGGCCTTCCAGGTGCGCTGCGCCATGGCTTTCATGACTCTGTAGCGTACGGCGGCGGGCGGCCGGCCGGGGAGCGTCATCGCGCAGGTTTCTTCCGGCGGACCCGGTGAGGAACCGGGGAAGGCCCCCGCGCACCGCACCGCCCGCGCCGCACCGCACCGCCCGCGCCGCGCCGCACCGCCCGCACCGCACCGCACCGCCCGCACCGCACCGCCCGAAGCGACCCGCGCGATGGTGACGTTCAGCGCCTGACGCGGCGCGCCCGCAGGTATTCGAGGCCGAGCAGGCGAAGGGCGGCGAGCTTGGGCGGGCCGGCCGAGCGGCGCAGCAGGGCGGGGATGTCGGCGCGGGCGGCGGCGCTGGTCAGTTCGTCCAGGCCGATCATGCAGCGGACCATGGGCCGGTGGGCGGGCGGGATGAGGCCGACGACGGCGCGGCCCTCGGCGAGGGTGCGGTCGACCCGGTCGAGTTGGTCGGTGATCAGCGCCCGGATGCCCGCGAGGTTGCGGGCCTGTTCCAGGTCGGCGCGGGTGACCTCGTGCCGGTTCAGGGTCTGCTCGGGGATCGTCAGGCGGTCGTCGGCCAGGTCCTCGGCGAGGTCGCTGACGAAGTCGAGTTGTTGGCTGGCGTCGATGAAGGTGCGACAGGCGGCACGGTAGGCCGTCTGGTCTCCGTCCGGGCCGAGCAGGGTGGCGACGACCATGAACGCGGGCAGCGAGTAGGCGTCCACGTAGTGCTGGTAGTCGGCCTCGGTGGCGAACCCGGCGAAGTCGAGGTCGGCGCCTGCCCCGGCGAGGTGCTCCAGCGCGCGGTCGCGCAGGGCGGGGTGCGCGGCGACGGTGTTCAGCAGCGGACGCAGTTCGGGGTTGTCCGTCCCCCCGCTGGCAAGGCTGTCGGCGACCTCCTGCTCCCAGCGCGAGTACGCGGCTTTCCGCTGCTCGCGCGGCCCGCTGTCGAGCAGGGTGTCGGTGCGGTGCATGTGGGCGGTGGCCGCGATCACGTGCGGCACGAGCCGTGCCGGCAGGAGGAGATCGGCGGCCAGCACGGCCTCCCGCTTGTACTGCGTGACCCGCCGGCGCTGCCGGCTGTAGTCGTCGCGCAGTCCCGGGTCGTCGATCCCGGCCGCGTCCAGCGCGCTCTCCCAGCTGCCCACTCGTGTTCGCCCTCTCCTTGGTCGATGTCCCCGAGCCTAGACGCCGGGGGACATCGTCCGAGCAGGAGGCCGTGATGCTCGCGTTGCCGCGTCGGCAGCCCTTACCGGCCGAGTGGGCCGGTGCCGCCGGTGTTCCAGCGGATCGCGGCCGCGCCGGCGTAGTCGCCCGCGTGGGCGAAGCCGCCCAGTACCACGAGGTCGCCCTCCTTGACCCGTCCTGAACGGATGGCGTGGTCGAGGGTGATGGGGATCGCCGCGCCGAACAGGTTGCCGCAGCTGTCGAAGGTGTCGGGGTGGCGGTGCGGCGGCAGCCGCAGTTGCTCTCGCCAGTTGCGCAGGAACGTGCGGTTGGGCTGGTTGGTCACCAGCAGGTCGATCTCGCCGGTGGTGACCCCGAGCCGTCGGCACAGCGCGGTGACCACCTCCGGCACCAGGCGGTTGCCGCGTTCGAGGACCTTGGCGGTGGTGGCCTCGGTGAAGCCGATCCGCAGCTGGGACTCGCCCGGCTCCCAGTACTTGCGACCGTCATCGAGGACGGCCTTCATGTCGCCGCCGTGGCCAGCGATGTGGCGAGTCGTCAGATCCAGGACCGGAGAGCCCTCCGATGTGGTGACGTACCCCACCCCGCAGCCGTCCCCGGGGATCGCGGCCTGGGCGAGCCGGCGCACGTCGGGCTGGGTGAACAGCTGGCCGGCGGCGCTCTGCGCGTTGCAGATCAGCGCGGTCCTGGCGTCGGTGGTGGTGAGGATCTGCCGGGCCAGTTCGAGCATGTGGACGAAGGAGGCGCACCCGGCGTTGGCCACGTCGATCAGCCACTGCGGTTTCAGTCCCAGCCGGCGTGCCACCTCGGTCCCGGCGCCCACGAACGGCGAGTCCGGAAGCTGACTGTGCATCAGCAGGACGTCCACGGAGCGGATCTCGCCTGGCCCGTGCCGCTCGATCAGGGGCGCGACCGCGCGCTCGACCATGTCGACGTTGGTCTCGCCCGCGGCCACGTGGTGCCGCATCGGGGGAATCCTGAACATGGGGTTGTCGCGGAGCCTGTCCTCCGCGCCGGGGTACTCGGTGTAGAACTCGGCGGGGACCGGTTCGCCGGGAAGGTAGCCGGCGACGTCCGTGAGGCTGACCGTGGTCACCGCACCACCGCCGTGGTGGGGGAGGAGCAGACCGGCAGGCCGTTGCGGTGGCGGTGTTCCAGGATCGCCTTGAGGTTGCCCATCTCCACCGTGTGGCCGGCGTAGAAGAGGTCCCAGTAGTCGCCCACCCACGGGCGGTCGGCCCGCGGGGCCAGTCCGGGGTGGGGGTTGGCGTCGTAGTACGGGTGCCGGCAGTTGGTCCAGGTGATCACGGAGCCGGGCTTGCCGAGCACCGACCGGGCAGGCAGGACGCGCATCAGGTACACCATCCAGAGCTCGTCGCCCTGGTCCCAGGAGCAGTGGAAGTCCACCGTCATGGCCTCGGCGTTGGTCTCCACCCTGCAGAAGATCCGGGTCTGCTCCTCCAGGCGGTCGTCACCGACCCAGAGCCCCGGGGTCCCGGTGGGGCCGAAGTTCCGCAGGCTGTACGTCCATTCCTCCAGGTGGTGGCCCTGCCTCAGGTACTCGTACGCCTGCTCCGGCGGGCAGGCGACGTACTCCTGGATCGTGCAGTACTTCCCGTAGACCTCGCCGTGTGGGTAGGCGGGCCGGGTCAGTTCCGCACAGCGGGCCGTCAGCTGCTCCAGGTCGGTGTTCTCGACCCTGGTGAGGCCGGGAATGTCAGCCAACACGGACTGGTCCGCGCTCATGGGAGGTCTCCTCGTTCTGGGCCGGCTCCCGGCCGGCGATGTTCAGGAAGGGAAGGAACGGCGGTATCTCGGCAGGATCGAAATCCAGCGTGACGAAGGCGGGACCGTTGCTCGCGTTGCTCCGCAGCAGTGCCCGTCGCAACTGCGCACCGTCCTCGGCCCGGGTCACGTCCAGGCCGGGGAACATGCCGGCCACGCCCCTGGCGATGTCCGCCGGGCGGAACAGGTTGCCGGGGTGCACGGCCCCGAGGAACAGCTGCTCACGAGTGGCGCACATGGCGTGGGCATTGTTGTTGAAGATCACGAAGGTGACGGGCGCGGCGTGCTCGACCGCGGTGTGGACCTCCATGCCGTGCATGAAGAACGCGCCGTCACCGGCGATCACGTACGTGCGCCGCCCGGTGGCCAGCGCCGCGCCGATGCCGGCACCGAAGGTGTAGCCCATGCCGCCCATGCCGACCGCCACCACGAAGCGGCCCTGGCGCGGGGCGGGGAGCAGGTGGATCGCGCTGGCCCCGGCGTTCCCGGCGTCCACGAAGACGTGTGCGTCCGTGGGCAGCGCGGCCTCGACCGAGGCCACGGCCGCGGCGTAGGAACCGGCCGCGGGGTGGGAACCGGCCGGGGCGTGCGGGGTCGGCAGAGGGGAGGGGCCGGCATGTGCGGGGGCCGGGTGCCGGCCGGGAGCGAGCCGGGCGGCGAGCGCGTGAAGGGTGTCCCGCAGGTCGCCGCTCAGGGAGATCCCGGGCACGAACGGCGCCTCGGGATCGATGCAGATCACCGGCGTCCCGGCCAGCGCCTGCTCCAGGCCGCCGCGGGCGAGGGCCGGCAGCCGGGTGCCCACCAGCAGGCAGGCGTCGGCCCGCCGAAGGCACTCTGCCACGTTCTCATGACCCATCACCCCGGCCACCCCGGCGAACCGGGCGTCCCGGTTGTCGAACACGTCCTTGGCGTCCGGGGTGACGGCCACCCAGGCACCGAGCCGGCCTGCCACGTCGGCCAGCTCGGCCCGGGCGTCGGCCGAGGCCACGCCCTCACCGGCAATGACCAGGACGCGTTGCGCGCGGCGAAGGACGTCCACCGTGAGGTCCGGGAGGTGGGGTTCCGTACGGACCGGCGGGGTGGCCGGCAGCGGCTCCCGGAGCTCCACCGGTGCCCGCTGCACGTCCTTGGGCAGCAGGAGCACGACCGGGCCCTTGGGATCGGTCTGGGCCACCGCGACTGCCCGGGACAGCAGCTCCGGGAACGAGTCCGGGTCGTCGACCCGGGCGCAGTACCGGGTCACGGGGGTGAACAGCTCCCGGGCGTCGATGGAACCCGCCCTGCCGCTGGAGTCCTGGAACGCTCCGAAACCCTCCTGCTCGGTGGGCGGTTGTCCCACGATCGCCAGCATCGGCACCCGCGAGGCGTACGCCTCCGCCAGCCCCGGCACCAGATTCACCGCTCCACCGCCCGAGGTCACGGCGACGACGCCGAGGCGCCCGGTGGTCCGGGCCTGGCCGTCCGCCATGGTGGCGGCGGAGAACTCGTGCTTGGCCACGACGGTGCGGATCACGTCGCCGGTGGCGTGCAGGGCGTCGTAGAGGTCCTCGATGTTCGCGCCGCCGACACCGAACACGTGCCTGACGCCGGACTCGGCCAGCTCCCTCGCGAGGTGGTCGACGAGCCGGACCACGGCGGTCATGCGGTGCTCCTGTCGGACGGGCCCGGCCCGACGATGCGGCCGGCCGGTGAGGCGGTCTGGAAGCGTTGGCGGTATTCCTTCGGGGTCAGTTCCAGGGCTCGGCCGAAGGAGCGGAAGAACGTCTCGGGGGCCGGGAAGCCGCAGCGCCGGGCGATCTGGGTGACCGGGAGATCGGTGGACTCCAGAAGCTTGCGGGCCCGGGCGATGCGCATCTGGTCGATGTACTGGCCCGGGGGTGTCCCCACCTCGCGCCGGAACACCCGGGCGAAGTTCCGCACGCTCATGTTGGCGCGCTCGGCGATCTCGGGCACGGGCAGTGGCTGTTCGAGGTGCGAGAGAATCCACTCCTGCGCGGCGCGGATCGGCGCGCGATCGGCGAGTTGCGCCTCCAGGACCGTGCTGAACTGCGACTGCCCGCCGTTGCGCTTGAAGAACAGGACCAGGAACCGCGCCACGTCCAGCGCGAAGGCCGCACCGTGGTCGGCCTCCACCAGGGACAGGGCCATGTCTATCCCGGTGGACACTCCGGCCGAGGTGACGAAGGAGCCGTCCCAGACGAAGATCGGCTCGCGGTCCACCGTCACGTCCGGGTACCGCTGGGCCATCTCCTCGCAGAAGGCCCAGTGGGTCGTGGCGCGCCTCCCCGTGAGAAGGCCCGCCTCGGCGAGCAGGAACGCCCCGCCGCACACCGAGGTGACCCGGCGCGACCGGGCCGCCGCCCGGCGGATCCAGACGATTAACTCCCGGTCCGCCAAGGCCTCCTTGAGGCTCCATCCGCCCGGGACGAGGAGGGTGTCGATCGGGCCGTCCCCCGTGGCGAGCGGCTCGGCCGCGATCACCATACCCGAGCAGGTCCGCACGAGCGGTGCGTCGGGGGAGACGAACTCGGTCCGATACCGGACACCCCCCTCGGGGAGCATGCGGTTCACGGTGTCGAACACCTCGATCGGACCCGCTATGTCCAGTGCCTGTGCACCGGGATAGACCAACACCACAACTCGTCGCTGATGCACAGTCACAGCCTGTATCCGGCACGGAACGGCGGCAATGACGGTCTACTGACGAATTCGGCCATCGGCCCGTCGCCGGGGGCCGGGGACCGGCACTGACCAGCTCCGTTCACGGAGAACGACGGCCGGGTGTGAAGTGGATCACGGTGGGGGCGGGTCGGCGGGAGTCGCAGCCGCATCCGCGGGCACTTCCGCAGCCCGTCGGCTCCCGAACCGAGCGGGACCAGGACGGCCCGCTCCGGACAGCGGTTTCCGAAGGTCGTCGCCCCACGGGACCGCCTCGGACGTGACCGGCGGGCGGTGGATCACCCGGCCGTCGGCGGCTCAGGTGGTGGCCGACGCCGGGTCTCCCAGGTAGCGGCGGCCGGCTATCTGCTCGAAGATCAGGTTGGTCCGGGTCTGTGCGACCGCCGGGTGGGTGGTCAGGTTGTCCACGACGAAGTCGCGCAGGCCCTCGGGGCCGGCGACGCCGACGTGGAGCAGGTAGTCGTCGGATCCCGCCATGTGGAACACGGCCAGGACGCCGGGCAGGTCGGGGGCGGTGCTGCGGAAGCTCTCGTTCTGCTCACGGGTGTGGGCCCGGAGCCGGACGGAGATCATCGCCTGCAGCGGCAGGCCGATCGCGGCGGGGTCGACGTCCGCCCGGAATCCGCGGATGATCCCGCGCTCCTGCAGTGCGCGCACCCGGGCCAGGCAGGTGGAGGGGGCGATGCCCACCGCCTCGGCGAGCGCGTTGTTCGGCATGCGGGCGTTGTCGGCCAGGGTGCGCATGATCGCCCGGTCCACGTCGTCGATGGGCGCCCTCCGGGCCTGCGGATTATTCGGCATGCCGGGCAGGATTCCAGCTGTTCCCGTCGATTCGCAAGACATTTCGCGGTCATACCGAATGATGTTCGGAAGATCTTCCGCTCGGCTCCGCGAAGTTCCATCCTGGCCGCGGGCGGCGAACGCCCCTCCGCCGTTCCCCGCCCGTGGACCGGCCCGCACCGACCCCGGAGTGCCGCGTCCATGAGCCCCACCGCCACCTTCGCCACCATCGCCGCCGAGACGGCGGAGACGGCCGGGACAGATGCGACCGCCGTGACCGCCGCGGCCGCCGGCACCGTCGTCGACCCGGGGGCGGAGCTGGACGGCCGCGACTTCGAGCTCCCCGCGAGCGGGTTGGACGACGACCGGCGGCTGCGTGCCCTCGACACGGTGGACGAGTACCTGTCGAGGAAGCGCCGGCACCTGGTGGGCTACCAGGCCACCCAGGACATGCAGGGCTGCGCGCTGGACCTGGCCCGGTTCATGCCGAACAACATCAACAACCTCGGCGACCCGTTCCAGAGCGGCGGCTACAAGCCGAACACCAAGGTCGTCGAGCGCGCGGTGCTCGACTACTACGCGGCACTGTGGAACGCCGAGCGGCCGCACGACCCCGCCGACCCCGAGTCGTACTGGGGCTACATGCTGTCCATGGGCTCGACCGAGGGCAACATGTACGCGCTCTGGAACGCCCGGGACTACCTGAGCGGCAAGGCGCTGATCCAGCCGCCAGCGGCCCCGTTCGACGCCCTGCGGTACGTCCAGGCCGCGCCCGACCGGCACAACCCCAATGCCCACCGCCCGGTGGCGTTCTACTCCGAGGACACCCACTACTCCTTCGCCAAGGCGGTGCGGGTGCTCGGCGTGGAGACCTTCCACGCGGTCGGCCTGGAGAAGTACGCGGACGAGTGCCCGCTGGTCGACCCCGACACGGGCCGCCGTGAGTGGCCCACCGAGGTGCCCTCCCGCCCCGGCCCCTCGGGCCGGTCCTGGGACGGGCCGGGCGAGATCGACATCGACGCCCTCGCCGTGCTGGTCGAGTTCTTCGCCGCGAACGGGCACCCGGTCTTCCTCAACCTCAACCTCGGCAGCACCTTCAAGGGCGCCCACGACGACGTCCGGAAGGTCTGCGAGCGCCTGCTGCCGATCTTCGAGCGGCACGGTCTGATCCAGCGCCAGGTGACCTACGGCACGGACCCGCGGACCGGTGAGCCGCTGGTCGACCTGCGCCGGGGTTTCTGGATCCACGTGGACGGCGCCCTCGGCGCCGGCTACGCGCCGTTCCTGAGAATGGCCTCCCAGGACCCGGCGTACGGCTGGACCCCCGAAGTGGAGCTGCCCGAATACGACTTCGGCCTCAGGCTGCCCACCACGGAGTTCGGCGACCTCGACATGGTCTCCTCCATCGCCATGAGCGGCCACAAGTGGCCCGGTGCGCCGTGGCCCTGCGGCATCTACATGACGAAGGTCAAGTACCAGATCTCGCCCCCGTCCCAGCCGGACTACATAGGCGCGCCGGACACCACCTTCGCGGGCTCCAGGAACGGGTTCTCCCCGCTGGTCATCTGGGACCACCTGTCCCGGCACTCCTACCAGGACCAGGTGGACCGGATCCGCAGCGCCCAGGAGCTGGCCGGCTACCTGGAGCGGCGCCTGAGGGCCATGGAGCAGGAGACGGGCGTCGAGCTCTGGCCGGCCCGCACCCCGGGCGCCGTCACGGTGCGCTTCCGCAAGCCCAGCCCCGAGCTGGTGGCGAAGTGGTCGTTGTCATCCCAGGACGTGCTGATGGTGCCGGGCGACGAGTCCACCCGCCGCAGCTACGTGCACGTCTTCCTGATGCCCTCGGTCGACCGCGCGAAGCTGGACGCCCTGTTGGCCGAGCTGGCCGAGGACCCCGCCCTGCGCGCGTAGGTCCCCGGCCGGCTCCGGTGCGATGACGCCCGGCCGTGGTCGGTCACGCCGGCCCGGCGGAGCTCAGCCGGTCGACAGCTCCGCCACCAGCCGCGTCGTCAGCGGCACCCGGATGCCGTGCCGTTCGGCCGCCCGCAGCAGGGCTCCGCCGATCGCGTCGAGCTCCAGCGGGCGGCCCGCCTCGGCGTCGCGCTGCATGGACGACCTGCTGTCGGCCGGGAACGTGTCATAGCGCGCCAGGACGTCGGCGACCGCCGTCCGGCCTCCGCAGGCCCGGCTGACCGCCACGGTTTCCTCCACCAGGGCCGTCAGCTCGTGCCGCCGCTCGGACCGGACGGCGCCGATGGGCAGCCGGTGGCGGGTGGTGAGCAGGGCGAAGGGGGCCAGGAACGCGAGCTTCCCCCAGAGGACTCGGTCCTCGTCCGGCATGACGCGGGTCGTCACCCGTGCACCCTCGAAGAGTGCGGCGAGCGGCGCCAACGGCTCCGGCCGGCCGGCCAGGTCGATCTCGACGAACGGGCTGCCGTGGTCGATGACGCCCGGCGCGGTGCGGGTCGATTCCACGCGGACCACGGCGGGGACGACGCGTTCGCCCCCGTAGCGCGCCCGGAGGGCCTGCGTGTGCTCGACGCCGTTGAGCAGGGGCACCACCGCGCCGTTCGCCAGCCACTGCGGCGGGAGGCGGTCGAGTGCGGCGTCGAGTGCCGTGTTCTTGACCGTCACCAGGCACAGGTCGACGGGCTCGCGCAGGACGTCGTCGGCCTCCACCGCCGCGGTGAACTCGCCGAACTGCCTGCTGCGGACGCGGATGCCGTCCCGGCGCAGCGGGCCGGCGGTCTCCTCGCGGGCGAGGCAGATCACGCGGTGCCCCGCACGGGAGAGCAGTGCGGCGAGCAGGCCGCCGACTCCTCCGGGGCCGAGCACGGCGATGGTCGGACGGGTCGGGAAGGGGGCGGATTCGATGGTGCGCTGTCCGGATCCGGACATGGCTGGGTTCCTCTCAGCTTGCGGGTCGACACCCGGAATGGGTTGTCGCCCTGGGCCCTGCGTGATCATCTCCGCGGGTCCGCGGCCGAGTCAATGCCCTCGGGGGGCGTCCGTCACACGTCGTCCGTCCGTACCGCGGCGGGCTCCGTCGGCTTCCTGGCGGTGGACACGACCTGCACTATGGAAGGAAGGCGGTGGGTCCACCGTCGGCTCGAACGAGAGTGCTGTTATGGGCATGTCGCGGGATGGGGTGCCGCAGCCCGGACACGAGGCTGCCGAGGCGGTGGCCGGGCGCGGCCTGGAGGTGGCCGCGCAGATCCTGCGATCGGTGCCGGACAGGCTGGGCGCCCACTCCGGCGGTCTCTACCTGCTGTCGGAGGACCAGCAGGTGCTCGAACTGGTCATGACGTTCGGAGCGGCCCGGCAGTTCACCAGGCCGTGGCAGCACATCGGCATGACCGCGCCGATTCCGGTGGTCGACGCCGTGCGCAGCGGCCAGGCCGTCTGGGTCGGCGGTGCGGAGGATATGGCCCGACGCTACCCCAGGGTCGCGGTCGCCATGCCGTACGCGTTCGGCCTCGGGGCGGCGCCGCTCGTCACGCGCAGGACCACGTACGGCGCCGTCTTCGGCATCTGGCCCGCCGCCCACCCCGCCGAGCTGTCCCCCCGCGAACGCGACCTGCTCGACGCGCTCGCGCTGCGCCTGGCCGAGCTGCTGGCGGAGGCGGCCAGGGCGGGCCGTCCGATCAGGCCGTCCCCCCGCGCCGCGACGGCGGAGAACCGGTCCGCCGACCCCCTGACCATGGTGGCGGCGCGACTGCCGGAGGGCATCTGCGGCATCGACCTGGACGGCCGGCTGGCGGCGGTCACGCCGGCCGCCGCCGAACTGCTCGGCGCGCCGGTGGAGCGGCTGCTGGGCGTCCGGCTGTGGACGGCGCTGCCCTGGCTGCGCGATCCGGTGTACGAGTACCACTACCGGGCAGCGGTGATCGGCGGGGCGGCCACCTCGTTCGTCGCCATGCGGCCGCCGGACCGGTGGCTGTCGTTCCAGCTCTACCCGGACGCCACCGGAGTCACCGCGCGGATCGCCGCCGCCGACGCCTCGCTGTACGAGCACACCGAGGCACCCGCCGAACAGGCGGTGCACACGCGGCCCGGAGCCCTCTACCACCTCCTGCACCTCGCCAGCGCGCTGACCGAGGCCATCAGCGTGCAGGACGTGGTGAGCATGGTCGCCGAGCAGATCCTGCCGGCCTTCGGCGGCCGGGCCGTCGCGGTCCTGATGGCCGAGGGCGGACGTCTGCGCCTCGCCGGTCATCGCGGCTATCCGGCCGGCCTGGTCGACCAGTTCGACGGCACCCGGCTGACGGAGCCCACGCCCGGTGTCCAGGCGTCGACCAACTCCGTGCCGGCCTTCTTCGAGACCCGTGCGGAGCTGGAGCGGCTCTACCCGGACCGCCACGAGACGCAGGACGGGATGTCCGCCTGGGCCTATCTGCCCCTGGTGACCTCGCGCCGGCTGCTCGGCACCTGCGTGATGGCGTTCGACGAACCGCACCGCTTCGACGTCGAGGAGCGCGCCGTCCTCACCGCGCTCGGCGGCCTGATCGCCCAGGCCCTGGACCGTGCCCGGCTGTACGACACCAAGCTCGTGCTCGCCCACGGTCTCCAGGAGAGCCTGCTGCCCCGTGCGCTGCCGGTCGTACGGAACCTGGAGATCAGCGCGCGCTACCTGCCGGCCACCGAGGGCATGGACGTCGGAGGCGACTTCTACGACCTCATCGGGGTGGGGCCCGACACGGTGGCCGTCGTCATCGGTGACGTCCAGGGTCACAACGTCCACGCCGCCGCGCTGATGGGCCAGGTCCGCACCGCCGTCCGTGCCTTCGCCGCGGCCGATGCCGATCCGAGTACCGTGCTCGCGCGCACCAACCGCCTGCTGGCCGACCTGGACACGGCCCTGCTGGCCAGCTGCGCCTACCTCTGCGTCGATCTCGAACGCCGCGAGGCCTGGCTGGCCAATGCCGGGCACCCCGTGCCCCTGCGGTACGGCCCTGACGGCCGGGCGGAGGCACTGGAGTCGCCCGGTGGCATGGTGCTCAACGTCGACCCCGATGCGGAGTACCCGCAGATCCGCATCGACCTGCCGATCGGCACCACCCTGGTCCTGTACACCGACGGCCTCGTCGACAGGCCCGGCATCGACCTCGACCAGGCGATGGCCGGTCTCGTCGACACGCTGGCCCGGCACGGCCGCGAACCCCTGGACCGCCTGGCCGATGCGCTGATCGGCCAGGCCGGGCAGTCGGAGCACCGCACCGACGACATCGCGCTGCTGCTGGTCCGCTCCGTCCCCGGGTGAACGGACGGGTCCGTCGCCGGTGAACCGACGGCGGGAGGGAGGTGGCGGCGGGCCCGGGTCCGGTCAGATCCGCTCGGCGGACCAGTGGGGGTCGCGGCCGGTGAGGGCCAGCAGGAGCTCCTGGGCGTCGGCACCCGGCAGTGCGGTGAGCGGCGGGTCGAACAGACCGGTGCCGGCCAGGTCGCGGTAGCCCCGGAACTCCGCGAGCGCGTACCGGGCGGCGCCCTGCGGCATCCGGCCGCTCTCGCCCAGCGCCCGGGCGAGGTCCCAGCTGTGCACGACGGTCTCGGCGGTCAGCTCACGGACGTACCCGCCGACGTCCCGCACTCCGTAGGACACGTGCACCAGGAGGTCGGGGGCGCCCGGCCGGCCGAGCGCGCGTACGGCGCTCTCCACGGCCATCTCCCACACGCCGAGCGGGTTGCGGCCCAGGACGTCCCCCTGGAAGCGGCGGCCGATCTGGTCCGGGGTGTAGCCGGCGATCGCCTGGCAGACCCAGAGATGCTGGGCGGCCAGGTGGTTCACCAGCGTGCGCACCTCCCAGTCACGGCAGGGGGTGGGAGCCGACCACTGGTCCTCGGGGGCGGCCCGGATCAACCGGGCCACCTCCGCCCCGGCGGCCGCGTAGTGCCGGCGGACCTCCGTGTGGGTCCCGGACGGGTGCGGACATTCCATCGCCGGGCCTCCGTTCCTGCCCTGCTCCCTCCCAGTAAACCGCTACGGGGCGTGACAGGCCAGAGGTGCCGGGCCGGTTTCGACGGCGAGGCCGGACGGCGCAGTCGTGGTGACGCCGGGTGTCCGTCCGGGCCGGGGCGGACTGCTGTCCGCCGCCCGGCCGCCCCCTCGCCGCCCCGGCTCCGTCACGGCCCGTGCGCGGTCCGTTGTCCGTGCCAGGTCGGTGCCCGTTCCGAGGGGCGCGGCGGCCCTCTCGGAGCGGTCCGTCACGGTGACAGGGTGTTCACGGGCCGGGGGCCGCCACCGGCTATCCGGCCTCGTCCCCGCCGTGCGCGGCGCCCTGCCGTACCCGGATCGCGTACCGAACCCGGATCACGGACAGCGCGCGGAGTGCGAGTCTTCTCATGGTCGTCCCGAACTGGTGAGGGTGATGGACGCCACGGTCGCCCCCCGTCGGGCCCCGGAGACCGCCGACCCGCCTGCTTCGCCGGCGCCTCCGGCCCGCTTCCCCCGCCAGTGGTCAAGCCGCGGTCGTGGCCGTGCCCGCCGGTCCGCTCGTGCTCAGGCCGAGCGGCGGCAGTAGGTGACGGTGACTCTGACCGGGCCGTCGTCCGGGGCGGTGGTGAGTGCGTGGACGACGGCGAAGTCCCGGCCGCCCGGGCCGCGGACGCAGAAGCTCCGGTGGGGGCGCAGGGCGTTGAGGGGCAGGGCGGGCGCGGGCTGGGTGGGCAGGACGGCCCGTCCTCCCCGCGGCGGTCCCGTGCGGCCCCTTGGCGCGGCGACAAGGGGCCGCCGCGGGCGCGTTCGGCCGAGATCGTCTCCGGCCGCGCCGGAAGCAGGCGCACGCGGCGGCATCGTCCTGTCGAATTCCGGTACGGCGGGTCACGGCGACGCGGTAATTCGGCCACTCGGAATCCAATTTCCTGACGCGCAATCACCTGTCCGAAATGCGAGCGGCGGACGGGAATGCGTCGCACCACGGGCGCGGGCCTCGTCCGGTCGCTGTACGAGACGGTAAGGTCACGGAGCCGGGAAATAGCACCGGGAAATAACAATTTCCTCCCGAAGGCTGTCCGGAATTCCGCCGGGGGCCTAGGCTGCGGCGCGTGTCGATATTTCGAAGACTTCGCTCTTCCGGCCCGCGTCTGCTGCCGGAACTCGACGACGTCAGACTCGGCCGCGTCCGGCGGCAGCTGAATTCCCCCGGGATACCGGGCCAGGACGGCATTCAGATCGACCAGGTCGAGCGGCTTCTCCAGGAGGCCGGTACGGACTGGGACCGTCGCGGGCACCGATTCGCCGTGCTCGCCGAGGCCGCGGCGCCCTCGGGGCTGGCCCGCACCTGGCGGCTGCGCCGCGCGCGCAGCGCCGACTCGCTGATCTTCGAGGCGTGGGTCGAGCTGGTGCGCAGCCGGCACGCGGGGCGGATGGAGGACCCCGCGGCCGCCGCCGACCACTGCCACCGCGCCGCCGAGGCCCTCCCCGACGACCCCACGCCCTGGGTGGTGCTGCTGGGCATCCTGCGCCAGACCCGCGCCGACTCGCGCGAGCTGTTCGCCGTCTGGCACGAGGTGACCTCGCGGGACCCGTGGAACCGGGAGGCCCATCTGCAGATGCTGCGCTACCTGTCGCCGGAGGAGTGCGGTTCGCGCAGCGGTCAGCAGGAGTTCGTGCACGCCGTCCGGGCCGGGGTGCCGTCGACCGCGCCGGCCGTGGGCGTGGAGCTGACCGCGCTGGTCGACGAGCACGCCCGCACGCTCGCCCGGGGCGGCGTCGAGGGGCTGCTGGTACGCCGCCAGTGGGCGACCCAGCGGGCCGCCGGCGCGCTGGACGCCGCCCTGGCCGGCTGGCTCCGCCCCGGTCAGCTCACGCACGCGGCCGCCCGCGCCGACCTCAACCTGCTCGCCTACGCGCTGGTCCAGGCCGGCCGGGTGCGCGAGGGCGCGGCGACGTTCGACCTGATCGGCGACACGGTCACGCCCTGGCCCTGGGCGCTCGACGGCGACCCGCTCCGGCAGTTCGGCTACTGGCAGTCCAAGGCACTGGCCTGACACGTCGTCGGCCGTGGCGGAGTGACCCCCGGGACATGCGTCAGGGATCCGCAACGGCCTGGATGCCGGTCATGCGACGAGGAGCCTTCCCGATCGATGGCCGGGTGCTCCGGGCGGTCGTCACCGTCCGGAACACCCACCGACCACCGAGCCGCGGCCGGCCTACCTGGCGAGTTCGACCGGTTCGTCGAGCCGTGTCAGCTTCTGCGGGTTTCTCACCACGTAGATCCGGGTGACCCGCCCGTCCTCCACCACGAGGCTCACCGTGGACGGCTCGCCGTCGATCTCGATCCGGCCCGCCGGCGCGCCGTTGAGCCACACGGTCGTCGTCTCGAACGCCGTGACCACCCGGTGGGCCCGCGCGAGCAACGGCGCCACCAGTCCGGCCCCGTGGACCGGAGCCGGAGCGGCAGCCACCAGTCCGCCACCATCGGCGACCATGACCACGTCCGGCGCCAGGACGTCCATCAACGCCTGCAACTGCCCCGTGCGCAACGCGAACAGGAACCGCTCCACCACGGCCTGCTGCTCCGACCGGCTCACCCCCGTCCGAGGCCGCCGGGCCGCCACGTGCTCGCGTGCCCGCCGCGCGATCTGCCGTACCGCGGCCGCGGACTTCCCGACGGCCTCGGCGATCTCGCCGTACGGTAGGTCGAAGACCTCGCGGAGCACGAACACCGCCCGCTCCGCCGGCCCGAGCGTCTCCAGCACGGTCAGCATCGCGATCGAGACGCTCTCCGCCAGTTCGACGTCCTCGGCAACGTCAGGAGTGGTCAGGAGCGGTTCCGGCAACCACTCGCCGACGTAGTCCTCCCGCCTGCGAGACAACGTCCGAAGGCGGTTGAGTGCCTGCCGCGTGACGACCTGGACGAGGTACGCCCGCGGATCCCGCAGCTGCGACCGGTCGACGTCGGCCCACCGCAGCCAGGATTCCTGCAGCACGTCCTCCGCGTCGGCCGCCGACCCGAGCATCTCGTAGGCGACGGTGAACAGCAGACGGCGATGGGCGACGAACGGATCCTCGGTCATGCCGTTTCCACGACGTCGGGCTTCCCCTGACGCTTTGCCAGCGGAATCGCGCAGGCGTCGCCGAAGCCCTGCGACGCGACCCCGTTCGCGTTGTTGTTCCTGGTCGCCATGTTGACGAAGGCGATGTAGGCGGTCAGCTCGACCATCGCCGCCGGGCCGAGCCGCTCCAGCAGACCCGCGTACAGCTCGTCGGTGACGGTCGGCGGCGTGTTCGTCATGGCCTCGGCGTACTCCAGCACGTCCCGCTCCAGCGGCGTGAACACGTCCGACTCCCGCCAGCGCGGCACCTGGCTGGCCTTGGTGAGGTCCAGGTTCTGGTTCTGCGCCTGGAAGTAGCCGACGTCGAGGCACCAGCTGCAGCCGACCTGAGCCGCGACGGCCATGTGCGCGAACGACTTGAGGCTCGCGTCGGCCGCATCCCACTCGCTCAGCCTGGCCGAGAACTCCAGGTTGGAGGTGGCCACCTTAGGGCTGTGCCACACCACCTCGACGGGCTCGGGCACGGCACCGAGCTGCTTGATCATGTTCTCGCTCATCTCGGTGGGGAGCTCCGCCTTGGGAATGCGCAGTGTCATGGTGTTCCTTCCGTCGGACTGTCTGACATGAAGACACCGACATCCCCTCGCATGTGACAACGGAGATCGGGGAGCGGTCCGGTCCGCCCCCGCCGTCCACGGAACGCCGGTACGGCGAAGCGGCCGGCGCGCGTACATCCGGGAGGGGTCCGGCCCGGCGCGGTCGCCGCTGCCGCCGGATCTCACGCCCAGGACAGGGCCGCCCGGGTGCGCCAGTACGCCTCGGCGGGCTCGGCGAGCGGGGCGAGGCCGGCCAGCCGGTCGGCGGTGAGGTCGAGCCCGGCGGCGGTGAGGTTCGACGCCAGTTGCGCGGGGGTGGCCGCCCCGGAAAGCACGATGTCCGCCCACGGCTGGGCCGCGGCCGCGGCCAGTGCGAGGGCGTCGCAGGACGCCCCGGTCCGGCCGGCGAGGGCACGCAGCGGGGCCGTGTCGGGCCCGGTGGCGTTGCGGTCGGCGAGGCGCCCGTTGGCCATGCCCTCCTTGACCACCACCAGCCAGCCCGCCGCGTGGGCCTCGGCCAGTGCGTCACCCGCGGACGGCTCCAGCAGGTTCCAGGTCGACTGGACGGCGGCGAACAGCGGCCGGCCCTCGGCCGTCACCTCCAGCGCCGCCCGGACGGTCGCGGCCTGGTCCGGGCCGCTGGTGGACAGGCCCACCCGGACGCCCTCGGCGGCCAGCTCCGCCAGCCGGGCGTGCAGCGCCGTATCGGTCAGCGCCGGGCTGTCCGGGGTGACCGAATGCACCAGGTACACGTCCAGCCGCTTGCCCAGCAGCTCCCTGGTCTCCTTGATCTGACGGTCGAACACCGTCGTCGAGTGCTCCTTGACCTCGTGCACCGGCACCCCGGAGGCCTGCCAGCCGGCGGTGTAGGTGTAGCCCCACTTGCTTCCCACCGTCACCTCGGCGGCGGCCTGCGGCCGGGTGTCCAGCCACTCGCCGACGAACTCCTCGGCGCGGCCGTACGACCGGGCCGTGTCGAAGTACCGGACCCCCGCCGCGTAGGCGGCGTCGAGCAGGGCGTGCGTCCGCTCGCGCAGCGCCTCGACGGTGCGCTCGGCCGGCAGGTCGAGGTCGCGCCCCAGCGTGATGTAGCCGGGCCTCCCGACGGCGGCCGTGCCCAGGCCGAACCGCGCGAGCGACGGGGTGGCGGCGTGGCCGGTGGCGGGTGCGGTCGGCATGGTGAGGGTCCCTTCGACGGTTCCGGCGGGCGGCGGCGCGCGCCCCACGGACTGAACCCTAGACGGGCCGCCGGGGACCCGGCGGACGGCACCGGGCCGCGGGCGCACTGGCCCCCGGGGCCCGGTGTGGCGGCCCGGCCCGGCCGGTCAGTCCCGGTCAGACCCGGTCGGCCGCGATCAGGACGTACTGGAAGGAGCCGTCCTTGTAGGAGTTGATGAACGCCTCCTCGATGCCCGTGACGAGGGAGGAGGTGGCACGCAGCTCCCAGTAGGGCAGGGTCGCGGGCGTCAGGTCGATGACGGCCTGCGGTACGAGGCGGTTGTCCGCCATGGCGCGCAGGTACTCGCGGCGGGAGTGGATGTTGCACTCGAAGTGCGCGTTGATCTGGGAGACCCACTTCGACGGCTGCCCGTAGGCGGGGTTCCAGCAGCCCGTGATGGTGACGTACCGGCCGCCGACCGCGAGGATGCGGGAGTGCTCGGCGAAGAGGTCGTGCAGGTCGACGTACATGCTGGACTCGTTGTTCCAGGAGCCCGCCACCCGGCCGGTCTCGAAGGGCATGTCGAGCATGTTGCAGACCTGGGCGCGGACGTGGTCCTCGATGCCGAGCTCCCGGGCGCGCCGGTTGCCGAACTCGGCCTGCTTGGCCGAGAGGGTGACGCCCTCCACCCTGCAGCCGAAGCGCTGGTGCGCCATGACGCTGGAGCCGCCACGGCCGCAGCCGGCGTCCACGAGGGTGGCGTCGCGCCGGACGGAGCCCAGGTGGTCCAGGAGCACCTCGGCCTGCGCGGACTCCAGCCGGTGCAGCTCGCTGATCACCTTCTTCTCACGCTCGCTGTCGTCCGGGTCGCCCAGCGAGGCGTGGTCGACGTCACCGATGCCGTAGTGGTGGTGGTAGAGGCCGTCGACGTCACCGAGGCGCAGGTTCACGGGCCGGGCCTCATGGTCCCAGTACCGGGCGATGTCGCCCTGGTAGGGAGTGGCCGGGCCGGGGAGGGAGACGGTGGTCGCGGCGGGGAGGTCGGTCGTCGTCATGGGATGAGCTCCTTGGTTACCAGAAATCGGGAAGGCTGTAGCGGTAGGTGTTGGTCTGGTGCCAGTAGTGGTTGCCGTCGACCCACACGGCCACGCCGCGTAGGAACCGCACCAGGGACGGCGAGGGCCAGGCGGCGGCCAGGGCGGCGGCCTCGGCCTCGAAGTCGTGCATGAGGTCGTTGTGCACCTCGACCGCCTTGAGGTAGGCGTCGCGGTCGGCAAGGTCCTCCTGCTCGGCGAGCACCACGGGCAGGTTCAGGTGCCGGCCGGGGCCGGCCAGTTCCTTGGTGTAGGAGTACAGGTCGTTGACGATCGTCGTGGCGTTGGACGCGAGCGCGATGACCCGTTGCAGGGCGGGCAGGGCGTGGAGGTCGGCGGGCAGTTCGTAGCCGCCGACGGTGTCCGTGATCGTCGGGCAGGGGCGGAAGTTGTTGAACTGGCGCATCGCCAGGTACTCCCACACCGCCGGCACGTGGTCCGTCTCGGCCCAGGCGGCCTCGGCGAGGTACCCGAGGTGCAGGCGGGCCATGTCGTGCCGGAACCGGTCGGTCTGGGCCGGCGTGGCCGCGCGGGTGAAGTAGTCCATGGCGGAGCGGTAGGCGCGCCGGGGGGCGTCCTCGTGCAGCGACTCCGCCCAGGCCGGCTGGTACTCCCGCGTGGTGTGCACGGGGTCGAGAGCCGTGTGCGCCAGGAGGAGGCGCCCGCCGAGGCCGATCGGCGAGCCCCCGTGGTCCTCGCAGTAGCAGTCGTCGACCGCGTTCTCGGCGGCCATCAGCCGGGCGGCGATCATCAGGTGCTCGACGTCCGGCGCGTCGGGATGGCAGGCGACCATGTAGCGGCCCACCGAGAAGCCGTCGAACTGGTCCTCCCACTCCGGCGGGTAGAGCTCGACCTCGTCCTCCGCCCAGGCCTTGATCCGGCGGCCGACCTCCGCGGAGCGTTCGGCGTCCGGCTCGGGCACCGGGTGGTGGTACAGGCCCGGGATCGGATCGCCGGGCTTCGGGCGCGCCTCGCGCCGCCCCGGGTGCAGGCTCGCCGTCCCCAGGCCGCTGGGGCCGCCGAGGATCCTCTCCAGGGCCGTACGGCTCATGACCGTACCGCCGGGGTCTCCCCGTTGCCGGTCTCCACGCTGTTCCCGGATCTGGTGTCCGCGGACATGGAAGTGCCTCCCTCTGTGAAGGACTGGACGTCGAAGAAGCGCATGCCATGACAGGCCGTCACCTGGCATGGCAGGAAAGGGATCGCCGCATCGGGCGTCCCTTGTCGCTTGCTGATCAACGGTAGGCGGGGCGGCGGGCCCCACGGTGCTACGGAGTGTGCTCTGTACCCGATAGGGTGAACGTTTGGGATTCCCAGGTTTGAAGCACACGGCCTCCGTCCGCCGCTCTCCGCGGCGGAGCGGCCGGGCCCCGGAGGCTGGGGTCCGTGGCGAAGGCGCTGGTGCGGTCCGGACGCGATTTGCTGACCGAGCGGGGCTCCGGGCACGATCTCGTGCATGGTTTCGGTGGTGCAGAACGTGGCGGTCGACTGCGCGGATGCCTATGAGCTGGCTCGGTTCTGGAGCGAGGCGCTCGGTTGTCCGCTGCATCCGGGGAGCAAGCCGGGTGACGTGGAGACCGCGGTGATCCTGTCGGAGGGCCCGCTGCTGTACTTCAACCAGGTGCCGGAGCCGAAGACGATCAAGAACCGGATTCATCTGTGCCTGCGCCCCGAGACCTCGCGCGAAGAGGAGGTCGAGCGACTGCTGAGCCTCGGTGCGACACTCGTCGCCGATCGCCGGGAACCCGATGGTGCCGGCTGGGCCGTCCTTGCCGACCCCGAAGGCAATGAATTCTGCGTTCTGCGCAGCGCGGCCGAGCGCGCAGCGATGCTTTCCTGAGGCCCACCCGCTCACCGTCCGAGTGGCTGATCGCAGTCACTCGTCGATGGCCGGCGAGCGGCACGGTCGCTTCACGGCGGACGGCGGGCTTGCCGTACCTCGTGGCCACGGCGCGGTGACGCTCGGGCAGGGCTCGAGCCGGGCTCACCGGCCGTTCGTCGGATCACCACGCCGTGAGCCCTGTCACCAGCCTCCGTGGTCAGAACACGTGGCTTTGCGGGGCGGCCGTCTCCGGGAAGGCGCGGCCCAGCAGGGTGTGGAGGGTGTCGCGCTCGTCGGGTGTGAGCTGTTCCAGGGCGGTGAGGCCGGACATCAGCTCGGCCCGGATGCGGCCGACGGTGTGCTCGCCCTGGTCGGTCAGCACGATGTTCTTGATCCGGCGGTCGGCCGGGTCGGCCTCGCGGCGGACGAGGTGCTGCGCGGTGAGCCGGTCGACGATCCCGGTGACGTTCGAGGCGTCGCAGGCCAGCAGCTCGGCGAGGGCGCGCATGGGTCGGGGGCGGGTCAGCAGGCTGAGCGTCTTGCCCTGCATCAGCGTGAGCCCGTGCCCGGCGGCCACCGTGGCGAAGTGGCGGTAGTAGGCCGCGGCCACCCGCGCGAGCCGGTCCATCAGCTCTTCGGGGGAGGGGGCGGGTGCGGGCCGGGGCGTCTGGGGCATGCCTCCAGCATAGGGAGATTGCTTGACATCATCAACCATTGAGGTCTACCGTCGAATTACTTGAAGACATCAACCATCTAGGCCTTCAAGCCCCCGGAAGGACCGCGAGACCCTCATGACGCACCCCCCGACCTCCGCCGCGGCAGACATCCCCACCCTGGTCGCCCGCCTGCGCGCCACCTTCGACAGCGGCCGGACCAAGCCGCTCGCCCGGCGCCTGGACCAGCTGGCGGCCCTGCGCTCGCTGCTCACCGAGCAGGCCGAGGTGTTCCAGCAGGCGCTCGCCGCCGACCTCGGCAAGAGCGCGAAGGAGGCGTACCGCACCGAGATCGGGTTCACGCTGAACGAGCTCGACCACACCGTGGCGCACCTGGAGGAGTGGCTCCGGCCGAAGCCGGCCGCCGTCCCCGGCTTCTTCCAGCCGGCCGACGCCCGTGTGGTCCGCGACCCGCTCGGCGTGGTGCTGGTCATCGCGCCGTGGAACTACCCGCTCCAGCTCGCGCTGGCCCCGGTGGTGGGCGCCCTGGCCGCCGGCAACACCGTGGTCGTCAAGCCGAGCGAGCTCGCGCCCGCCACCTCCGCGGCGATGGCCCGGCTGCTGCCGCGCTACCTCGACCCGGAGACCGTGGCCGTGGTCGAGGGCGCCGTCCCGGAGACCACCGCCCTGCTGGAGCAGCGCTTCGACCACATCTTCTACACCGGCAACGGCACGGTCGGGCGGATCGTCATGGCGGCGGCCGTCCGGCACCTCACGCCGGTCACCCTGGAGCTGGGCGGCAAGAGCCCCGTCGTGGTCGAGCCCGGCGCCGACCTGGCGCTTACCGCACGCAGGATCGCCCGGGGCAAGTTCCTCAACGCCGGCCAGACCTGCGTCGCCCCCGACTACGTCCTCGCCATCGGCGAGACCGCCGCCGGGCTGGAGAAGCACCTGGCCGACGCCGTCCACGAGATGTACGGCGACGACCCGGCCGCCGACCCCGAGTACGGGCGGATCGTCAACGAACGCCACTTCGACCGCCTGGCCGCACTGCTGGACGACGGGCGGCTCGTCACCGGCGGCGGGCACGACCGCGCCGAGCGCTATCTCGCCCCGACCGTCCTCGCGGACGTCTCCCCGGACGCGCCCGTGATGCGCGCGGAGATCTTCGGCCCGATCCTGCCGATCGTCGCCGTCCCCGACCTCGACGCGGCGATCGCCTTCATCAACGAGCGGGACAAGCCGCTCGCCCTCTACGCCTTCACCGAGTCCGAGCGGACCAAGCGGCGGCTGACCGAGGAGACCTCCTCCGGCGCGCTCTCCTTCGGCCTGCCGGTCTCCCACCTGGCCATGCCCGAGCTGCCGTTCGGCGGCGTGGGCGAGAGCGGGATGGGCCGCTACCACGGCGAGTACTCCATCGACACGTTCAGCCACGCCAAGGCCGTCGTCGACAAGCCCCTCGTCTGAGCCCGACCCAGCAACCCGGGAGAATGACCCTCGTGACCACCACCACCCTCGACCACGCCGCCGGCGTCGCAGCCGAGACCGCGCGCCTCGTCGCCACCGTCCGGACCGCCGATCCGACCACCCCGGTGCCCAGTTGCCCGGGCTGGACCCTGACCGACCTGGTGCGCCACACCGGCAGCGTGCAGCGCTGGTTCACCGTCCTGCTGCGGCAGAAGATCCAGGAGCCGCCGCGCAGCCGCGACGTCGACCTGCGCCTGCCGCAGACGCCGGACGGCTACCCCGACTGGCTGGCCGAAGCCGCGGCGCAGGCCGGCGCGGAGTTCGCCTCGGCCGACCTCGACGCGCAGATGTGGGCCTGGGGCGCCGACCAGCACGCCCGGTTCTGGGTGCGCCGGATGCTGTTCGAGACCCTCGTGCACCGCGTGGACGCCGACCTCGCACTGGGCCTGAACCCCGACATCGACCCGGCGCTCGCCGCCGACGGGGTGTCGGAGTTCCTGACCAACCTGCCCTTCGCCGCCGGCTTCGCCCCCGGGACGGCCGCGCTCCGCGGCGCGGACCGGACCATCCGGTTCACCCGCACCGACGGCGACGGGGACTGGCTGGTCCGGCTGCGCCCCGACGGTTTCGGGCTCGACCCGCAGAGCGCGGACGCGACCGCCGACGCGACCGTCCGGGGCTCCGCCGCGGACCTGCTGCTCCTCCTCTACGGCCGGCTGGACCGGTCCGCCGACCGCTTCGATGTGCGGGGGGACGACGAGCTGCTGGCGCACTGGGTCGCCAACTCCGCCTTCTGAGCCGAGGACGGGACCGTCCACCGGGCTCCGGTCGCCCGGCCACGCGGCGGGGCGACCGGAGCCCGGGACCGCCGGCCCCGGGGGCGCATGGCCCCGGAGCCGGCGGTCCCACGCTTCCGCCGTCCCACGCCTCAGGACGCCGTGACCCGGTCGGGTTCCGTGGCCGGTGCGGCCGTATGGTGCAGGGGGCGGCCGCCCGCGGTGGGTCGCGGACGGACCGGCCACCACAGGGCCCGGCCGAGGAGTGCCGCCAGGGCGGGGACCAGCACCAGCGAAAGGACGAGCGCCGAGAGCATGATGCCGAGCGCCATCGCGAAGGCGACCTGTTCGCTCCCCGGGGTGGTGGCGAGGGTGGCGAAGGAGCCGGCCAGCACGAGCCCGGCCGTCGCGATGGCCGGTGTCGTGTACCGCACCGCGCGGGCCACGGCGGCGCGGGCCGGGCCCGGCCGCTGCATCTCCTCCCGGATCCGGTCGGCGATCAGGATGTTGTAGTCGGTGCCCAGGGCCACGACGAAGAGGAACAGCACCAGCGGGAGGGTGAAGTCGACGCCCGGCTCGCCGAGGGCGTGCTGGAACAGCAGCGTGGCGGCGCCGAGGGTGGCGGCGAAGCCGAGCCCGACGGAGAGCATCAGGACGACCGGTGCGAGCAGGCTGCGCAGGAGTAGCAGCAGGATCAGCGCGATCAGCGCGGCCGCGACGGGGAACACGACCGTGAGGTCGTGGTCGACGGCGGTCGAGACGTCGGCGAGGACCGCCGCCGTCCCGCCCACGTGGGCTGTCGTCCCGGCGGGCGTGTGCCGGGCGACCGCGGCCCGGACCGGTCCGGCGACCAGGTCCCGGGCCTGCCTGCTCTGCGGGTCGGCGGTCGGATAGAGGTCGATCCGGGCGGCGCGGTGGTCCTCGTTCAGAACGGTCGGTGCGACGGCGCCCACGCCGTCGACCCGGGTGAGCGCGCGCGAGAGGCCGTCGAGCCCGGCGGTGGTGAGGGTGGCGCCGTCCGGGGCGGTGACGAAGACGCTCGTCGGGTCCGACACCCCGGCCGGCAGCGCGCGGGAGATCTCGGCCGCGGTGGCCACGGCAGCGGTCCCGTCACCCGGGCCGCCCCGGCCGTAGTCCATCCGGATGCCGGCCGCCCCGGCGGCCAGGGCGGCGAGCAGGGCGACGGAGGCGGTCAGCATCACCAGCGGCCGCCGCGTGACCAGCGCGCCGAAGCGGGCGGCACGGCCCTCGCGCGGCTCGCGCCGCAGGGTCCGCGACGGCCAGAACATCCTGCGCCCGGCGGCGGCCAGCAGTGCGGGCAGCAGGGTGAGGCTGCCGAGCAGCATCACCAGGACCGCGACGGCGATCGCGGGGCCCAGTGAGCGGAACTGCCCGAAGGTCGCCAGCCCCAGGGTGGCGAACGCGGCCACGATGGTCAGCGCCGCCGAGGTGATCGCGGCGCCCACCCGGCCGGAGACCTGCTCGGCGGCCTCGCGGGCGGGCTGATCGGGCCGGGTGCGCAGTTGCTCGCGGAAGCGGAACAGCAGGAACAGCAGGTAGTCGATGCCGATGCCGAGCAGGACGACGTTGATCAGCCCCGGGGTGCCGGCGTCGAGCTTGCGGCCGGTGAGCACCGCGGCGCCCGCGACGGCTCCCGTCGCTGCGCCGCCGATCATGGCGACCGCGAGCAGCGGCAGCAGGGCCGCGAGCACGCTGCGGAACACCAGCACGTTGAGCAGGACGATCAGCCCCGTGACGAGGGCGCTCCCGACCGTCGCGGCGGTGCTGTGGGCATCGGTGGTGTCGACGCTCCCGGCGAGGCTCCCGGTGAAGCCGGTGCGCATCCCCGCCTCGGAGAACTGCGTCCGGGCGGAGTCCCGGAAGGTCCGGTAGACGCCCTGGACCCCCTTGTCGGTGGGATTCCCGGTCAGCTGGACGGCGAGCAGTTCGAAACTCCGGTCGGGTGCCGTCATCGCCGGGGCGATCCGGGGCGTCTGGGAGCGGTCCGGGACCAGGAACCGCGGGACGTCGTCCTCCCGGGGCATGACCACCCGGCGCCGGCCCAGCTGCGCCGCCTCGGCCTCGATCCGCTGCTGGTCGGCGGCGTCGAGGGGCTTGCCGTCGGACCGGGCGACCAGCACCGTCACCGTGGTGGCGTCGGGGTTCACCCCGAACCGCTCCTCGGCGATCTGCTGTGCGGCGGCCGAGTCGTAGCTGCGGGGAAGGAAGTCCCCGGTCTGGTGCTGGGTGACGCGGGCGAGCAGCGTCGGGGTCAGGGCGCTCAGGACGACACCCAGGACCACCCAGAGGGCGATGACCTTCCACGGGTGTCTGGTCGAGTAGCCGGTCAGGGCGCGGATCATGTGGTGTCCTCCGGCGGACGGACTTGGGTGCGGACGTCTGGCGGGGGCTCCCGGCCGGTCTCCAGACCATCAGCCGCGGGGGCCGCCGGGCGTCGTGGGAGCGGATGATCCGGACCGGGGCCCTGGGGCCCTGCCAGGCCCCTGACCAGGACCACGGTCCTGGTCAGGGGCCTGCGGCCGCGACCCGCCGCCGGTGCTGACACCGCGGCCGGTGTGCAACCCTGTCCCGGGAGACAGGAGGCCGGAAGGCCAGGCGGAGGGGGAACGGACATGCCCAGGAGCCGACACACCGGGCCCGGCGATGCCGGGGAGCCGTTGCCGGTCGACGGTGCCGAGCCGCCGTGGTCGCGCAACGACGCGCTCGTGACCGCCGGGGCCTGCGCCATCAACGTGCTCAGCTACGCGTTCTTCGACGACCCCGGCGCCCAGTACGACGTGAGCGTGGCCGGGTTCCTCCTCGTCGCGGCGGCGGCGTTGCCGCTGCTCGCCCGGCGCCGCCACCCGGTGGCGGCGCTCGCCGCCGTGCTGGTGCTCGATGCGACGGCCGCCCTGATCGTCCCGCTGCCCAGCCACTTCGGCGCCGTCCTGGTGGTCGCCCTGTTCGCGGTCGCCAGGGCCTGCCCCGGCCGGGTGACGGCGGTGGCGGCCGTCGCGACGGCGTCGGTGACGCTCCTGAGCCAGAGCAACGGCCGGATTCCGCCCTGGCACGTGGCCGTCGGGCCGCCCGTCTCCAGCCTGATCGTCGTCGGCACCGCCCTGGTGATCAACCGCTGGCAGCGGGAGGTGGCGGCCAACCGCAGACTCCTCGCGGACCGTGCGGTGGCCGACGAACGCCGCCGCATCGCCAGGGAGTTGCACGACATCGTGGCCCACCACATCACCACCATGCAGCTGATGGCCGGGGGAGCCCGGGCCAACATCGCCGATCCGGAGGTGGTCCGGGACGCCCTGGTCACCCTGGAGGCCTCCGGGCGGCTCGCGCTGCGCGAGATGCGCCAGCTCCTCGACGTGCTGCGGGCCGGCGACGAGCCGGAGACGGCTCCGGCGCTGCCCCAGCCAGGCGTCGACGACCTCGACCGCCTGGTGGCGGAGTCCCGCCTCGGCGGACTGCCGACCGAGTTCGGCGTCCACGGGCCGCGGCGGCCGCTGCCGCCGACCGTCGGACTCACGGTGTTCAGGATCGCCCAGGAGGCTCTCACCAACGCCCGCAAGTACGCGGGGTCGGCCCGCGCGTCCGTGCAGTTGACGTACCGTCATGGCGGGGTGACCGTCGAGGTGCGGGACGACGGCGGGGACGCACTGCCGCAGGAGGGGGTGCCGGCGGCGGGCCCGGGCGGCTACGGCCTGATCGGCATGCGCGAGCGCGTCGCCCTGCACGGCGGCACCCTCACCGCCGGCCCGCAGGCCGGCGGCGGGTTCGCCGTGGTGGCCGAACTGCCGCTGACCACGGACGAGGTGGACGAGGCGGCCGTCCGGTGCGAGGGGGCGAGCCGATGACCGGGGCCGGCCCGACGCCGCCGAGGATCAAGGTGCTGATCGTGGACGACCAGCCGCTGGTCCGGCGCGGCCTGTCGCTGATCCTCTCCCCCGACCCGTCCTTCGAGGTGGTGGGAGAGGCCGAGAACGGTGCGCAGGCGGTCAGCCTCGCCCGCCAACTGCGCCCCGACGTCGTGGTGATGGACATCCGGATGCCCGTCCTCGACGGGGTCGGCGCGACCGGGGAGCTCGCCGCGACCGTGCCCGGCTGCCGGGTCCTGGCCCTCAGCACCTTCGACGTCGACGAGTACGTCGTGGGAGCCCTGCGCGCCGGAGCCTACGGGTTCCTGCCCAAGGACAGCTCCCCGGAGGACCTGAGCGCGGCGATCCGCACCGTCCACGCGGGCGATGCGGTCGTCGCGCCGCGCCTGCTCACCCGGCTGATCTCCACCTACGTACGGGCACCCGCCGCCGCCCGGCCGGTCCCCACCGGCCGGGGTGAACTCACCCCTCGCGAGGTGGAGGTGTGGAAGCTGATGGCCACCGGCCTCGACAACACCGGGATCGCCCGCGCACTGGACATCAGCCTCTCCACGGTCAAGAACTACATCACCAGCATCTTCGACAAGCTCGCCGTCCGCGACCGTGCCCAGGCGGTCATCGCGGCCTACGAATCGGGTCTGGTCACCGCCCGTGCGGCGGCCGCGGACCCGCCCGGCGCCGGGCAGGTGGGCCGGACCTAGGTCGCGCGTTCCATCGCGGCCGGGTCCACGGGCCGAGGCCAACACCCCATTCCGGTACGTAGGGTGACGGTATGACTGTTGATGTGGAAAAGTACTTCGCACGCATCGGGTGGGACGGGGAGCCCGCGCCCACCCTGGCCACCCTCCGTTCCCTGCACCACGCCCACGTCCTCGGCATCCCCTTCGAGAACCTCGACGTGGTCGTCGGCTCGGTCCCGTCGCTGGACGTCGCCGACCTGCACACCAAACTCGTCGAGGAGGCCCGCGGCGGTTACTGCTTCGAGCACAACACCCTGCTCGCCGCCGTACTGGAGCAGCTGGGGTTCGAGGTCACCCGGCTCACCGGCCGCGTCCGCGTGGGCGCGCGCGCCGGGGAGATCCGGCCGCGGACCCACATGGTGCTGGCCGTCCGGGTGCCCGGTGATCCCGGCCGCTACCTCGCCGACGTCGGCTACGGGTCGATCGGCGCGCTGCTGGAGCCCCTGCCGATGATCCCCGGGGAGGTCCGCGAGGCCGCCGGGCGCGTCCACCGCCTCGTGGTGGAGGAGCCGGACGGCCCCGCGCCGGTCTGGGTGCTCCAGGCGAGGACGGGCGACACCTGGGGGGACCAGGTCGCCTTCACCCTGGACCCGGTCCCCGCCCCCGACATCACGATGGCCAACTGGCACGTGGCGACCCACCCGCGCTCGCCCTTCCGGCGGCTCTACATCCAGCGCACGAGCGCCGACGGCCACCTGCGGCTCGAAGGCACGACCTTCACCCGTACCGAGGCCACCGGAGCGACCACGACCCGGGAGCTCGAAGGCCCGGAGGAGATCGGCGAGGTGCTGGAATCCGAGTTCGGGATCACCCCGCCGCCCGGCCTCGGGGCGGCCCTCTGACCGGGGCCCGCCCTGCTCCGCGCCTCCGCGCCCGTGGTGCTCAGCCGGTGCCGGAGCGGAACCGGAGGCGGTACTCCGTCGGTGTCGTGTCGAGCCTGCGGCGGAACGCCCGGACGAGGGTGTCCGTCGTACCGAAGCCGCAGGTGGACGCGATGCGTTCGAGGGTCATGTCGGTGGATTCGAGGTGGTTGCGCGCCATTTCGACCCGGGCCGACTCGATGTAGACGCTCGGGGTCATGCCGAGCTCGGCCTTGAAGATCCGGGTGAGCTGCCGCTCGCTGACGTGGGCGAACTCGGCGAGGCCGGCGACGGTGTGCTGCTCGCCCAGGGTGCGGGTGATGTGGTGGCGGAGGTCCTCGATGCGCCGGGTCGTGGAGACGGGTTCGAGGGGAACGCTGAACTGGCTCTGCCCGCCCGGGCGCTTCAGGTACATCACCAGCTGCCGGGCGACGCGCAGCGCCGTGGCCTCGCCGAAGTCGTCGGCGACGAGGGCGAGGGACAGGTCGAGGCAGGCGCTGATCCCCGCCCCGGTCCAGATGTCGCCCTCGCGGATGAAGATCGGGTCGGCGTCGACCTCGACCGCCGGGTGTTCGGCGGCGAGTTGCTGCGCGGTCGACCAGTGGGTGGTGGCGCGCTTGCCGTCGAGCAGCCCGGCGGCGGCGAGCAGGTGCGCCCCGACGCAGACGGAGGTAACCCGTCGCGTCGTCGCGGCGAGCGTCCTCACCCAGCCGACCACGGCGGGGTCGGTGAGGGCGTGGACGCGGCGCCGGTCGTCGACCTCGACCGAGCCGGGCACCAGGAGGGTGTCGATGGCCCTCGCGGACGCCTCCTCGAAGGTGAGGTCGGGGAGGATGCGGACGCCGGCGGAGGTGGTGACCGGGTCCAGGGTCTCCGCGGCGAGGACGACCTGGTAGCCGGTCGCGTCGTCGGTCTCGCGCCGCACCAGGGAGAAGACCTCGGGTGGTCCGGTGACGTCGAGCAGGTCGACGCCTTCGAACAGGACGATGACGATGAGTCGGTTGACGGTGGTCACGGGTCTCCGCTGCTCGGTGCGGGCGATGTCGGTATCTGCATGTTAGATGACATTGCCGACACCGGACGGCCGCCCGTAGCGTTTCATGAGCAGGTCACCGCCGGTGAACTGCGCACCCTGACACGGAATTCAAGGCGGTACTCCCATGGCTACGACGACCCTGCGCGAGCTCAACGGCTTCGACGAGACGCCCGCGTCGCTCGCCGGATCGACCCTGATCCTGATCGACTACCAGAACACCTACGTCCGCGGCGTGATGGAGCTGGACGGCTGGCAGGCGGCGCTCGACTCCGCCGCCGCGCTGCTGGGTCGGGCGCGGGCGGCGGGTGCGAAGATCGTCCACGTCGTCAACGACGGCGGCGAGGGCACCCCGTACGACATCCGGGCGGAGATCGGGCGGATCCACCCGAGCGTGGCGGCGATCGAGGGCGAGCCCGTCGTCGTGAAGCAGGTCCCGAACGCGTTCGTCGGCACCGACCTGGCCGAGCACCTCGACGCCGCCGGCAACAAGGACGTCATCATCGCCGGGTTCATGACGCACATGTGCGTGCTGTTCACCGCGCAGGGCGCGTTCCTGCGCGGCAACCGGCCCACGGTGGTCGCCGACGCCTGCGCGACGCGGCCGCTGCGGTCGGTGGGCGTCGAGCTGACCGCCGAGCAGATCCACCACGGCGCGCTCGCGACCGTCGCCGACCTGTACGGGGTCGTCGTGGGGTCCGGGGCGTCCCTGGGCTGAGTCCCTGGGCTGGGTGCCTGGGCTGAGCGCCGGCGGCCGCACGCCCCGGCCGCACGGCCGGCGCCGGCCGGTCCGCACGCCCCGGCCGTGCGGCCGGCGCCGGCCATCACGCGCCGGGGGGCGCCGGGCCGCCGCCGAGGTCGTCACGGGTCACGTGCTCGCCCGGCGTCGCCAGCTCCTCGACCGCGTCGGCGCCGACCACCGCGCCGGTGGACCTCTTGCCGTGCCGTAGCCGGCCCTCCAGCCAACCGGCGAAGGAGGTGAGCGCGAAGTTCAGCAGCACGAAGATCACCGCGACGACGGTGAAGCTGGCGATGGTGTTGGCACCGTAGTTCGCGCTCATCGGGCGGACCGACGCCAGCAGCTCGGAGAAGCCGAGCAGCGCGCCGCCCAGTGCGGTGTCCTTCACGATCACCACCAGCTGGCTGACGATCGCCGGCAGCATCGCGGTGACCGCCTGCGGCAGCAGCACGTGGCGCATGACCTGGTTCTTGCGCATGCCGATGGCCTTGGCCGCGTCGGTCTGGCCCCGGGGGAGGGAGAGGATGCCGGCCCGGACGATCTCGGCGAGCACGGAGGCGTTGTAGAGGACGAGACCGGTGACCACGGCGTACAGCGGCCGGCTGTCGGGGCTGACGTCGGTGAACTCGGAGTACGCCGCGTTCGCGAAGAGCATCAGGATCAGCACGGGGATGGCACGGAAGAATTCCACGACCGTGCCGGCCGCGCCCCGTACCCACCGGTGCTCCGAGAGCCTGGCGATGCCGAACAGCGCTCCGAGCGGCAGTGCGAGGACCATGGCGAGCGCGGCCGCCTTGAGCGTGTTCCGCAGCCCCGGCAGGAGGAACGTCGACCAGGCGCGGGAGTCCGTGAAGAAGGGCCGCCACTTGGCCCACTCGAGCTGGTCCTTGTCGGCGAGGCTCTGGACCACCCACCAGACCAGGAGCGCGAGGGCGACCAGGAACAGCGCCGTGTACAGCACGTTGTGCCGCTTGGCGCGCGGCCCCGGGACGTCGTAGAGCGTGGTCGGCGAGGTCACCGCCGCACCGAGACCTTCTTGGCCACCCAGCCGAGGAAGAGCCCGGTCGGGAGGGTGAGACAGATGAAGCCGAACGCGAAGACGGCGGAGATGAGGATGAGCTGGGCCTCGTTCTCGATCATCACCCGCATCAGGGCCGCGGCCTCGGCGACCCCGATCGCGGAGGCCACGGTGGTGTTCTTGGTCAGCGCGATCAGCACGTTCGCCAGCGGGCCCACCACCGAACGGAAGGCCTGCGGCAGGACGATGAGCGTCAGCACCTGGCCGAACCTCAGGCCGATGGCCCGCGCCGCCTCGGTCTGGCCGACGGGCACCGTGTTGATGCCCGACCGCAGCGCCTCGCAGACGAACGCCGAGGTGTAGGCGATCATGCCGAGCACGGCGAGCCGGAAGTCGATCGTCTTGAAGGTGCCCCCGCCGAGCGTGACGCCGAGCGTCTGGAACAGGCCCAGCGAGGTGAAGACGATGATCACGGTGAGCGGGATGTTCCGGACCACGTTGACGTAGGCGGTGCCGAAGCCCCGCATCAGCGGTACCGGGCTGACGCGCATGGCGGCCAGGACGGTTCCCCAGATCAGGGCGCCGATGGCGGACCAGAACGTGAGCTGCACCGTCACCCAGAAGGCCCCCAGCAGGTTGTAACGGTCAAGAAAGTCGAACACGGTCTCCCGGCCTTCCGCGTGGGTGGAGCCTGCTGCGGGGGGTGGCGCTCTCGCGTGCGTGGAGTGGCGCTCTCGTGTGGGTGGAGCCTGCAGCGGGGTGGCGCTCTCGCGCGGGTGAACGGCGGGGCGCGCCGCTGCGGGGCGGCGCGCCGTTGGTCACCCGCTTCAGCTGACGATGACGCCGATCTTCGGTGCGGGCTCGTTCTGGTAGTTGGCCGGGCCGAAGTTCTTCTGGACGGCCGCCTCCCAGGAGCCGTCGGCGACCATCTTCTCCAGGGCGGTGTTGATCTTCGCCTTGAGCTCGCTGCCCTTCTGGACCCCGATGCCGTAGTTCTCGTTGCTCATCTTGAAGCCGCCGAGCTTGAACTTGCCCTTGAACTCGGGCTGCGCCGCGTAGCCGGCGAGGATCGAGTCGTCGGTGGTCAGGGCGTCGACGGCCTTGTTCTCCAGGCCGGTCAGGCACTCCGAGTAGCCGCCGTACTCCTGGAGTTGGGCGTTGGGCGCGATTCTCGTCTTGACGTTCTGTGCCGAGGTGGAGCCGGTGACCGAGCAGAGTTTCTTGTTGTTGAGGTCCTCGGGCTTGGTGATGGAGTCGTCGTCCGCCCGGATCAGCACGTCCTGGTGGGCCAGCAGGTAGGGGCCGGCGAAGTCGACCTTCTCCGAGCGTGCGGGGGTGATCGAGTACGAGGCGGCGATGAAGTCGACGTCGCCGCGCTGGAGGAGCGTCTCGCGGTCGGCGCTCTTGGCCTCCTTCCACTGGATGTCGCCGGGCTGGTGGCCGAGCTCCTTGGCGACGTACGTGGCCACGTCGACGTCGAACCCCGTGTACGTGCCGTCCGGGGTCTTCAGGCCGATGCCGGGCTGGTCGAACTTGATGCCGACGGTGATCTTGCCGCCGCCGCCCGTACTGCCGCTGGAACCGCCGCCCGGGCTGCTGCTGCCGCTGCTCGTGCCGCCGCCGGAACTGCAGCCGGCGGCGGTCAGGGCCAGCGCGAGCGCGGCGGTGGCCGCGACCGTGACCTTGCGAAGCTTCATGGTGATCTTCCCTGGTGTTCGAGGGGCCCGGGTCCCGTCAGTGGTGCAGGATCTTCGCGAGGAAGTCCTTGGCTCGCTCGCTGCTCGGGTGGCTGAAGAACTGATCGGGCGTCGTCTCCTCCACGATCCGGCCATCCGCCATGAACACCACGCGGTTGGCGGCCGAACGGGCGAATCCCATCTCGTGGGTGACGACGACCATGGTCATTCCGTCCCGGGCGAGCTGCCGCATCACCTCCAGCACCTCGTTGATCATCTCGGGGTCCAGCGCGGAGGTCGGCTCGTCGAAGAGCATGATCTTCGGGTCCATGGCCAGTGCTCTGGCGATCGCGACGCGCTGCTGTTGGCCGCCGGAGAGCTGGGCGGGGTACTTCTCCGTCTGGGACGCCACACCCACCCGGTCGAGCAGCCGGCGGGCCCGCTCCTCGGCGGCCTTCCGGTCCTTCCTGCGGACCTTGATCTGGCCGAGCGTCACGTTCTGCAGCACGGTCTTGTGCGCGAAGAGGTTGAAGGACTGGAAGACCATGCCCACATCGGCCCGGAGCGCGGCCAGTTCGCGGCCCTCGTCGGGCAGCGGCCTGCCGTCGATGGCGATCTCGCCGGAGTCGATGGTCTCCAGGCGGTTGATGGCGCGGCACAGGGTGGACTTCCCGCCGCCGGACGGCCCGATGACGACGACGACCTCGCCGCGCGCGATGGTCAGGTCGATGTCCTGGAGGACGTGGAGCGTGCCGAAGTGCTTGTTGACCTTGCTCAGCACGACCAGGTCGCCCGTGGCCGCGGTGGGGATCTCCTGGGTCACCTGTCCCTCCGCTCGTTGGCCTCATGGTCCGCCCTCGCGAGGACGGCCGCACGCCGGGGGCAGGGCTCGGCGGGCCGGCGAACCGGGCCCGGCCGGCGGGCGGCAGGGGTGCGGGCAGGGGCGGCCGCCGTCACGATGGTCGGGCTGCAAGATCATCTGTCGATATGCTGCGGGACCGCCGGGCGCACGGGGCGCCCGGCAGCTGATCGAGGGATGGTTCTCGCCATGATGGGACCGGCACACGCGCTTTCCGGGGCGGCGGCCTGGCTGGGGGTGGGTGCCGCGGCGGCGGCCTGGGACCACCCGATGCCGTGGCCGGTACTGCTCGCGGGGGCCCTGATCTGCGCCGGTGCGGCGCTGGCGCCCGACCTGGACCACAAGGCGGCGACCATATCGCGGGCCTTCGGGCCGGTCTCCCGGACGCTCTGCGAGGTGATCGACAAGCTCTCCTACTCGGTCTACAAGTCGACCCGGGGCAAGCGCGACCCGCGCCGCTCGGGCGGGCACCGGACGCTCACCCACACCTGGCTCTGGGCCGTGCTCTGCGGCGCCGGCGCCGCGGCGGTCTGTGTGTACGGCGGCCGCTGGGGCGTGCTGGCGGTGCTGTTCGTCCACATGGTGCTGGCGATCGAGGGGCTGCTCTGGCGGCACGCCCGGGTCTCCAGTGACGTGCTGGTCTGGCTACTGGGCGCGTGCAGCGCCTGGATGCTGGTCGAGGTGCTCGACCGGCCCGGCAACGGCGCCGGGTGGCTGTTCACCGAGCCCGGCCAGGAGTACCTCTGGGTGGGCCTGCCGATCGTGCTCGGCGCGCTCGTGCACTGCGTCGGCGACGCGCTGACCGTCTCCGGCTGCCCGATCCTGTGGCCGATCCCGGTCGGCCGTCGGCGCTGGTACCCGGTCGGGCCGCCGAAGGGCATGCGGTTCCGGGCCGGCAGCCGGGTCGAGATCAAGATCCTGATGCCCGTCTTCATGGCTCTCGGCGGGGTGGGGGCGCTGGGCGCGCTCGGCCTCATCGGCTGACGCGCGCCACCCGGCCGGCTGTTCGGGTGGTCGACGCCGCTCCAGGCGCTCCAGGGGGTGACCGTCATCGCGGCCCGGGCCGCGGGGCAGGAGGGGACGGCCGGCGGCCTCGCCGTCGGCCACCGGTCCGGCCTCACCGTGCGCGCAGTGCCCGGAGCGCGAGCCGGGCGTAGGCGCGGACGTCGGCGTCGGGGTCGGCGAGGCGGGCGCGCAGGGCCGGGGTGACGGCGGGTTCGGCGGCGGATGCGGCCAGCGCGCGGACGGCGGCCTTGCGGACGTCCGCGTCCGGGTCGCCGAGCAGGCCGAGCAGGGGGGCGGGGGACCCGGCGGCGGCCAGCGCCGCGGCGGACGCCTTGCGCACCTGCCAGGCCTCGTCCCGCGCCGCGGCCCCGGCCGGCCCGGCGAGCACGGGCGGGCACCCGATCCCGGCCGCGCCGGCGAAGGCGGCGGCCCGGACCAGCGGGTCCCGGTCGCCCGCCAGCCGGAGCAGGGCAGCCGTGGCCACCGGGTCGCCGACGGTGCCGAGGCCCTCGCCGACGGCGACCCTGACCTCGCGGGCGGCGTCCCCGGCGGCGTCCGCGAGCGCGGCGGCGGCGTCCAACGAGACCAGCCCGTGCACGGCCTGGAGCCGCACCGGGACGGCCGGGTCGGCCAGCGCGTCCGCGAAGAGCCGCACCGTGCCGGCCCGCAGCACCCGGGCCAGCTCCAGCACCCCGGCCCGCACCACCGGGTCGGCCGAGGCCGCCGCCGGGAGGAGGTCCGCGCCGAGCGAGGCGTCCAGCACCTCGGCCAGCTCGCGCAGCCCGGCGACCGCCGCCGCCCGGACCGGCCCGTCCGCGTCGCCCAGCGCCCGGGCGAGGGCGGCGCCGGTGCCGTCCGGCGCGGTCTCCGTCAGCACGGTGACGGCCGTGCGCCGGACCTCGGCGGCCGGGTCGGCCAGGTAGGGCGCCAACCGGTCGAGCCCGGGCTGCAGTTCGGCGAGCCGGAGCAGGTCGAGCAGCCGCGGGGAGGCCGGTGCGTCGGAGGCGGCGCGCGCCGGGGCGAGGGGGGCGGCCTCACCGGTGCGGCCGACCGGCAGCGGGTGGACCTCGCCGAGGACGGTCACCGGGAGGGCGGGCGGCTCCAGGCCGTCGACCGGGACCAGGTACGGGGCGACGGGCCGGGTGAGGAACTCCATCGCGCCGGCCGCGTTCTTCCGCAGGTTGAGGTGGCTGAACCAGCGCTCGTCGTCCCGCCCGGGGTGGTCGACGCGCTCGTGGTAGAGGCCCCAGCGGCTCTCGGTGCGGGCGAGCGAGGAGCGGGCGGCCATCTCGGCGCAGTCCCGGATGAAGTCCACCTCGACGGCGCGCATCAGCTCGTGCGGGGTCCGGGCACCCATCGCGGCGATCTCGCCGCGCATCCGCTCGACGTGGTCGAGGGCGAGGGAGAGGCGTGCGCCGGTCTTGGGCGGGGCGATGTAGTCGTTGACGAAGCGGCGCAGCTTGTACTCGACCTGCGGCTGCGGCGGCCCGTCGGGGTGGCGCAGCGGCCGGTAGACCAGCTCGTGCGCGGCCGCGATCTGGTCTGCCGGCAACTCGGCACGCCCGGAGGGGAGGTGGCCCGCGGCGTGGGTGCCGGCCAGGTCTCCGAAGACGAAGGCGCCGATCATGTAGTTGTGCGGGACGCAGGCGAGGTCGCCGGCCGCGTAGAGGCCGGGCACGGTGGTGGCGGCGTTCTCGTCGACCCAGACGCCGCTCGCCGAGTGGCCGCCGCAGAGGCCGATCTCGGAGATGTGCATCTCGACGTCGTGGGTCCGGTAGTCGTGCCCGCGCCCGGCGTGGAAGGTGCCCCGGCTGGGCCGTTCCGTGGTGTGCAGGATGGACTCCAGCGCCTGGACGGTCTCCTCGGGCAGGTGGGTGGTCCGCAGGAAGACCGGGCCGCGGTCGGAGGCGAGCTCGGCGGCGAACTCGGACATCATCTGCCCCGACCAGTAGTCGGAGTCGACGAACCGCTCGCCGTGCCGGTTTACCTGGTAGCCGCCGAAGGGGTTGGCGACGTACGCGCAGGCGGGCCCGTTGTAGTCCTTGATCAGCGGGTTGATCTGGAAGCACTCGATGCCGCTCAGCTCCGCGCCCGCGTGGTAGGCCATCGCGTAGCCGTCCCCGGCGTTGGTCGGGTTCTCGTACGTCCCGTACAGGTAGCCGCTGGCGGGCAGGCCGAGCCGGCCGCAGGGGCCGGTGGCGAGCACCACCGCGCCGGCCGAGACGGTGACGAACTCCCCGCTGCGGGTGTCGAACCCGGCGGCCCCCACCGCCCGGCCGCCCGCGGTGAGTACCCGGACGGGCATGACGCGGTTCTCGATGGTGATCCGCTCGCGCATGTGGCGCTGCCGCAGGACGCGGTAGAGCACCTTCTTGACGTCCTTGCCCTCCGGCATCGGCAGCACGTAGCTGCCCGAGCGGTGCACCTGGCGGACCTGGTACTCGCCGTGCTCGTCCTTCTCGAACTTCACCCCGTACCGCTCCAGCCGCTGCACCATCGCGAAGCCGCGGGTGGCGGTCCGGCGGACGGTGCGCTGGTCGACGATGCCGTCGTTGGCGCGGGTGATCTCGGCGACGTAGTCGTCCGGCTCGGCGCGGCCCGGGACGACGGCGTTGTTGACGCCGTCCATGCCCATCGCGAGCGCGCCGGAGTGCCGGACGTGCGCCTTCTCCAGCAGCAGGACGTCCGCCCCGGCCTCGGCCGCGCTGATCGCGGCCATCGAACCGGCGGTGCCACCGCCGATCACGAGCACGTCGCAGCTCAGCCGCCGGGCCTCGGCGAGGTCGGGGATCTTCATCGGGAGCCTTTCTCGGGTGCCCGGCGGGCGGCGCCGGACAGGTGGGCCAGCAGCTGTTCGCGCAGCGCGAGCACGGCCGGTTCGGTGCGGGCGGCGGGGTCGCGGGAGTACGGGACGTCGTGGACGGCCGCGACCGTCCCGCCGCCGAGGACGGCCACGCGGTCGCCGAGCAGCAGCGCCTCGTCGACGTCGTGGGTGACGAAGACGACCGTGCAGCGTTCCTTCTCCTGGACGGCGAGCAGCAGTTGCTGCATCGAGGACCGGGTCCGGGCGTCGAGCGCACCGAACGGCTCGTCCATCAGCACCGCCCGCGGAGCGCCGACCAGGGCGCGGGCGAGCTGCACCCGTTGCCGCTGGCCGCCGGAGAGTTCGCGCGGCAGCCGCCGCTCCAGCCCGGCGAGGCCCACCCGGCCGATCCAGTCGGCGACCGGGGCGCGCCGGTCCGCCCGTGGGGTCCGCCGGACGGCGAGCGGGAGTTCGACGTTGCGCCGGACGTTCCGCCAGGGGAGCAGGCCGTCCTCCTGGAAGACCAGCGCGCGTTCGGCGCCGGGGCCGCGCAACGGCCGCCCGTCGGCGAGGAGTTCGCCGCCGATCGGCGGCAGCAGCCCGGCCAGGGCGCGCAGCAGGGTGGACTTGCCGCCGCCGGAGGCGCCGACCACCGTCAGCACCTCGCCGGGCGCGATGTCGAGGTCCACTCTGTCGAGCACCGGGTGCCCGGGGTGGCCGAGGCTCAGGCCCCGGGCGGTCAGCCGCAGGCTCATACCTTCGCCTCCTGTCGCGCGGGCGCCGCCGGCTGCGCGGGCCGGGAGGGGGCCGGCGCGGTGGCGGCGCCCGCCCGGGCCGGCGGCAGCCAGGAGGTGAGCCGGCGCCCGAGCAGCTCGACCGCGCCCGAGGTGGCCCGGCCCAGCAGCCCGATGGTGGCCATCCCGACGAACACCCCCGGGTAGTCGAGCACGGTGTACGCGGACCAGGTGCGGTACCCGACGCCGAACTGTCCGGAGACCATCTCGGCCGAGATCACGCAGATCCAGGCCACCCCGATCCCCACCGACAGGCCGCCGACCACGCCCGGCAGCGCGCCGGGCAGCACGACCGTCCAGAGCACCCTTCCGCGGCCGGCGCCCATGGTCCGGACGGCGTCCTCCCAGAGCGGGGGAACGGCCCGCACGGCGTGCCGGGTGGCGACCAGGACGGGGAAGAACGCGGCGGTGAACGTGATGAACACAATGCCCTGCTCGTTCTCCGGGAAGAGCATGATGGCGACCGGCACCAGCGCGATCGCCGGGATCGGCCGGATCAGCTCCAGCACCGGCCCGAGCAGGTCCGCGGCCCAGCGGGAGCGGGCGGTCAGCACGCCGGCCGCCACTCCTAGCACCGCCGCCAGCAGGAAGCCGCTGCCGATCCGCCGCAGGCTGTCGGCGAGGTCCTGCCAGTACTCCGCGGTGCCGAGCCGCGCGGTGAACGCCTGCCAGACCTGGACGGCCGTCGGCAGGTGGTCGAACCGCACCCAGAACCGCACCCGCTGAGCCGTAAGCAGCTGCCAGAGCCCGACGAACGCGAGCAGCGCACCGGCCTGTGCCAGCCGTCGTGCGGGCCTCATGACGCGGCCAGCGCTTCCCGGTACGAGATCTGCCGGGCGCCGGGGTGGGCGGCCAGGTGCGCCTTCGCACCGTCCTCGGTGGTGAACGGCAGCAGGGCGGCGCCGTCCTGCACCCACCAGTCCTTGTCCGCGAACCAGCGGGTGCCGGTGGCGGCGTCGGGCACGTACGCGGCGCGCACCTTGCCCGTCGGGTTCTTCAGCGCGCGCAGCAGGCAGCCGGGGTCGGCGGCGGGCCGGGTGGTCTCCTCGCCGTCGTACCAGATCTCCCCGGCCAGCTTCGGGTCCTCCACGGGCCGGCCGCAGACCGGGTCGGTGCCGGTGATCCGGGCCGGCGCGATCGTGGGCAGCGCGGCCTGCCGCTGGTAGGAGGCGTCGATGAGCTTCTCGACGTCCAGGGCCTTCAGGACGCCCACCGACCTGAGGAACGGCACGTCCTCGCGCAGCGCGTCCAGCAGCGCGGGGTCCAGCGGGGTGGCGAAGGTGGCGATGCCGTTCGGGCCGTTGTAGAGGTGCACCACCTCGGGCGGCAGGCCGGTCGCCGCGGCGACCGTCCGGCTGGCGTCCAGCGGGTGTTCGTTGAGGTACCGGGTGGCGGAGGCTTGGGCGCGCAGGAAGGCCTGGACCACCTCCGGGTGCTGGGTGCCGAACTTCTGCCGGATCACCACGCCGTGCAGGGTCGGCCGGCCGAGCGCGGCGCCGTCGTACAGCAGCCGGCCGTCGCCGGCGAAGACCACCGCGCCGGGCCAGGCCACGAACTGCGCCAGCGCGTCCACCCCGCCGGCCTTCAACGCGGAGGCGCCGACCGCGGGTTGCTGGTTCTGCTTCTGGATCTCGCCCTCCGCCACACCCGCCTTGGCGAGCGCCTGGACCAGGGTGCCGTCTGCGGCGGAGCCGGCCGAGGTGGAGACCTTCCGACCCTTCAGGTCGGCCAGCGTGTGCGCGGTCGAACCGTTCGGCACCACCACGGAGTTGAGCGCGCCGAGCAGGTTGTAGCCGGTCACCGAGACCAGCCGGGTGCCGGGCCCGCCGGCCTCCTGGGCGCGGGAGCCGTTGATCAGCAGCGGGTAGTCGCCCATCGAGCCGATGTCGGTCTTGTCGGCGAGCATCTGCGCGGTGATCGGCGCACCGGAGTCGTAGTCCTGCCAGGTGACCCTGTACGTCTTCCCGTCCGTGCGTCCCTGCTCGGCGAGGAGCTGCTCGAAGTAGCCCTGGGCGCGCAGCAGGGTGCCGGCGGTCACGGTGTTGATCGTCTTCGACTGGTAGCCGACGACGACCTCGACGGTGGAGCCTCCGGCACCGGCCGAGGACGAGCAGGCGGTCGCGGCGGCCAGCGTGGCCGCGGCCAGCAGGGATCTCAGCGAGCGTGTGGTGTAGGACATCTGACGCATCCTCAGCGGAGTAGGTAGGGCATGTTGACGGTGACCGCGCCGGTGGGGCAGCGGGCCGCGCACGGGCCGCAGTACCAGCACTCGTCGACGTGCATGTAGGCCTTGTTGTTGTCCGGGTCGATGGCCAGCGAGTCCAGCGGGCACATCTCGACGCAGAGCGTGCAGCCGTCGATGCACAGCGAGGCGTCGATGGTCACGGGCACGTCGGAACGGTGGTCGGCGAGCGCCATGGGGCTTCCTCAGGGGGTGTCGCGCAGCAGCCGGCCCTGCATGGTGATCCGGTCGCCGCGGAAGCGGACGTACTCCAGGTCCACGGGGCGGCCGTCGGCCAGGGCGGTGAGCCGCTCCAGCATCAACAGGGCTGACCCGCGGGGGACTTCGAGAACGGTGGCGGAGTGCGGGTCGGCGTTGACCGCCTCCAGGGTGATGTCGGCCCGGCCGAGGGGCCGGCCGGTGACCTCCTCGATCAGCCGGAAGATGTCCTGGCCGGCCAGGTCCTCCGCGGCCAGCCCGGCGCCGATGTCGGGCGCCAGATAGGTGAGGTCGAGCGAGAGCGGCAGCCCGTTGAGCCGGCGCAGCCGCTCCACGTACACCACGTCCGCGCCCTCGGGGAGCCCGAGCCGGCGGGCCACCGGGCCGGGTGCGCGGACCGGCCCGAAGGCGCGGACCTCGTTGGTCACCTCGCCGTGCTCGTGCAGGGTCTCGGCGAGGCCCTGCAGCCGGTTCAGCCCGTGCGGCATCTTCTCCGCCACCACCAGCGTCCCCGAGCCGGGCACCCGGCGGACCAGGCCCTCGCCGCGCAGGAGGTTCAGCGCCTCCCGGACGGTGTTCCGCGAGGCGCCGAACTCCTCGGCCAGCCGGTCCTCGTGCGGCAGCGGACCGTCCTTGTACGCCTCGTTCAGCACCTGCCGGCGCAGGACGTCCGCGACCTGCCGGGCCCGGTCGGCGCGCAGCCGCCGGGCACCGGCGCGGTTCGGGTTCTCGCTGGTCATCGGCGCTGCTCCGGGCCTCGGGGTCGGGTTCGGCCTGAACCATAGGCCCGTACCGGCCGGTTTTTCGTTGCCGCCGCATTACGCCACCTGACGGCCCGTCGAGACCTGCTCCCACCTGCGGAAAGGGCCTTCGGCCGAGCCCAACCGCCACCCGGGGCCGGTCCGGCGCGCGGGGCGGATCACGGGCGCCGCCGCCCGCAGCAGCGGCGCCCGGCACGCCCCTGTGTTCGCGCCGTGCTCTCCCACGGGAGCACTCCCACGGGTTCACGGCTTGCGCTCATTCGTCCGGCGACCGCCGGCCTCGCTCCGGGGGCTCCCGGAGCGAGGTCACGGCTGCAGCCGCCGCTCCTGCGGGCCCCCGCCGTCCACCGCCTCCGGCCCGGCGTCCTCCGCCCCGGGCGGCAGGACGAGGGTCGCCACCGCGCCGCCGTCGGGGTGGTTGGCGAACGTCAGCGCCGCGCCGATCACCCGGGCGTGGCCCTGCGCGATCGTCAGCCCCAGCCCGTGGCCGCGTCCGCGCTCGCGCGCACCGGTCCGGAACCGCTGGGGCCCGTGCCGCAGCAGGTCGTCGGGGAAGCCCGCCCCGTGATCGCGCACCGTGATCCGCAACCCGTCCACGCCCAGCAGCACCGGGCCGCTGCCGTGCCGGTCGGCGTTGACCAGCAGATTGCCCAGGATGCGGTCCAGCCGGCGCAGGTCGGTGCGGACCATCCCGTCGGCCTCGCCCGTCACCGTCACGGTCAGCCCGGTGAGCGCGACCGTGCGGCGAACCGCGCGCTCCAGCGGCACCGCCGACAGGTACGGCGTCTCGGCGTCCGCATCCAGCCGGGACACCTCCAACAGGTCCTCCACCAGCGAGCGCAACACCTGCACCCGGTCGCGGACCAGCTCGGTCGGCCGGCCCGGCGGCAGCAGCTCTGCGGCCGTCACCAGCCCGGTGAGCGGGGTGCGGAGCTCGTGCGCCACGTCCGCGGTGAACTGCTGCTCGTCCTCCAGCCGGCGGTGCAGCGCCCGGGACATCGAGTCGACCGCCGCCGCGAGATCGGCGACCTCGTCCCGCCCTTCGACCAGCTCGCCGATCCGGGTGTCCGTCCTCCCGGCGGCGATCCCCCGCGCGGCCGCCGCGGCCGTCCGCAGCCGGCGGCTGATCCGGTCCGCGACCAGCACCCCGGCCAGCACCGTCGTGAAGACCGACGCGGTGACGGCGATCAGGATGATCCGGTCGAGGTCGGCGATGGCCTGCCGGTCCTGCGCGAAGTCCACCCGGACGGAGAGCGCCCCGTTCTGGACGGGCGTGGCCGCCCACATGGCCTCGCCCTGCGACCCGACGGCCAGGACCGACCCCTGCCGGCCGTCCGCCACCAGCGTGCGCAGCGGCTGCGGCAGCGCCGGGTCGTCCAGGGCGGCGCCCCGGCCGGCGACCTCGCCGCTGCGCTGGTACACCGCCAGCGACGAGTCCAGCGCGGCGAGCGCGGATCCGCGGGCCTGGTCCATGTGCTGGCGGACCATCGCCTGGTGCACCAGCAGGCCGACGGTGACCGCGACCAGGACGGAGATGGCGGCGACGGCGGTGGCGATCTGACGGCGCAGCGTCATACCGGGCGCCGCAGCTTGTAGCCGAACCCGCGCACCGTCTCGATCCGGCCGGCGCCGATCTTCGCGCGCAGCCGCTGCACATGGACGTCCACCACCCGGGTGTCGGCTCCCCATTCGTAGTCCCACACCCGCTCCAGCAGGCCGGAACGTTCCAGCACGATGCCGGGCGCGGCGGTGAACTCCAGCAGCAGCCGCAGCTCGGTCGGGGTGAGCGGGACGAGCCGGCCATGCACCCGTACCTCCATGCTGTCGGTGTCCACCTCCATCCCGTCGAGGCTGCGCACCGTCCGGGCTGGTGGCGCGGGCACGGTGTCGGTCGTGGGGACCGAAGCGGCCGACGGCCCGGCAGGCGCGGAGGGAGCACCGGCCGGGCCGGAGGGAACACCGCCCGGGGACGGGACCGGTGACAGCGCGGCGGCCGGTGGCGGAACGGCGGCCGGTGGCGGGGCGTCGGCCGCCGGCACGACCCGGACCCGGCGCAGCACCGTCCGGATCCGGGCGACGAGCACCGCGCTCTCGAACGGCTTCACGACGTAGTCGTCCGCGCCGGCCTCCAGCCCCGAGACCACGTCCACCGGGTCGGTGCGGGCCGACATCATCAGGATCGGCAGCTGGCTCTCCTCACGGATCCGCCGGCAGAGGCCGACCCCGTCCAGGAGCGGCAGCATCACGTCGAGCAGCAGCAGGTCCGGGCGGACGTCGTGGAACGCCTCCAGACCCTCCAGGCCGTCGGCGGCCGTGGAGACCGGAAAGCCGTACCGTTCCAGGGCCATCCGGGTGGCCTCCCGGATCACCTCGTCGTCCTCGACGATCAGGATGTGCGGCTGGGCGGGCGGAGCTGCGGGGTTCATGGCTTCGCTTCCGGGGGAGCTGGGGTCGGACGGGCGGGCGCCGGGACGGCCCCGCGCGGGGTGGGGACGGTCCCGCCGGTTCCGTTCCCGACGGTGGGGGCGCCGGGCTGCGCCGGGGCGCGGCTGGGGCGGGCCGCACTGGGCGTGGCGGTGGGCGGCGCCCCGGTCTCGGCGGCGCCCACCTGGCCGGGGGCGGGGACGGGGCCGATCCCCTCGTCCTTCCGCTCCACCAGGCCGAGCCGGACGCCGTCCCAGTGGTAGCGGCTGCTGGTCCGGACGGAAACGGTGGTCGGCTCGTGCAGCCACAGGTCGGCGCCGACCGTCTCGGCACTGAAACCCTTCAGCACCTGGACCCGCAGCACGGGTACCACGCGGTCCCCGGCCAGGGTGTAGACGTGCAGCACCACCGGCCCGACGGTGCCGACGGCGGCGACCAGTTCGGGCCGCCCGTCACCGGTGACGTCGCGGTACTCGGGGCTGCGGAGCTCACAGCCCGGGCAGCCGTCGAGGGTGCGTCGCTCGTCCGCCGTCACCTGGGGGTCCTTGGCGAGCACGGTCCGGGTGTCGAGCGCGGTGATGTCCTGGCCCGGCACGGTCACGTCCGGGACGGGCTGCGGCGGCGGATCGGTGGCGGCGGTCGGCGGCGCCGGCGGCGGCGCGGTCGCCAGGCCCGCCCAGAGCGGCTGGGCCACCGGTGGTGGGGTCACCCGCGCCGTCGCACCGTTGTCCCTCAGCTCGCCGGGCGTCGCGCACCCGGTGAGCAACACGGCCAGCGCGGCACCCGCCAGGGCCGGCGCACCGGCTCGCCGCCGGGCGGGGAAGGCTGTCGTCACGGCCCGCGCCTCCTTAGCTGGTCTGCGGCGATCCGCCGGTTCGTCCACGGTGATAGGTCGTCCGGAGGGGAGCCCCCGGTTCCGCCCCGCGACAGGACGGGCGGGGCCCGCGGCAACCGCCACGGGACCCGCCCGTCCGTCGCGGGGCCGGCTCACCCCGCCTTGGTGGCCAGGTCCGCCAGGATGATGATGTTGTCGGTCCAGTGGCCGTCCGCACCAATCCGGCCGCCGCAGGTGATCAGGTGGAGCTCGGGCGCCGGGGTGTCGCCGTAGACCGTCTCGGTCGGGAACCGGTCCTTCGGGGCCTGGAGCAGCGTGCGGACGCGGAACTCGACCGTGCTGCCGTCGGCCCGCTGGACCTGGATGGCGTCCCCCGGCCGGACCTTCGGCAGCGAGTGGAAGACGGCCGGGCCGTGCGCGGTGTCGTAGTGCCCGATCAGGACGGCCGGGCCGGTCTCGCCGGGGGTCGGTCCGTTGCGGTACCAGCCGACCTCACCGGCCCGGTCGGCGGCCGGGACCTCGACGGTGCCGTCGGCGTTCAGGCCGAGTCCGGTGACCGGGGCGTCCACGCCGGCGGCCGGGACGAGGAGCCTGGTCGGCGCCGAGGCGGCGAAGGGGCGCGGGGCGGTGGCGGGCGTGGTGGGGGCGGCCGTACCGGTGGTCGGCGCGGACGCCGTGGGCGGGGGGTCGGCGGCGTTGTGCACGGAGGGTTCCACGCGCACCACCGGGGTGCGCTGGCCCGACAGTGCCACGGTGGCGCCGAGCACCAGGCAGAGCAGGCCGGCCGCGCCGAAGGCGGTCCGGCGCAGCCCGTCCGCGCCGGGGCCGGTGCCCCGGCGGCCGCGATGGGCTCCGGTACGCCTCCCGCGGCGGTCGGCCGAGCGCCCGGCCCGGTGGCCGCCACGGTCCGCCCCGTCCGCCGGCTCCGTACGGTCCGCCGCTTCGCCGGTTCCGGGTCTTCCGTCGTCCGGCAGGGGCCCGCCGCCCCACCCCGGTACGTGACCGTACGGGGGCGGGGCGGCGGGGTGCCCGGAGGGCCCGGAACCGGTGTCAGCCGCGCGCACCGGAGCGGCGGCGCAGGACGGCGTAGCCCAGCGCCCCGGCCCCGAGGGCGGCCACGGTGCCACCGCCGACGAGCATGAGGCCGGAGTCACCGGCGGAGCCGGAGCCGTCGCCGGCCTGGGCCGCGCCCTTGGGCACGTCGCGGACCTGCGGCGCGGTGCCGCCGGGGGTCTGCGGCACGGGCGCCGCGGAGGGGGCGGTGCCGGAGCCGGCCCCGGCGACGGAGGGGGCTGCTCCGGGGGAGCGCGGGGCGGCCGGCTGCGGGACGGCGCCGGGCGACTTGGCGCCCTCGACGGCCGGGGCGCTCGCGGCGCTCGGGGCGGCGGGGGTGGCGGTCGCGGTCGCAGGGGCCTGGGAGGGGGTGGCGGTCGCGGTCGCAGGGGCCTGGGAGGGGGCGGCCTTCCCGCTGCCCCCGTCGGCCCAGGCCGTTCCGCCGGTGACGGCGGTCAGCAGGGCGGCGCCGGTGAGGGCGCAGACCGCCAGGCCCCGGCGGGCGGTCGAGCGGTTGGTACGGCTCCTGGTCATACGGGGTGTCTCCTTCGTCGTGACTCGCGCCCGGCCGGGTTCGGCCGGGGTGTCGTCAGTGACGCTAGGAGCGCCGTGTCGCGGTCCCCGGCCGGTCGTGTCACGGCCGCCCATCGGCTCTGTAACGGCGGCGCGGGAACGACCGGAGGGGGCGATACACGGGGCCGGCGCGGCCCGGCCCCCGGGGTCGGTTATGCGGCCCCTGGCGGAGGGCGCGGAGACACCCGCTCTCCACCGACGTCAACGGTGACCGGGCGGACGGAAGTCACCAGCCGGCCGACCCGATCGGCGTCTTCACCGCCGAACTCGAGGCGGAGTTCTGCCGGTCCCAGGACGTGTGGAATTCTGCTCCGCCCGGGGTGGCGGAGGCGTTCAAGGCCGGCGGGGAGTTCGCTACGGTGGGGTGCCTGGTGGACAGGCCGTACGTACTGGGGGAGTGGCCGGCAGTGGTGACGACATCCGAACCGTCCGATTTTCATGGCTTCGACGTGGTGCGGCGGGGCTATGACCGTGCACAGGTCGACGGCTGTCTCGCGGCCCTGGCGGCCGGGGAGGCGCCGACGGACCAGCCGGTGTTCAAGATCGTGCGGCGGGGCTACGACCGCGATCAGGTGGACGCGCACGTTGGTGGGCTGCTGGCGCGTCACGGCGATCACGCGTAGCAGCCGGGGCTCCGCATGGCGCTGGGCAGGCCCACCCCTCTTGCGGCGGGTCCGGCCCGCCTTCGGCTCAGGCGTCCGTCGGCAGGGCCGGTGCGGAGCGGCGGGGAGGTGCGCTCCGGGGGTGGGCCGGGAGGGGGAGGGTGAGGGCGTCGGGGGAGCCGGCGGGCAGGGCGAGGGCGGCGGTGACCTCCGCAGGGAGGTCCCGCAGGCCGAGGAGGCCGGCCCCGAGCCGGGCGGTGGCCCGGTGCCAGTCGCCGATCCGCTGCAGCAGGGCGTGGCCGCTGCCGGCCACGGTGTAGCCGCAGACCCGGGCGCCGGCCTCGCGGCCGCGGGCGGCGAAGTGGAGGGTCTCGGCGGGGGAGGTGACCTTGTCCCGGTCGCCGTGCAGCATCAGGACGTCCCGGCCGGCGAGCTGATCGCACGGGTCCTCGGGCGGGCACCAGGGGGCGAGGGCGACGACGCCGGTGACGTTCGGGTGCCCGGCCGCGCGCAGGGCCGCCCGGCCGCCCATCGAGTGGCCGACCAGGACGGTCGGTACGTGGCCCAGCTCCTCGGCGAGGTCGCCGAGCGCGGCGTCGGTGTCCCGGGCGGCGTCGGCGCGCTCCCCGTTCCAGCCCCGGTGGCGGTAGCGGACGGTGCCGATCGCCACCCCCGCGCCCGCCGTTTCGAGGCGCAGGGCGCGGAGGAAGCCGTACATCCGCAGGCCGGGCAGGTTGAGCGGGCCGGGCCGGGAGAGGCTGTGCTCCTCGCCGCCGTGCAGCACCAGCACCGCGGCCGCCGGCCGCTCCGGCAGTTCGCGCCAGACCAGCGCGCGGTGTCCGCCGGTGCTGCTCGCGCGGCCCCTTCCGGCCGTGCCCGATGCGTCGTTCCCGCTCACCCGTACCGCCCCGCCCCGCTGTCCGTTCCGTGGACCGCCACTGTACGCGCCGACGGCGGGCGGGCGGCAGCGGTGGCGGCACAGCGCCGGGTGGGGCGCCGCCGACCGGCCCGCTCGCCCACCCGGCCGTCCCGTCGGCCCGGGCCGACGGGACGGCGCGACGGCCGCCGCCGTGAGCGGTCAGGAGCCGAGCAGGCCCTGTTCGCGGACCAGCCAGCAGATCGCGGTCAGCCGGTGCACCGCGTAGTCGTAGCCCACCGGCTCCAGCCGGCCGGTCTCGCCGAGCGCGTCCAGCAGGCCGAGTGCGTAGTCCGACAGTTCCGCACGGTCCAGCGGCCGGGGCACCAGCTCCGGCACCTGCGCGTACAGCAGCTCGCGGATCTGGGCGGCGTGCTGGTCGACCACGGCGCCGAAACCCGGCTCGACGGCGAACTCGGCGAGCCGCGGCGTGAAGGCGGCGACGATCCCGGGCAGGGGACAGCCGGGCGGCTGGTCGGGTGAGCCCCGGTGGGACTCGTCGGGCGTGGCGAACATCCGTCCACGGTAGGCGAGCCGGGCGGCCGTCCGGGCCGCTCCGGCTGAGACCTTTGCCACCCGGGGGAGCCGGGCCCGTCGTCGTGCCGACACCGGACGCCGGCGCCCGGCGGATTCGGCGAATCGCCGGGAGCGCGGGGCGATCTGTACCAGAATGGCCCGTATGGATCTTCGAATCTTCACCGAACCCCAGCAGGGCGCGAGCTACGACACGCTGCTGCGCGTCGCCCGGACCGCGGAGGAGCTCGGCACCTTCAGCGCGTTCTTCCGCTCCGACCACTACCTGAAGATGGGCGGCGTCAGCGGCCTGCCCGGCCCCACCGACGCCTGGATCACCCTGGCCGGCCTGGCCCGTGACACCAGCACCATCCGGCTCGGCACCCTGATGACCGCCGCGACCTTCCGGCTGCCCGGCGTGCTCGCCATCCAGGTCGCCCAGGTCGACGCGATGAGCGGCGGCCGGGTCGAGTTCGGCCTCGGCGCCGGCTGGTACGAGGAGGAGCACGCCGCCTACGGCATCCCCTTCCCGAAGGAGAAGTTCGGGCGGCTGGAGGAGCAGCTGGCGATCGTCACCGGCCTCTGGAACACCAAGCTCGGCGGCACCTTCGACTTCGCCGGGGAGTACTACCGGCTGACCGACTCGCCGGCGCTGCCCAAGCCCGCCCAGGAGAAGATCCCCGTCCTGGTCGGCGGCACGGGCCCGACCCGCACCCCGGCGCTGGCCGCCCGCTTCGCCGACGAGTTCAACATGCCGTTCACCTCGGTCGAGGAGAGCGCCGCCCAGTTCGGCCGGGTCCGCGCCGCCGTCGAGCAGGCCGGCCGCCGGGCCGGCGACCTGGTGTACTCCAACGCCCTGGTCGCCTGTGTGGGCCGTGACGACGCCGAGGTGGCCCGCCGGGCCGCCGCGATCGGTCGCGAGGTGGACGAGCTGAAGGCCAACGGCCTGGCCGGCACCCCGGACGAGGTGGTGGCGAAGCTCGGCCGCTACGCCGCCGTCGGCACCGAGCGCGTCTACCTGCAGATCCTCGACCTGGACGACCTGGACCACCTGGAGCTGATCGCCTCCCGGGTCGCCCCGCAGCTGGGCTGAGCGCCCGGACCACCCGCGCACCGTCACCCCCGTCACCGCCGTCACCGCCGTCGCACCGCCGTCACCGCCGTCGCCGTCGGGGGCGGCGGTGGTGCGGTGCTGTGAACGGACGGTGAAGGCGCTCGCCCGGAGCCACTGACCACTAGTCTTTACTTCCTCTTGGAGCAGGGAAGGCTCCTTCGAGAGGCGGAAGCCGGGGGAGTCAGGGGGGAGAGCCGGTGGCGGAGACGACGGTGCCGGGGGCGGGTCCCTCGGGAACGGGGCTGTCCGGGGCCCGGGTGCCCGTGCCGAGAGCGGGGAGCGCTGCCGCCGTGCGGGCGGCCGGCCCGAGCGGGCTGTCCGGGCCGGTGCTGCGCCCGCGCGGACTGCACGACCTGCGGCGCGACCGCCCGGGACGGGCGCCGGCCGGCCCCGCGCCGGCCGCACTGCACTACCGGGCGGACGACCTGCTGGTCGTCTCCGGCCTGCCCGGCAGCGGCAAGAGCACCCTGATGCGCCGGTGCATCACGGCCGGCCTGGTCGACTCCCAGCAGGTGCGGGAGGAGTACGCGGCCCGGCTGCCCGGCTGGCTGCCGTACTTCGTCTACCGCCCGCTGGTCCGGGCCGCGCACTACCGGCGGCTGCGCCGTGCGGTGCTCGACGGCGGCCCGCTGGCGGTGCACGACTGCGGGGCGCTGCCCTGGGTGCGGCGCTGGCTGGTCCGGGCGGCGGCCCGCCAGGGGCGGCGGGTGCACCTGATCCTGCTGGACGCCGCCGCCGGCGAGGCCCGGGACGGCCAGCACGCCCGCGGCCAGCGGGTCTCCGCGTACGCCTTCGCGCGGCACCGGGAGTCCGCCCGGCGGCTGCGCCGCCGGCTGGCGGGGACGGGGGAGCCGCCGGCCGGATGTGCGTCGGCCGTGGTACTCGACCGGGCCGGTGCGCGTGCCCTGCGGGAGATCGTCTTCGTGGCGTCGTAGTCTCGGCGAGGCGGTGCGGGGCCGCCCGCCGACCCGTCCGGGTGGCCTTCCGGGGCCTGCCGGGGCTCTCCGGGGCGGACGGTGTGTCAACTTTCGGACAACTCGGGGCCATTGCTGCGATCGCTCGACACGGGAAATGTTCCACCTGTGGCCGGTGTCGACCCATCAGGCTTCCGGGTTATGTCCGATTTGTCGTCAGGACTTTCAGGCCGGAAGACATCTGACGCGTACACGCGGCCCTGCGTAGCCTTGGCTCGGCGGCTCCCCCAAGCGGCCGCCCCCCCACAACTCCCCCCTCAGGAGCGCAGATGCGTCGTTCTGCCCGCGTCCCCTCGAGTGTCCCCCGCAGATTCCTCAGCGCCGCCGCCCTCGTCGCCGCCCTCGGGCTCACCCAGTTCGCCGCCCCCGCCTCGTTCTCCACCGCCGCCGCCCAGGCCCCGGCCGCCCAGTGCGTCGGCGGGGACGGTGCGGTGAGCCAGGACGCGGCCGCCCGCAAGCCCGCCGGCAGCGCCGTCGGCCAGGAGCCCAACGCCGTCACCCAGGCACAGGCCCAGGCCATGGACGCGGACCTGCAGGCCCGGGTCGCCAAGCTGGCGCAGTCCTCCCAGGGCAGCGCGCTGCTCGCCCCCGGCATGCTGGCCGCCGCCACCACCATCCCGGTGTACGTGCACGTCATCCACTCCGGGACGACGGGCAAGCTCTCCGCGACGGACATCGGCAAGCAGATCTCCGTCCTCAACGCCGCGTACAGCGGCCAGGGTGCGGGCAACACCCCCAGCCAGTTCCAGTTCCAGCTGGTCGGCACCGACTACACCGACAACGCGACCTGGTACAACGGCATCACCCCGGGCTCCTCGGCCGAGAAGTCGATGAAGAGCTCGCTGCGCAAGGGCAGCGCCAACGCGCTCAACCTCTACACCGCCAAGCTCGGCCAGTCGCTGCTCGGCTGGGCGACGTTCCCCAGCTCCTACAGGTCCAACCCGAGCGACGACGGCGTCGTCATCCTCGACTCCTCGTTCCCCGGCGGCTCGGCCGCCAACTACAACGAGGGCGACACCGCCACCCACGAGGTCGGCCACTGGCTCGGGCTTTACCACACCTTCCAGGGCGGCTGCGGCGGCCAGGGCGACTACGTCTCCGACACCCCGGCCGAGAAGAGCGCCGCGTACCAGTGCCCCGCGGGCCGCGACACCTGCACCGCGACCGGCCTCGACCCGATCCACAACTTCATGGACTACACCTACGACTCCTGCATGACGCAGTTCACCCCCGGTCAGGTCGCCAGGATGTCCAACTCCTGGGCCGCCTACCGGGCCTGACGGCTCCGGCCGGCCGAATCCCTGGCGGGTGCGTGGGTGATGGGGCCCGCGCACCCGCCAGTACCAGTTCCGGGCCCGGGAGCGGGCTCAGCAGAACGTCTCGACGTAGAGCAGGGTCCGGCCGTCCTGGCCGGCGAACTCGTAGGCCAGGTAGGACGGCAGCGCGTCGACGTTGTAGCGGCCTCCGACCTCCAGCCAGGCGGCCGGGCGGTCGGCCTCGGGCAGGAGGGCCGGGAAGCGGCGCTCCTGCCCGTGGTCGTAGGCGCTGCCCATGGTCATCAGGTCCGCGCTGACGGCGAGCCGCTTGGCGAGGCGCGGGTCCAGCGGGCCCCGGACGAGCGTCCATCGGCAGCCGGCCGCATCGGTGAAGCCGCGGTCGGCGACCGGCGACCGGACGGACCCGGGCCACTCCTCCTCCGCCGGTCGCTCCGGCCCCGCCAGGGTTTCGGCGAAACCGGCGGTGAGATGCGGCTTCTTCGGCCTGTTCCTCGCCATCCGGCCAGGATGGCACAGGGTTCGAACGTGTTCGACGCCTTCGGTGTGGCAATCGGTGGTGGAATGTCCCTGTTGATCTATGTTTGGGGAGTCAGAGGCTGGTGAAGCCGAGGTAGCAGTCGAGCAAGGAGCAGCGGCATGGCCAACAGCGCCACCCCCCGGATCGTCGTCGGCGTTGACGGCTCGCCCGCCTCGGAGCAGGCGCTGCGCTGGGCCGTGGACTACGCCCGGCTGGTCGGCGGCAGCCTCAACGCCATCGCGGCCTGGGAGTACCCCGCGTTCTACGGCTGGGCCGGGCTGAGCGTGCCCCCGGCCGAGGGTTTCAATCCCGAGGAGCTGGCCGGGCGGACCCTCTCCGAGACGGTCGCCAAGGTCGTCGGCGACGACCCCGGCATCCGGATCACCGAGTCCGTGCTGCCCGGCAACGCCGCCCAGGCCCTGCTGGAGGCGGCCGCCGGCGCCGCACTGGTCGTCGTCGGCAGTCGCGGGCTAGGCGGGTTCTCCGGCGCACTGCTCGGCTCGGTCAGCCGGCACCTCACCGAGCACGCCCCCTGCCCGGTCGTCGTGGTCCGCGACCAGCGGGGGCCGGCGGCCGGCTGACCCCCCAGGGCGATGTGCCGGACCCCCGGCCGGCCGAACGGGCCGCCGCGCGGAGCCCGGACGGGGGCAGGATGGAGACATGCCAGAAGGTGACTCCGTCTACCGCGCGGCGGCCCGGCTGCACGACGCCCTCGCCGGCCAACTGCTGACCACCGCCGATCTGCGGGTGCCCGCCCACGCCACCGCCGCCCTCGCCGGACGGCGGGTGCTGGAGGTCGCCCCGCGCGGCAAACACCTGCTCACCCGCCTCGAAGGCGGCCTCACCCTCCACACCCACCTGCGGATGGACGGCCGCTGGGAGGTCTACCGTCCCGGCGAACGCTGGGCCGGCGGGCCCGCCTGGCAGATCCGCGCCGTCCTCGGCACCGACCGGGGCACCGCGGTCGGCTACCGGCTGCCCGTCGTCGAGCTGCTGCGCACCGCCGACGAACAGCGCGCCGTCGGCCACCTCGGGCCCGACCTGCTCGGCCCCGACTGGGATCCGGCCGAGGCCGTCCGCCGGCTCCTCGCCCACCCCGGCAGGCCCGTCGCCGAAGCCCTCCTCGACCAGCGCAACCTGGCCGGCATCGGCAACGTCTACGCCAACGAACTCTGCTTCCTCGCCGGCGTCACCCCGTGGACCCCGGTCGGTGAACTGCCCCGCCCCGAACGGCTGGTGGAGCGGGCCCGGCAGCTCCTCGACGCCAACAGGCTCCGCTCCGGCCACATCACCACCGGCGACACCCGGCGCGGCCACCAGCACTGGGTCTACGGCCGTGCCGGGCGCCCCTGCCCGCGTTGCGGCACGCAGGTGCTGACGGCCGCCCAGGGAACGCCGCCGCAGGAACGGGTGGCGTTCTGGTGCCCGTACTGCCAGCGCGGCCCGGCGCCCGAGGCCCGGCCTACCGGTGCTCGACCAGGGCCGGGTGGCGGGGGTCGTCGACCCGGACGATGAGGTCGGCGAGGCCGGCCGGGACGGTCTCGGCCTCGTAGCGGGCGAAGGCGGGCAGCGTCCACTGCTCCTCGGGCGGGGTCCGGCGGGCCAGCGCGGCCGGGGACAGCGCCAGGTGGACGGTCAGCTCCAGCGGCAGCCAGCGGCCGAGCAGCAGTGCGCCGTCCAGCAACAGGACGCCACCGGGCGGCAGTTCGGTGTAGGGGGCGCGGGTCGACCGGTCTGTCACCGGGTCGCGCAACGAGGGCAGGACGCGGCCGCTGCCGCCGGGCTCCAGCGGCTCCAGCACCTCGCGCAGCAGGGCGCCGTCGTCCAGCCAGAGGTCGTGGAAGGCGTCCGCGTCCTGCCTGCCGTACTCCAGCCGCACCGAGGCGGGCCGGAGGAAGCCTGCCGCCGACACCCGCAGCGCGGGGCGCCCGCGCAGCCGCAGCGGCTCCACCAGGGCGTCCGCCAGCGCGCCCGGCCCGGCGGCCGTGGCGCCGTCGACCGCCACCCGCAGCCACCGCTCCCCGGCCCCGGGGAGCGCGGTGATGCGGTCGGCGAGGAGCTCGGCGAGGCGGTCGGGCGAGATCGGGTGTACCTGCACCCGCCCATCTTGCCCGGACGCCGCGCGGCCGGGCGGCCCCGGGGTGGGGTGGAGGGGCCGGGAGCGGTGGCGCCGGGGTCGGGCGGCACCCGGTCAGGGGAGGGGCAGGGCGTGCAGGACGTCGTCGTGGCCGGCGTAGAGGCGGGTGGCATCGTTGGAGAGCGACCAGACGTCGACGCCGGGGCCGGAGTCGCGGAACGTCCAGCGCTCCTCGCCGGTGGCCGCGTCGAGCGCGCAGACGCCGGCGGCCGCCGGGCCCGGCACGAAGAGCGTCGGCCCGGCCAGGAGCGGACGGCTGCGGCGGTCCAGCCGGAACGGCAGCCGGTGTGACCAGAGTTCGGCCCCCGTGGCGACGGTGTGCGCGGTGACCAGACCGTCGTCGCGGGGCAGGTAGACCCGGGTGCCGTCGCTGACCGGCGGTAGACAGCGCCACTCCTCGGACGGCCCCGGCACGACCGACCAGCGCGGGGTGCCGTCGGCCAGCCTCAGCGCCCGGACCCCGGCCGCGTTCGCGGGTGCGTAGACGTGCTCGCCGTCGGCGACGGCCCAGCTCGTGCTCACCTCGACGGGCACCTCCCAGAGCCGCTTGCCGGTGGCGGTCTCCAGCAGGGCCAGGTGGCTTCCGCCCGCCTGGGTGTCGACGACGGGGACACGGCCGTCGGCCGAGGTGAGCGGGGTGAACGGCCGCTCGCCGCCGACGGACGGACGGGCCCAGCGCACGGCCCTTTCCGGGTAGCGCACGGCGAACAGGTCGCCCGCGGAGTCGAACGGCCGCGGTGTGGCCCGGCCGTAGACGAGGTCACCGTCGCAGCCGAACAGCGTGATGCCGCTGCTCAGCTCCTCGGGCAGCGGCAGGCTCCACTCCGAGGCCGGGTCGGTGAGGTGGCGGCTGTCGATGTGGCCGTTCGAGACGGTGTACACCCGGTCGCCGCCGACGGCGACGCGGGCGTTCGACAGCTCCACGTCGCTCGGCCAGTCCTTTGTGGGCACGGGGAAGGCCAGCGTGCGCAGCGGGGTACCGGTGGCGGGGTCGAGCACCTGGAGCCCGGAGCGGGAGACGAAGACCGGCCGGGAGGGGCGGTCGCTCAGCCGCTCGGGCGTCATCGCATCCGGGCCCCGGAACGTCCAGAGCGGCTCCGGCCCGGCCAGCCGGGTCGGCCGCGGCTTGGGCGGCACGGGGCCGGGCCCGCCGCCGCCGGACCGGGTGAACGCCCAGACCGCCCCGCCCGCCGCCAGCACCCCGGCCCCGGTCAGCAGCTGCCGCCGGCTCAGCCGGGGCCCGCCGTCCTCCCCGCCACCCCCGCTGACCACGTCGCCCGGCGCATCCGACGTCTCACCGCCGTCGCCGTCCCACTGCCACGACGCCCCGCCCGCCCCGTCGGGCTGCCCGGGCACACGCGCTGCGGAACGGTCGGACGCTGCCGGCTGCATCTTCGGTGCTCGCTTCCCCCTGGGCAGCCGCTGCGCTGCGCTGTCCGAGCGAGGATATCGAACCGGCGGGCGATCGTTCGCAGGCGCCCGGCCACCGGTGCCGCTCCGTCAGCCGGCGGCAGTAGGCTGTGCTGCGCAGTCCGAGTCCGCCGAGCAGGCTCCGGGGAGGTAGGCCGTGAGCGCCGAGATGATCGCACCCGCGTGGATGCACCGGCAGATCACCAGTGACCAGTACGACTCCTGGTCCGAGGAACAGTGCACGGGTATCGAGATCGTGGACGGAATGGTGGTCGTGAGCCCGAGTGCCTCCAAGCGCCACAACCGGCTGGCCCGCCTTCTGGCCAACGCGCTGGACCGCGCCGGGGGTGCGGAGTGGAACGCCGACACGGGCTTCGATGTCCGGTTGCAGGACGTGCCGCTGAACAACCGCCGCCCCGACGTGGTGGTCTACCGGGCGGACACCATCGACATCGCGCCGACGAGACCCGAGCACGTGGCGCTCGTGGTGGAGGTCGTCTCGCCGGGGTCGGAGACCACCGACCGGGTGGTCAAGGTGGATCAGTACGCGAAGGCCGGCATCCCGTTCTACTGGCGGGTCGAGCAGGTGGCCTCGGGCGTCCCCGTCGTCTACACGTCCGTGCTGGACCCGGCGAGCTGCGCCTACCGGGACGGCGAGGTGTTCGCGGGCACGGTGAAGACGGCGGTGCCGTTCCCGGTGGAGATCGACCTCGGCGCGCTCTGAACCTCAGGCCTCGCCGCCCGGGCCGTGGTCGGCGAGGTCGGCGAGGACCTGGGCGTGGCAGGGGAGGGGGACGCACCAGCAGCCGAGCCGGTGGCCGCGGAGCTCGGGGACGAGGGCGAGCAGGTCGGGGCGGGCCAGGAGGTGGGCGCGGTACAGGGTGAGCATCCGCTCGCGGGTGAGGTCCGGGCCGGGGCGGAAGGGGCAGTGCAGGGGGTGCTCCGGGAGGTGCCACCCGCCGCGGTGCATGGCGCGGCCGACGTAGACGACGTCGGCGTACGCGGGGTCGTCGCGGTGGCCCTTGAGGTTGACGACGGTGGTCGGGCCGGTCGGGCCCCGGTCGGTGCGCGCCATGGTGACCATGCTGGCGCAGCCTCCGGCGGCGGGCATGCGGGGGCGGGGCCGGGCTCGCCTTGACAGTCTCTTGACCCGGGCGTAGCAAGAGAGGATGCGCCAGGGTGTGCCGGCGGACCGGTCCGGTCCGCACGTGACCGGCGGTCCCCGGGCGGTGCGACCCGACCCGCACCGCCCCCGGGAGAGCGATGCCGCGGCCAGGGCGGCCCACGAGCGGGACGCCCTGCTCGCCACCGCTGTCCGCAAGGCGCTCGGCAGCACCGACGCGTACGGCGGCATGGTCTACCTGCGCTCGCGCGACCGGCGGTCGCTGGTGCTCTGCACGATCGCGGGTGTGCCGCTGTCGATCATCAGCGCGTTCCGCCGGGTGGCCGCGGCCGGGCCGCTGCCGGTGGCGGTCAGCTACCGCACCGGGCGGACGGTCACGCTCTCCGACAGCGAGGACACGATGCGGCGGTTCCCGCAGCTCGCCGTCGGCATGCCCTACGACTTCGCCTCCGCCTGTGTGCCGGTCACCGTGGGCGAGGAGCGGTACGGGGTGCTCAGCGTGCTCTGGGCGGCCTCCGACGAGGGCGTGCCGGAGGGCGCGCGGCGACACCTGCGGTCGGTGGCCAACCGGCTGGCGGCCGGGCTGGCGGCTCTGGAGGCGGACGGGCACCCGGTGGAGCCGAACGGCGACACCGCCGTGGTCGAGCTGGTGCCGGCCACCCCGCCCAGCACCCGGGTGGGCCTGTTCGACTGGAACGTGGCCACCGGGGCGCTCTCCGTCGACGACCAGTTCTGCGAGATCTTCGGCCTCGACCCCGTCGAGTTCGACGGCCGCGCGGCCACCCTGACCACCCGGATCGCCCCCAGTGACCTGCCGGAGTTCCGGGCAGCCGCCCGCGCGGCCCTCGACCGCGGCCGGATGCTGGCCGCCCGGGTCCGGGTGCTGGACCAGGAGGGGCGGCCGTTCCCCGTCGAGCTCTGGGGCAGGGTCCCCGAGGGCGGCGGCCCGGGCACGCGCACCCACCTGGTCGGCGCCGTCCTGGACACCCGGACCGGGACGGCCGCGGCGGCCGCCGTCGAACGGCTCCGCGACGGCGTCTTCTCGCTCGACCCGGACGGCCGGATCACCTACGCCAACCGCAGCGTCGAGCTGCTGCTGCGCACCCGGCGCGAGGACCTGGTCGGCCACCACCCCTGGGAGGCGCTGCCCTGGCTCTCCGACCCGGTGTACGAGAACCGCTACCGGGCCGCCATGCTCTCCCAGCAGCCCACCGCCTTCCTGGCGGCCAGGCCGCCGGGCGACTGGTTCGCCTTCTCGCTCTACCCGGACGCGCACGGCGTCACCGGCCGCGTCGTCGCCGCCGAACCGCCGCCCGGCGCGGCCGAGCCGCCGAGCGAGCCCCCGCCGGGCGCCCGGACCGGCGTCGGCGGCATGTACCACCTGCTCCAGCTCGCGAGCGCGCTCACCGAGGCCGTCACCGTCCGCGAGGTCTGCCGGGCGGTCGCGGACGAGATCCTGCCGGCCTTCGGCGGTCAGGAGCTGGCCATCTACGCCGTCCGCGACAAGCACCTGCACCTGATCTCGCAGAGCGGCTACCCGGATGGGTTCCTGGACCGCTTCGAGGGCACCCCGATCGGCGCCCGGGTGCCCGGCGCCGAGGCGCTCAGCACCGGGACGCCGATCTTCTTCGAGTCCGTCCACGAGCTCGCCGCCGCCTACCCCGGCATCGCCCTGGACGAGATGCGCGCCTGGGCCTTCCTGCCGCTGATCGCCTCCGGTCACCCGGTCGGCAGCTGCATCATCGGCTTCGACGAGGCCCGCGCGTTCACCGTGGAGGAGCGCGGCCTGCTCACCGCCCTCGGCGGCTTCATCGCCCAGGCGCTGGAGCGCGCCCGCCTCTACGACGCCGAGTTCGCCCTGGCCCGAGGCCTCCAGCAGGCCCTGCTGCCGCACCGGCTGCCGCGGATGGACGGCATCCGGATCGCCGCCCGGTACCTGCCCGGCACCCAGGGCATGGAGATCGGCGGCGACTGGTACGACGCCATCGTCACCGGCCGCGACCTCACCCTGGTCATCGGCGACGTCGAGGGCCACAACGTGGGCGCCGCCGCCACCATGGGCCAGCTCCGCAGCGCCGTTCGGGCCTTCACCACCGGCGGCCACCCGCCGGACGAGGTGCTCGTGCGCACCAACGAGCTGCTGCTCGACCTCGACCCCGGACTGCTCGCCAGCAGCTGCCTGATCCGGCTCACCCCCTCCGACGGCAGCGCCCTGATCGCCCGCGCCGGGCACCTGCCGCCGGTGCTGCGCCACCCCGGCGGGCGCACCGAGGCGCTGTACGTCGCGGGCGGCCCGCTGCTCGGGGTCGACCACAGGTCGGAGTACCCGGTCACCGAGCTGCGGCTGGCCCGGGGGTCGCTGCTCGCCCTCTACACGGACGGGCTGGTCGAGGACCCGGCGGTGGGGATCGACGAGGGCGTGGACCGGCTGCGGGTCGCCCTCGCGCACGCCAGCGGGGTGGCGGACCCGGAGGAGGAGGGGCTGGACCGGCTGGCGGAGCGGCTGCTGCACGAGGTCGGCTCCACGCACCGGGTGGACGACGTGGCGCTGCTGCTCACCGCGTACGGGTGAGCGCCACAGGCCGTGTACGGGCCGTGCGGGGGCCGCACGGGGCCGTCGGGCCCGGGCAGGGGAGGCGGCCGCACCCGTTCGCCGGGGTGCGGCCGCTACTTTCGTCGGGGGTGGATCGAGACGAAGGGTGAAGGCGCCCGGTGCGGTGGATTCGTTAGCCTCGACGGGTGGATGCACTGGCAAAGGCCTGGTCGAAGGCGGTACGGACGGCGGTCCCCGGGCCCTGGCGGCCCCGGCTGGTGGTGCGCGAGGCCGGCGGCGCGCTGCTGCTGGGCGCGCTGGGGGTACTGATCGAGCTCGGCAGCGACCCCGGCCTCTGCGTGGTCTCCGGGCCGGTCGCCGCCGCGCTCTTCCTGCTCCGGCGCGGCCTGCCGGCCACCGTCCTGGTGCTCACCGCGACCGCGAGCGGCTTGGGCGCCGGGCCGCTGCCGCTGCTGGTCTGCGCCGGCTGGTCGGCCGGTGCCCGGGTGAAGCGGGTCGCCGTGCTGGCCGGCTCGTTCACCGGCGGGTTCCTGCTGATGACGGCCACGGGCGTGCTGAAGGACGCCGGCTCGGCCCCGGTCAAGCTGGTGATCGGATTCTCGCTCGGCGGCTTCCTGCTGCTCGCCGTGCTGCCCGCGCTCTGGGGCCGCTACCGGGCACAGCGCCGGGCCCTGCTGGACGCGCTGCGCGAGCGCAACGACCAGCTGCTGCGCGAGCGCACCATGATCGCGCACCAGGCCCGGCTGCGGGAGCGGCACCGGATCGCCCAGGACATGCACGACAGCCTGGGCCACCAGCTCGCCCTGATCTCCGTCCACTCCGGCGCCCTGGAGGTGGACCGCACCCTCACCGACCGGCAGCGGGAGGCCGTCGGCGTGCTGCGGCTGGCCGCCGTCGCCGCGATGCGCGAGCTGCGTGAGGTGGTCGGCGTGCTGCACGACGAGTCGGCCGCCCTGCCGTCGCCTCCCGGCGCCGCCGTGGCGCCCGGAGGCGGCCGCCCCGGCGGCCTGGACGGGATCGGGAAGCTGGTGGAGTCCTCCCGGGCGGCCGGGACGCAGGTCTCCCTGAGCGAGGCGGGCGAACACCGCCCGCCCGCCGCCAGCGTCGGCCACGCCGCGTACCGGATCGTCCAGGAGGCGCTGACCAACGCGCACAAGCACGCGCCCGGCGCTCCCATCACCGTCGCGCTGCGCTTCGAGCCGGACGCCCTGGTGGTGGAGGTCGCCAACCCGCGGGCGCCCGAGCCGGTGGGCGTCCGGGCGGGCGGCGGCACGGCCGTGGTCAGCGGCGGCCAGGGGCTGACCGGCCTGCGCGAGCGGGCCCGGCTGGTCGGCGGCATGGTGCACGCCGGGCCGACGCCCGGGGAGGGGTTCCGGCTCGCCGCGGTGCTCCCGTACGAGGGGACGGGTGGTGCGGCGGACGGCGCGGCGGGTGGTGCGGCGGGCGTGTCCGGGGGCATCGGGGGCACCGGGGGCGCGTCCGGGGCTGGGGGCGCGGAGGCGTGGATGCCGGACGCGCTGCCGGCGGCCGAGGGCGGGACGGGTGCGCGGCGGTGGCGCAGCCCCGCGCTCGGCTGCGCCCTGGGTGGGGGGCTCGTCCTGCTCACCGTGCTGGGCCTGCTGGTCTGGGGCGTGGTGTCGTTCGTCCGTGCCGCCGACGAGGCGACCGTGCAGCGGTCGGTCTACGACGCGATCGAGGTCGGGACACCGCAGGCCGACGTGGAGAAGCGCCTGCCCGTCGGCAACGACTTCTTCACCAGGGAGTACAAAGGCTCCGGCCCCACCCCGCCGGCGGGCTCGGCGTGCAGCTACTTCCTCTCCGGGGAGGCGTCCGCCGGCTGGGGCGAGGACAATATCGTCCGGCTCTGCTTCAAGGACGGCGTCCTGGTCGACAAGCAGCACTACCCGGCGAAGTCCTGACCGCCGGAAACGCCGGGGGCCGGAGGTGTGAGGATGGTGCCGAGCAGTGCCACCCGCACCACCGAGGGGATGACCAGCAGTGATCCGAGTCCTCGTCGCCGACGACGAGCCGCTCATCCGGGCCGGGATCAGGATGATCCTGTCCTCCGCCGACGACATCGACGTGGTCGCCGAGGCCGCCGACGGCCGGAAGGCCCTGGATCTCGCCCTGGCCCACCGGGTGGACGTCGTCCTGCTGGACATCCAGATGCCGGTGATGGACGGGCTCACGGCGCTCACCGAGCTGCGCCGGGTGGCGCCCGGCGCGCGGGCGCTGATCCTCACCACCTTCGGGGAGCGCGACAACGTGCTGCGCGCCGTGACGGAGGGCGGCGCCGGGTTCCTGCTCAAGGACACCGCGCCGGCCGAGCTGATCCAGGCCGTCCGGGCCGCGGCCACCGGCAACGCCTTCCTCTCACCCGCCGCCACCCGGCACATCGTGGACTCGCTGGCCGGTGGCGGCTCCGGCCCGGCCGCTGCCCGGGGCGCGGCGGCCAGGCGGCGTCTCGAGGTGCTGACCGCGCGTGAGTTGGAGGTGCTGGCGCTGCTGGGCGAGGGACTCTCCAACGCGGACGCCGGCACCAGGATCCACATGAGCGAGGCGACGGTGAAGACGTACGTCAGCCGGATCCTGGCCAAGCTGGGCTGTGAGAACCGGGTGCAGGCGGCGCTGCTGGCGCGGGACGCGGGGCTGGACGGCGGGGTCTGACCGCATGCGGCACGCGGGGGCCGGGGGTGGGCGGGGGTCGCGCAGGCACGTCTGGTGCATCGGATACGGACCGGTCGTGCACCATGCGCTGCGCCATCGCGTGGAGACGGAGAGTGGCGAGTGTGGGCGACGCCACTGCGGGCCGGTGCGGAACCGGGAACTCCGGAGGCGTCGGTGACGGTGCGTCGGCCGTTCGTCACGCCGGGTCGACGGTGTGGGTGGCCTCACGGGTGGACAGATGTGAGTGCGGGCACGGCAATTGACCATTTGATCTTGAAAATGCTGTCAAACCCGGTCATTTCGGACCGGGCTTCATGATCGATACCGCCGGTAACAGTCAACTGGCCTGCGGCGTCCAAGAATTGCTTGTGGCGGCCCGGGAGGGCCCGTAGCTTCATTGGCGGTGCAACGAGCACCACCCGGGTTCACCCCCGACGCACAGCCCGCCGACTGACCCCCGGCGCGAGGGCGGTGCCCGCCGACACGGCCGGCTCGAACAGGCCGTCGGCGAGCGAGGGTGGCCGGGGCGGCAGGGCACGTCCGACACGTGCGTGGCCGCCCGTCGAGTGAGGTGAGCGCGAAGGCCCTCCCAGGGGTCTGGTTCCGCCTGCCCGCCCGGGGCTTGTCGAGAGGACTTTCATGACTTTCCGTCACGAGACCGCCGCTGCCACCACCAACACCGCCACTACCGGCAGGCGCCGCAACCGCGCCCGCCTGGTGCTGGTCGGCGGGGCCGTCGCGGCCCTTCCGGTGGCCGGCCTCGTCACGGCCACCTCGGCCTCCGCCGCGTCCACCTCGGCCTGGGATGCGGTCGCCCAGTGCGAGAGCGGTGGCAACTGGAGCATCAGCACCGGCAACGGCTTCTTCGGCGGACTGCAGTTCACCTCGTCCACCTGGGCCGCGTACGGCGGCACCGCGTACGCGTCGCAGGCCAGCCAGGCGACCAAGGCGCAGCAGATCTCGGTCGCCGAGAAGGTCCTCGCCTCCCAGGGCCCCGGCGCCTGGCCGGTCTGCTCGGCCAAGGCGGGCCTCAGCAGGGGCGGCGCCCCGGCGGCCGTCGACACCTCGGCCCCGGCCGCCAAGGCCGAGACCCCGAAGCCGGCTGCGCCCAGGGCGGCTGCGCCCAAGCCGGCCGCGCCCAAGGTCCAGCAGCAGGCCAAGCCCGCGCAGACCCCGCAGGCGAAGCCGGCCCAGGGCGAGCAGACCCGGCCGGCCGGGAGGCCGCAGAAGTCGCAGTCCTGGAAGTCGCAGGACACGGCCAAGCCGGCGGCCTCGGCCACCAACACCGCCGGCGGCAGCTACACCGTCAGGAGCGGTGACACCCTGAGCGACATCGCGGCCAAGTACGGCACCGACACCGCGAGCCTGCACGCCAAGAACGCCAAGGCGATCGGCGACAACCCGGATCTCATCTTCCCGGGCCAGGTCCTGAGCCTCTGACGGACCGCCCCGCCTGTCCCGCGGCCGTCCCCCACGGGGCGGCCGCTCCGGCGGGTCGGGGCGCGTGGACCGGGTGCCTCGGCGGCGCGAACCCGCGCGAACCCGCGTGAACCCGCGTGAACCCGCGGGGATTGTTGAACGTTGAACGCGACGTCCGAATACCGCCGGACTCGCGAGCGCCGCGGGCCGAAGATCGAGTCATGTCCGAGAACGAGTCAAGGAGTTCTACCGATATGACGACGATGACGGCTGCGACCACCGGGGCGAGCGCCAGGCCCGGGAAGCTCGACGGCAAGGTGGCCCTGGTGACCGGCGGCAGCCGCGGAATCGGGGAGGCGGTCGCGCTGCGGCTGGCCGAGGAGGGCGCCGACGTGGCGCTGACCTACCGGGGCAGCGCCGAGCGGGCCGAGGCGGTCGCGGCCAAGATCACGGCAATGGGCCGCCGCGGCTGGGCGGTCCGCGCGGACAGCGCCGACCCGCAGGAGGTCCGGGACGTCGTGGAGGCGGTGGCCGAGCGCTTCGGCCGCCTCGACATCCTGGTCAACAACGCGGGCGTCGGCGTGTTCGGCCCGATCGAGGAGCTCGCGCTGGACGACGTGGACCGGGTGCTGGAGGTCAACGTCCGGGCACCGTTCCTCTTCGCCCAGGCCGCATCCACCCACTTGGCCGAGGGCGGCCGGGTCGTCACCATCGGCAGCTGCATCGCGAAGCGCGTCGCCTTCCCCGGTGCCTCGCTCTACGCGACCAGCAAGGCCGCGACGATCGGGCTCACCAAGGCGCTGGCCCGCGAGCTGGGCCCGCGGGGGATCACCGTCAACGTGATCCACCCCGGGCCGATCGACACCGAGCTGAACCCGGCGGACGGCCCGTCGGGCGACTTCCAGGCGGGCCTGACCGTGCTCGGGGCGTACGGCCGCGCTGCCGACGTCGCCGCCACCGTCGCCCACCTCGCGGGCGAGGACGGCCGCTACATCACGGCCGCCGAGATCGCCGTGGACGGCGGGCTCGCGGCCGCCTGACCCGCCGGGCGGGGGCGCGGGCGGGGGTACGGGCGGAGGAGGCGCCGGGGCGGGTGGCGCCGGGATGCGGTCGGGGCGGGCGGGGCGGGCGGAGGGGGCGGTGATCGGCCCGGCGCGGTGTTGCGCCGGGCCGGGGGACGCCGGTCGCGTTTACGATCGGCCGGTCCGAGCACACGTCCCAGCCCCGAAGAGGTGTCGCCATGACCGCAGCGGAAGACCCGATCGACCTGCTCGCCCGGGCCCTCGCCCAGACCGCCGGCCTGATCGACGGCGTCGGTGCCGAGCAGGCCGGACACCCGACGACCTGCCGGTCCTGGGACGTGGCCGATCTGATCAGCCACCTCCTCTGGGACCTCCGGCAGTTCACCGTCCGGGCGAACGGCCACGACCCGGACTTCACGCAGTCCTTCGAGCGGGTGGAGGAGGACTGGCTGCACGCCTTCGAGGCGGGGGCCGAGAAGCTGGTCGCCGCCTGGCGCAGCGCCGGGGAGCTCAGCGGCACCATCGAGGCCCCCGGCGTCGGCGTCATCCCCGCGCGCTTCCCGGTGGACCAGCAGACCGCCGAATTCGCCGTCCACGGATGGGACTTGGCCCGCGCCACCGGCCAGTCCACGGCGGGCCTCGACCACGACGTGGCCCGCACCTCGCTGGCCTGGGCCCACGGCGCGCTGCGCCCCCAGTACCGCGGCAGCGAGGGTGACGGCCGCGCCTTCGGCCCCGAGGTGACCGTCCCCGAGGACGCGCCGGTCTACGACCGGCTGGCCGGGTTCTTCGGGCGCGATCCCCGGAGGGCCTGAGCCGTCCCGCCCTGCGGTCAGTGGAAGACGGTGAGGACGGCCCCCCACTGCGAGGTGGTCCGCCCGGTCGCGGCGCAGGGGCCGTCGGCCGTCGCCACCTGGTAGGCGGTGGTGAGCCGGTAGGAGGAGAGGGCCAGCACCGGGAGGGCGGTCCACCCGGTGCCGAACTCGGGGGCGGTGCCGGTGTTGGTGCCCGCCGTGCCGACCATGAGGTCGCCACGGGCACAGGTGGCGGGGGTGGCACTGGTGGTGAAGGTCGTCCCGCCGGACGGGCCGTGCGCCTGGGCGGTGCCCCGTGCGACGGAGATCCCGCGGAACTCGTCCACCGCGATGTGGTACTTGCTGGCGTGCGGGTAGGTCACGTGGATGGAGTCCGCCGTCGTCAGCGCGGGGACGCCGAAGGCCGCGAAGACCAGCACCCGGTGCCGCCTGGAGTCCGTCACGTCCCCCGCCGTCTCGAACCGATCGCCCCGGGTGTCCGTGACCGTGACGCTCCCGGGGCAGGTGCTGGTCAGCATCATCGTCACGACCAGCGCGTCCCCCCGGACGACCGGGGAGAGGACCGGCAGGACGACGTCCGCGCCGGGGAGGGCCTGTTGGTCGGCGGCCGGACGGGCCACCCAGGCCGGGTCCGCCGCCGTGGCGGGCTGCTCCGTCGCAGGGCGGGGCGCGCCGGCCGGCGGGCCGGCCGCGTCGACGTCCGTGGCGGGGGACCGGACGGGCACCGGGTCTCCGGTCGGGCAGTCCTGGGGGAGCGGGGTCGCGGCGACGGGCTCGTGGAAGGAGAGGACGCCCAGGGTGGAGCAGACCCCGACCAGTGCGCCGACCAGCAGGGCGACCGCGTGGGTCCAGAGCCGGTGTCCGCGCGCGGACGCTCCGGCCGGTGTGACGGCCGGGGGCGCCGACGGTTCGTCGGCGGGCCGGTCGGACGCGGTGGGCTGCGGGGGTACGGCCGGCGGGGTTCGGGTCGGCGGGGTTCGGGTCGGCCGGTTTTCGGGGGCCGTCTCCCTCCCCGTGGCGGCGGACCAGCGGCGGTGCCACTCGGCCTCGTCGCCGCCACAGGCCTGGACGTAGGCCCTGGTGGTGGGCCAGGACGGCAGGCGTGAGCCGGAGGCCGCCTCGTACAGGGTGGTGTGGGAGATCGAGCCGGCCTTCTTCGCCATGGTCCGGAACGAGGGCTGGCCCGCCTCCCGGCGCAGTCGGCGGAGCTCGGCGGCGAAGCTCTCCGCCGCCGTCCGCGCCTGTTCTCGCTCCTCGGCCTGCGGCTCCCGATCCACCATGACGCCCCCCTGGTGTCAGACAGTGTCAGATCCATCGGCGACCACTGTTCGCTTGTCGCGTACGGATCATAGCGACGAGTGGCGGCGGCGATCGGCGATCGCCCAGATCCTCATGGGGGAGGGGGTGTTCGGGACAGGGGCCCTCGGTGTCAGCTGTTGTCAGTTCCTGTCAGCCGGTACCGAACACCGCAGGTGGTCGGGTCAGCTGTCTCCGCCGCCGCAGTCATGGCGGCGGCACCCGAGGAGACGACGGACCACAGGGGAGACCGGCATGAGCAAGGGACTTCTGCGCAGGATCGGGCGCCGCGGGGCCACCACGGCAGCGGTGGTGGCACTCGCGGCCGGCGGTGTCGGCCTGTCGGCGGGCGACGCGTCCGCCGACGGGTGGTACTACATCAGCAGCCACACCCCCAGCGGTCACGGGGTGGGCCTGTACTCCCTGCCCCAGTCGTACTCGCCGTCCTACAAGCCGTGGAGCCTCGACCTGGGCTCCTACGCCGGGTGGGGCGACAAGATCGCCCCCGACTGCTGGACGCGGGGCGAGAACATCAACAACCAGGGCAACGTGTGGTACCGGGTCCACGCCGCCTACTCGTACAACTACAACGCCACCTACGTGGGAACCGTCTACGTGTACGGCGCTTACGCGGACAGCAACTGGTACTTCCACTACGCCTGGCAGAACGGAGCCATCGGCGGGTGCTGACGGCCGGCTGACGCGGTCCGCCCCGCCCGCGGGCGGGGCGGACCGCGTCACGGCGCCGTGCGGGCGGCCGCCTGCTTGATCGCCTCGCGGATGCGGGGGTAGGTGCCGCAGCGGCAGATGTTCTGGATCTGGTCGATGTCCGCGTCGGTCGGGGCCGGGGTGCGGCGCAGCAGGGCGGCCGCGGTCATGATCTGGCCGGGCTGGCAGAAGCCGCACTGGGCGACGTCGCAGGCCAGCCAGGCCTCCTGGACGGGGTGCAGGGTGTCGCCGTCGGCCAGCCCCTCGATGGTGGTGACGCGGCGGCCGGCGCAGTCCTTGACCGCCACCGTGCAGGGCTGGAACTCCTCACCGTCCAGGTGGCTGGTGCAGGCGCGGCAGACGCCGACCCCGCAGCCGTACTTGGGGCCGGTGACGCCGAGCTTGTCGCGCAGCACCCAGAGCAGCGGCATGTCGTCCGGGGCCTCGACGGTGACCGGCTGCCCGTTGAGGACGAAGGTGTGGCTGGGCATGGGGAGTTGCGCCCTTCGGGAGTCGGTGGAGGGGATCAGAAGTCGATCGGGAAGGAGCGCGGGCTGATGCCGGTCGCGCGGGCGTACGCGTTGGCGACCGCCGCCGAGGCGGCGGGGACGCCCAACTCGCCCGCACCACCGGGCGGTCCGCTCGGTGGCATGAGGTGGATCTCGACCGACGGCGGGCTGTGCCGCTGCCGGGCGTAGCGGAAGTCGGCGTAGCTGCCCTCGCGGACGGCGCCGTGGTCGATGTGGTTGCCGGCCTGGAGGACGACCGAGATGCCGTCGATCAGCGCGCCGGTCAACTGGGCTTCCAGGCCACGGGGGTTGATCACCAGGCCGAGGTCGGCGGCGATCACCGCCTTGGTGACCCGGGGCTGCTTCGGGTCGGTGGCGTCCAGCTCGACCAGGTAGGCGGCGCGCCCGCCGTTCTCGTCGTGGTAGCCGATGCCCTGGGCCTGGCCGGCGGGCATCGTGCGGCCCCAGCGGCCGGCCTGGGCGACCTTGTCGAGCACGGCCCTGCCGGCGGCACCGCGCACCCGGGCCCGGCGGAAGGCTACCGGGTCCTGGCCGAGGCGCCGGGCCAGTTCATCCATCATGATCTCGTCGGCGACCCGGACCGTGCCGGAGTAGACCGAGCGCCAGCTGCCGGTGTGCATGTCCAACGGGACCTCGGCGAGGAGCTGGGTGGGGATGCCGACGTCGTAGGGGTTCTTCTCGCTGAGCAGGAAGAACGCCTGGGCGAGGCTGATGCCGGCCACCGAGAGGTTGAACCCGGCGGCGGTGAGCGCCTCGCCGAGGCCGTGCCGGAAGTCGGTCCGGACGGTGGCGGCCCGGTGCTCGTAGCTGATGACCTGGCCCAGTCCGTAGGTGGCGCGGATCCGGTGGTGGCTGGCGGGGCGCATCCGGCCGTGGCGCATGTCGTCGTTGCGGGTCCACATCAGTTTGACCGGGCGGCCGGCCGCCCGGGAGATCCGTGCGGCCTCCAGAGCGGCGTCGAAGAACAGCCGGCGGCCGAACGAGCCGCCGCCGCGCACGACATGGACGGTGACGGCGTCCTGCGGCAGGCCGAGGTCGGCGGCGATGGTCTGCTGGGCGACGATCGGGGTCTGCGAGGCGAACCAGATCTCGGCGCGGTTCGGGCGCACGTCGGCGACGGCCGTCAGCACCTCCATCGGCGCGTGGTTGACGAAGGCGAAGTCGAACTCGCCGTCCACGTACTGGGTCAGCAGCGGCGGGACGAGGAACGGCAGGTGGGCGGCGCGCAGCCGGGCCCGGATGTCGGCGTCGGAGAGCGCGGCGACGGGGCCCGGGTTCCAGGCGGTCTGCAGGGCGTCGCGGGCCTTGAGCGCCTGGTCGAAGGTCTCGGCGAGCACGGCGACGCCGGTCGGGACCGTGACCACGCCGAGGACGCCCGGCATCGTGCGGGCGGCGGAGGCGTCCAGTGACTTGAGGGTGCCGTTGATGGTGGTCGGGCGGGCGACGACGCAGGGCACGGCGCCGGGGACGGCGAGGTCGCCGGCGTACTTGGCGCGGCCGGTGACGATGTCGCGGGCGTCGATCCGGCCGGTCGGCCGGCCCACCAGGCGCTGCTGCTCGGGCGGCTTGGGGGCGGAGGGCACGGCCGGGACGGCGATGCCGGCGGCCGCGGCGGCGAGTTCGCCGTAGCCGGCCCGGCGGCCGTCGGGGGCGAGGACGGCGGAGTCGGCGGTGCGCAGGGTGTCGGCCGGCAGCGACCAGCGGCGGGCAGCGGCGGTGACCAGCCGGGCGCGGGCGGCGGCCGCGGCGGCGCGGACCGGGTCGTACAGCGAGCGCACCGAGTTGGAGGCGCCGGTGAGCTGGTTGAAGAGCAGGTCGGGACGGCCGTCGGAGAGCGGGACGTCGACGTCGGTGAGCCGGGCGTCGAGCTCCTCGGCGACCAGCATGGCGATGGTGGTGGTCAGGCCCTGGCCGACCTCCAGGCGGGGGAGGTGCAGCGCGGTGCGTCCGTCGGCGGTGACCTCCAGCACCAGCAGGTGGGAGGTGGGCAGGCCGGCCAGGATCAGCGCGTCGCCGAGGTCGAGGATGTCCGGGATGCCGGGAAGACCGAGCAACTGGGGCGCGGCGGCGGGCCCTTCGGCGGATGCGCCCTCGGCTGCGGTCCGGACGGCGGCCCGGGCGGTGGCGGGCGCGGCGGCGTCCAGGCCGAGCCGCGCGGCGACGGTGAGGGTGGGGGCGGCGAGCAGGTAGGTGAGGAAGCGCCGGCGGCCGGCGGGGGCCGTGGACGGGTCGGCCGGGGGCTGCGCGCCGGGGGTCTCCCGGTCCGGGCTGCCGGTCGGGGCAGGGGCGTTGGGGGTGCGGCCCGAGGGTCCGATAGAGGTGCTGATGGGAGGAGCCCTTCGAGCCGGTGACGGCTCCGGCCGGGCGGGCCTGGGCGGCCCCGGGCCCGGTGCCGGATCGCGAACGCGGACGAGCATAGGAGGGGGTTACTGGCCGGTCAACACGGGCACTTCGGGCCGGATCGGACATCCCGCCGGATGTCGGATGGGGCGGGCACGGACGGCACCGGACGGGCCGGGCGCGGCTGCGGTGCCGCCGCCCGGGTGACGGATCGTCCGTTCCCGTACCGGAGTTCGGTCCTCGCCGGCCCGTGCGGGGCGACGGCGGCGAGGGGTGGTGGCGGGGCGGGCCCCCGGCTTCCCGAGTGGCCCACTCGGATGTGCTCCGACTGGACCTGTCCAGTGGTCCACCCGGCCTCTAGGATTGATCATGTCAGGTCAGTGGGGAACGGGCGGTCTTCGGGCCGCCGTACCGGGGGAGTGTCGTTGCCGATCCGTCTTGCACCACCCGCAGGCGTCCAGCGGACGCTCGCCACCGCCCAGTTGGTCGGCTCGATCGGCGACGGCGCGTACTACACCTGCTCGGCGCTGTACTTCACCCGGGTCATCGGGATGTCCCCCACCCGCCTCGGCCTCGGCCTCGCCGTGGCCTGGGCGGTCGGCTCACTGGCGGGCGTCCCGCTCGGCCACCTCGCCGACCGGCGCGGGCCGCGCGGCACGGCGGTGCTGCTGGCGCTCGCCACCGGCGCGGTGGTCGCCTCCTTCCTGGTCATCCGCTCCTTCGTGCCGTTCCTGGCCGCCGTCTGCCTCTACGCCACGACCCAGTCCGGGCTGTCGGCGGCCCGGCAGGCACTGGTCGGCGGGCTGGTCGACCGGGCGGAGCGGACGGCACTGCTGGCCCGGCTGCAGGCAACCCTCAACGCGGGCCTGGCCCTTGGCGCCGCGCTCGGCGGCATCGTGCTGAGCACCGGGAGCCGGGCCGGGTTCCTCGTCGCCTTCGCGGTCACCGCCGTGGGGTTCCTGGTCAGTGGTCTGGTGCTGCTGCGGCTGCCCGAAGTGCCGCCCGCGCAGGCGAGTTCGGGCCCCGGGCGGAAGCTGGCGGTGCTCTCCGACCGCCCGTACGCCGTCGTCACGCTGATCAACACCGTGCTCCTGCTGCGGATGCCGCTGCTCAGCCTGGTCATTCCGCTCTGGATCGCGGCCCGGGCCGACCACCTGGCCTGGCTCGGCTCGGCACTGTTCGTCCTCAACACCGCCGTGGTGATGGCCTTCCAGGTCCGCACGGCCCGGGGCGTGACCGGGCTGCGCTCCGCCTCGCGCGCCGTCCGCGACGCCGGCGTCATCCTGCTCGCCTCCTGCGCCGTCTTCGCCCTCTCGGCCGGGGACGTACCGCTCTGGGCGATGTCCGGGCTGCTCGTGGTGGCCGCGACGCTCCAGGTGATCGGCGAGATGAAGCAGTCCGCGGGCTCCTGGCAGATCAGCTTCGACCTCGCGCCCGCCCACCAGACCGGCCAGTACCAGGGCTTCTTCGGCTCGGGGGTGGCGGTGGCGCGCACCGTCGGACCGCTGCTGCTGACCACCCTGCTGCTGGACTGGGGTGTGCCCGGGTGGCTGCTGCTGGGCGGGCTCTTCCTGGCGGCCGGCTGCGCGATGGGGCCGGCGGTGCGGTGGGCCGAGCGCCGCCGCCCCGGGGCGGCGGCGCCGGAGCAGACCGCGGTCGCGCTGCGGGCCTGAGGAGCCGGACGCCGGGCCGCCCCGGGGTGGCGGCGCGAGGGCGCGTGGGGGGCCCGCGGGGCCTGCGCGGCGTCCGCGTGGCGGGGCCCGCGGGGGGCATGTGGGGTCCGTGTGGAGTCCGTGTGGCGGACGGCCGCCACCGGGGAGACGGCCACGGACTGGCGATGTACCGTCACGGCGCCGTGGATTCGTCGCCCGAACATCCGTCAGAACCGGGAAATACCGGTCGGATGACGATCGGCCAGAAGAATCTACGGCTGTTCATGGTCTTCCGCTCCCGGTCCCCGACTGCCAGGCTGGCCGGGTTTGCAGAACCGGAGGAGGTCATGTGTCCCGCATATCCAGTCTGGCGTTGACGTTTGCCAGCGCGCTCTCCCTTGTCGCCGGAACCGCCGCCGCGGCGTCGGCCGCGCCGGAACCGCCCTCGGCCGCGCCCGCCGCCGAGGCCCGGGTCGAACCGGTCGCCTGGACGCCCTGCAACCCCGACCCGTCGAAGCCGGACCCCGGCATCTACGACTGCGCCGTCTACCCCGTCCCGCTCGACTACGCGGACCCGTCCGGCGAGAAGATCGGCATCGCCATGATGCGCCGCCGGGCCGGGGACCCGTCCAAGCGGATCGGCTCGCTGTTCCTCAACCCCGGCGGCCCGGGCGGCAGTGGCTACCTCTGGGCCACCACCGGCCGTTTCGACCCCGAGGTGCAGGCCCGCTTCGACCTGGTCGGCTTCGACCCGCGCGGCGTCGCCCGGAGCAACCCGCTGAAGTGCTTCACCACCGACGAGGAGGCGGCCGCCGTCTTCGGCCGGCAGACCGGCGTGCCCGTCACCAAGGCCGAGATCGACGGCACCTTGGCCGCCACCGAGGACTACACCGACGCCTGCGACCGCAACGCCGGCCCGCTGATCGAGCACATGTCGACCGAGAACGTCGTCCGCGACCTCGACCGGATGCGCCGGGCCGTCGGGGACAAGCAGCTCACCTTCGCCGGCTTCTCGTACGGCACGCTGATCGGCGCCACCTACGCCAACATGTACCCGGACAAGGTCCGCGCGCTGATCATCGACGGCAACGTCGACCCGAACCTGCGGTTGCACAACGGCCTGGAGTACGACCGGCAGCGCGCCGCCGGCTTCGAACTCGCCCTGGACGAGTACCTGAAGCGCTGCAAGACGGCCGGAGCCCCGCGCTGCGCCTTCGGCGACGGCGACACCCGGGCCAAGTTCGACGCGATCCGCGACCACCTGCGCACCAGCCCGGTCACCCTGCCGAACGGCACCCAGGTGACCCTCTCCAGCTTCACCAGCCAGGTCGCCGACGCCCTCTACGCGCAGACCCGGCAGGCGCCGCTGGCCAAGTCGCTCCAGGCGCTGCACGAGGTGCTCCAGCAGCAGGGCGCGCCCTCGCTGACGGCCCCGAAGGCCGCCGACGACGCGAACACGCTGGCCGTGACCGTCCCCACCGCCCTGCGCGAGGCCCTGCCGGAGACCCCGTACAGCTCCGACGACTCCTACTACGGCGTCAACTGCCAGGACAAGCCGTACCCGTCGAACCCGCGGGTCTTCGCCAACCTGGCCCGCGCCTGGGAGAAGGACTCGCCGACCTTCGGCCGCTACCAGGCCTTCGACGCGCCCGCCTGCGCCACCTGGCCTGCCCCGGCGCGTGACTCCGACCGGTACACCGGCCCGTGGAACCGCCGCACCGCCAACCCGGTGATGGTGATCGGCAACCTCTACGACCCTGCCACCCAGTACAAGTTCGCCCAGAACATGCAGCGCCAGCTCGGCAGTGCCGTGCTGGTCAGCGTCGACGTGATCGAACACTGTGCGGTGGGCCGGAGCAAGGAGCTGAACAAGCTGGTCACCTCCTACCTGGTGGACAAGGCCGTGCCCGCGCCCGGCCGGCTGCTCAAGCCGGACGCCGAGGCCTTCCCGCCGGTCGCCTGACGCCGGGAGCCTGACCGCCGGCCCTCGGCCGCCGGCCGGACAACAGGGCCGCCCCGGGCGACGGTGCTCGGGGCGGCCCTGTGCGGACGGTGGCGGGGCGGCGGCAGGGGGCGGTCAGAGTTCGTTCAGCGGGACGCCCGGGTCGGCCAGGGCCGCAGGGTCAACCGGGCGCCCCGAGCGGACCAGCTCGCGGATCGGGTCGGTGACGTCCCAGACGTTCACGTTCATCCCGGCCAGGACCCGGCCGCCGGACAGCCAGAAGGCGATGAACTCGCGGGCGGCGCGGTCCCCCCGGAAGACCACCCGGTCGTAGCCGCCCGGTTCGACGTAGCCCGTGTACTCCATCCCCAGGTCGTACTGGTCGGTGAAGAAGTACGGCACCCGGTCGTAGACCGCGTCCGGGCCGCCCTGGCCGAGCATCGCCCGGGCCGCGGTCTGCGGCTGGTTGAGCGCGTTGGCCCAGTGCTCGACCCGGACGTGGCGGCCGAGCATCGGGTGGAAGGCGTTGGCGACGTCGCCCGCCGCGTAGATGTCCGGGTCCGAGGTGCGCAGGTGCTCGTCGGTCTTGACGCCGTTCTCGATCTCCAGGCCGGCCGACTCGGCGAGCGTCGTGAGCGGGGCGATGCCGATGCCGACGATCACCGTGTCCGCCGCCACCGTCGCGCCGTCCGCGAGGCGCACACCGGTGACGGCTCCGCCCTCGCCGGTCAGCTCCTCGACCTTGGCGTTGAACCGCAGGTCCACGCCGTGGTCGCGGTGGAGGTCGGCGAAGACCTGGGCGACCTCGCGGCCCAGCACCCGCAGCAGCGGCAGCTCGGCCGCCTCCAGCACGGTGACCTCGGCTCCCGCCGCCCGGGCGGCCGCCGCCGTCTCCAGGCCGATCCAGCCCGCGCCGATCACCGCGATCCGGGCACCCGGCTTCAGCGCAGCCCGGAGCCGCTCGCTCTCCCCGACCCGGCGCAGGTAGAGCACGCCGTCCTGGTCCGCACCCGGCACCGGCAGCCGGCGCGGCACCGAACCCGTGGTCAGCAGCAGCTTCGCGTACTCGATCCGGCCGTTGTCGGCGAGCGTGACGGTGTGCCCGGCCGGGTCGACCGCGACGACCGGGGTGCCGAGCCGGAGGGTGACGTCCTGCTCGGCGTACCACTGCGGCGGATGGACGTAGATCTTCTCGCGCGGCGTCTTGCCGAGCAGATAGCCCTTGGAGAGCGGCGGCCGCTCGTACGGCCGCTCGTGTTCGTCGCCGATCAGGACGATGCCGCCGCGGTACCCGGCCTCGCGCAGTGCCTCCGCGGCCTTGGCGCCGCCCAGGGAGGCGCCGACGATGACGATGGGCCGCTCGCGCCCGCCGCCGTCGGCCGTTCCTGCTGTGCCCGTGCCCATGCTGAACTCCTCGCTCTCCGGCCGGAATCACGGACAGCCTGCCGCCGTTCGGGGGACCTGTCGAGGCCACGCCAGGCGCGCCGCGACAGGCTCCCCCGAACGGGTGAAGCGGGCCGGCGGTACGGGGCGGGCGGCCGCCTGCTAGGGAGTCATGGCGTCCCGGACCAGGGCGGTGTCGACGAACTGCTCGAAGCGCACGATCCGGCCCCCGCGCACGGTGAAGTGGTGCGCCACCCGGACCGCCAGCGGGCGGTGGGTGGTCCGGTGCACGGCGGTGTAGCGGGCCAGCACCACCACGTTCTCGCCGTCCACCACGTAGCTGTCGTCGTGGGCCGTCCAGCCGTCCCACTCGGCGGCCAGCCGCTCCATCACGCCGCTGGTGACGCCCTTCGGGGTGCGGTACGTGCCCGCCAGCGGGAATCCGGCCATCTCAGTCCACTCGACGTCGTCGGCGAGCGTGGCGCGCAGCGCGCCCAGGTCGCCGCGCGCCGACGCCAGGTACTGGCGGCGGACCACGTCGGCGGGGGCGTCGGACTCGGCGAAGGAGGCGGCGGACCTCGGGATCTCGATCATCTCGGCTCAGCCCCAGGCCATCTCGCCCATGGCGACCTTCGTCCCGAGGTCGACCGCCAGCTTCATCCCGAGGTCTGGGAACCGGCGCTCCAGCGCCGCCTTGGCGGCGGCCGCGTCGGTGGCCCGGCCGATCTCGGTCTCGAACGCCCGCAGGTAGGCGCGGGTGTGGTCGATCGCGGTGGTGATGGTGGGTGCGCCGGCCGTCCGGTGGCCGGCCACCACGAACCCGGGCTGCAGCGCCTCCATGCCGTCCAGCAGGTCGATCCAGGCGGCCCGCTGTTCGGGCGTCGGGGTGTCGGCGGTCCAGACGTGCAGGCCCTCGAAGAGCAGCACGCCGCCGAGGATCGTGCGGTGGTGGTGCTGCCAGAGGTAGTGCCGGTCCGGCAGGTGGAAGTCGGCGCCGCGCAGCTCGAACCGGTGGCCCTCGAAGACGATTTCGTCGCTGTGCAGCACCTCGGGCCGCACCAGCCGGGTCGGCAGCTCGGGGCCGAGGTGCGCCCAGGCCTTCAGCTTGCCCTCGTAGGACTCCTGGATGTGCTCGACGGTGGTCGCCGTGGCCAGGAACCGTGCCTGCGGGAAGGCGTCCTGCACCTCCTGCGCGCCGAAGTAGAAGTCCGGGTCGCCGTGGCTGACGAACACCGTGGTCAGCCGCTTGCCGCAGGCCCGGATCCGCTCGACCAGCCGGCGTCCGTCGGAGCGGGTGAACCCGGCGTCCACCAGCAGTGCGTCGTCGGGCCCGGTCACCAGGACGGACGTCTTGTTGAGCGAGCTGTCGGGGCTGTCGATGACCTCGAAGTCCAGCGCGCTCATGCCCCCACCCCGCTTCCCTCGGCTCGGGCATGCGCCCGTGCGCGCCCGTCGATGACTCGCTCGCTCTGCTCGCTCATACGGGGTGGTCCTTCCTCGGGCCGTCCCGGGCCGTCGTTCCGCGCACCGGCCCGGGCTCCGTGACACCGGGCGCGTGCCGCCGCCTGGGAGATGTCAGACAGGCCCCAGCATCGGCGACCGGCGGACCGGCCGCATGTCGGGCGGGGGCGGAGGGTGGTGCCGGCGGGCTGCGGGCCGGGCGGTGTCGGGGCGGACGGCGGGCCGGCCGGAGGGTGGACCGGTCAGGGGCGGGTGTCGGGGCGGGTCCAGAGGGTGAGGTCGCTGCTGGTGGCGACCGCCGGGGTGCGGCCCGAGGGGGCGAAGCCCGCGGCGCGGAAGGTCGACCAGGAGGAGTGGTGGACGTGCCACCAGCTCTCGCCGTGCTCGCCCTCGAACGGCCCGCGCCCGGTGCAGAGCAGCACCCGCTCGTTGGGCCACTCCGGGACCAGCACCTCGATGTGCCAGCCGCCGTCTGAGCCGGTGTGCAGTCCGCCGCCGTAGAGGCCGGTCACCGGGATGCGGACGTCCGCGACCGGGCCGATGCCGGGGCAGGCGAGGTCCGGGCCGTCCGGCTCCTCGTCCGGGTCGTACTCCCGTTCGAGCTTCTCGCCGGTCACCGCGTCGAAGAGGCCGTGGCCACTGCCGGACACCGTCAGCACCAGGTCGTGGCCGGTGGCCGGGTCGGAAGCGAAACCGATGCCGAGCAGCCCGCCGACCGGGATCCCGGTGGCGCGGGGCCTCGGTGGCCCGGTGCGGCAGGGGACCCGGGGCGCGTGGGGTGCCTGCGGGGGCGCGTCATCGGCGCGCACCCCCACCCGGTGCGGGCGGGTGGGAACAGCGGGCCGAGGGATGGTGTTCGAGCGATCATGACCAGTGACGCCGTGCCCGTGGCCGCCCCCGACACCGACATCCTGCGCTACGCCGCCTTCTCCACCGACCCGGCCGGGGGGAACCCGGCCGGCGTGGTGCTCGACGCCTCCGGCCTCTCCGCCGGGCAGATGCTCGCCGTCGCCGCCCAGGTCGGCTACTCCGAGACGGCGTTCCTGATACCCGATACCTCGGGCGGCGCCGAAAGCGCCTACACCGTGCGGTACTTCAGCCCGCTGGCCGAGGTGCCGTTCTGCGGCCACGCCACCGTCGCCTCGGCCGTCGCGCTCGCCGAGCGGACCGGTCCCGGCCGGTACGTCTTCGCGACCCAGGCCGGCGAAGTGCCGATCGAGGTCGACAAGGGTGCGGACGGTGTCCTGCGCGCCACCCTCACCAGCGTGGAGCCGCACGTCGAAGAGGTGGGCGAGGCGGACGTCGCCGAGGCGCTCGCCCTGCTCGGCTGGTCGGCCGACGAGCTGGACGCCGCACTGCCGCCCCGGATCGGCTACGGCGGCGCCCGCCACCTGGTGCTGGCCGCCGCCACCCGCGACCGGCTGGCCCGCCTGGAGTACGACTTCGACGGCCTGGCCTCCTACATGACGGCCCGGGACCTCACCACCCTCCAGTTGGTCTGGCGGGAGAGCGAGCACGTCTTCCACGTCCGCGACCCCTTCCCGGTCGGCGGAGTCGTGGAGGACCCGGCCACCGGCGCGGCCGCTGCCGCCTTCGGCGCCTACCTGCGCGAGCGGGGCGCGGTCACCGCCCCGGCCACCCTGACCCTCCACCAGGGCGAGGACCTCGGCCGGCCGGGCGTGCTGAAGGTCGGACTCCGCGAGGGCGACGCCCGGATCCGGGTCTCGGGCACGGCGGTGCCGATCCCGTAGCCGATCCCGTGGCCGTCCGGCGCCCGCGGCGGTCCCGCGGGCGCGCCGGCCGGGCTCGCGCGGCCCCGGCGGCCGCGCCCGTCCGCAGGGGCGCACGGCAGCGGGAGGAAGAGACCCCCTCACTCGGAAGGGGACGACGAGGACGGATCAGCCGGACCGGCGGGGCTGCCGTCGGGTCACCTCCCGGGGCGTCCGGTCAGCGGCGCGCGCCGGGGTGCGGTACGTGGAAAAACGGTCGCGTGGGCGGGGCGGGTAGGGGAGTCTACCCGGATGAAGCGAGCGAGCAGCCGGTCCGTCACCGCCCACCTCACCTACGGGGACGAGTACTACGGGCCGCAGGGCCCGTACGAGGTGAGCGAGGGGTGGTGGTCGGCCGCCGCACCGGTGGTCGAGCGGCTGTCGGAGGAGCTGGGGGTGCCGGTGGTGGTGCTCCGGCTCGCCGAGGTGGCGGAGGGCGGCGGCGGCCACGGCGGGCATGTGGTCTACCACGTCGAGGCGCTGGAGCGGCCCGCCGGGCTGGTGCCGCGTCAGGCGGGCCCGGACACCGCCGCTCTGCTCGGCCCGGCCGAGCGGCGGGCCGGCTGGGCCACGCCCGCAGGGCTGCGGGAGGCGTTCGACTGGGCCGAGCAGGCGCTCGACCGGGCCGGCCGCCCCGCGACCGGCCGGGGCGAGCAGATCCGGACGTGGAACCTCTCCGGGCTGTTCCGCTACCGCACCGCCACCGGCGGCGACGCCTGGCTGAAGGCGACCAACCCGACGTTCAACGCCCGTGAGGGCGACGTGATCGCGCTGCTCGGCTCCGTCGACCCCACGCTGGTGCCGCCGGTGCTCGGCTCCGACCCCGAGCGCGGGCGTCTGCTGCTCGACCACGTGCCCGGGGAGGACTGCTGGGGGCCGTCCGCCGAGGAGATCGCCGACGTCGTACCCCGGCTGGTCGCCGCCCAGGCGGCGCTGGCGGCCGACGGCCGCGCCGCCACGGCCGGCCTGCGCGACCGCACCCTGCCCACGCTGGTCCGCCAGGTGAACGACCTGCTCGACCGGCTCGCGGCCGATCCCGGCCCCGAGCTGACCGCCGGTGAACTCGACGCGGCCCGGGCGCTCGCCGCGCGGCTGCCCGCGCTGGTGGCGGAACTGGCCGCATGCGGGCTGCCCGAGACCCTGGTGCACGGCGACTTCCACCCCGGCAACTGGCGCTCCGACGGCACCCGGTCGGTGGTCGTCGACTACGCCGACTCCTGCCTCGGCCACCCGGCCCTGGACGGGCTGCGCCCGCGCCAGTACGTCGACGACGAACGGTGGGCTCAGGCCGCCGAGGTGTGGGCGCGGGCGTGGCGGGAGCACGTCCCCGGGTCGTCGCCGGAACGTGCGCTGGAACTGGTCGAGCCGCTCTACCACCTCGCGTACGCGGTGCGGTACCAGGAGTTCCTGGACCACATCGAGGCCGGCGAGCGGCCGTATCACGAGGGCGACCCGGTGAGCGAGCTTCGGGCGGCACTGGCCTGCGCGGACCGGGTCTGACGGCCCGCCGGCCGGGAGGGGTGCGCGCCGCCGCGCGACACACCGCCCCGGCCGCCGGCGCCGCCCCGGCGTGCGGAGCGGCGCCGACGGGGGTCTCACCCGGACGCCCGGGGGCGGGACTCATCCGGATCGGGTCGGGGGCGGGCCTCATCCGGATCGCATCGGCGGGGGCCTCACCCGGTGGGCGTGATCCGGCGGCCGTCGCGGGCGGAGTACAGGGCGAGCGCCTCGACCGGGCAGAAGTCGACCGCCTCGGCCAGCTTCGCCGTCAACGGCTCCCCGACGGGGTCCGCGCCGGCCGGCCGCGGGGTGCGCACCGGGTGGGCCAGTCCGTCGGCGCCGAGCACCAGCGACCCGGGCACGGCGAGCGCGCACATGCCCGAGCCGACGCAGCGCCCGTGGTCGACCCGGACCACCACCGGGTCGTTGAGCGCCGGCCCAGCGGGCCGCGCCGGGTCGGCCGTCACCAGGCGACCTGGAGGGTGTGCGGACTACGGGTCACCAGGCCGCGTCGCCAGTCGATGGCGTCCGTCGGCATGGTGAGCCGCAGCGCCGGCAGCCGGCGGGCCAGGCGGTGCAGGGCCAGCTCCAGTTCCATCCGGGCCAGCCAGGCGCCCAGGCAGTGGTGCGGTCCGGCGCCGAAGGTCAGCATCGGCGCGGCCAGCGGGGAGAACAGCTCGGTCAGCAGGTCGCCGGTGTAGATCCCCGGGTCCTGGTTGGCCGTGCGGGTGTCGGCGGCGACCACGCTGCCGGCCGGGATCACCACACCGCCGATCTCCACGTCCTCGGTACTGCGCCGCAGGAGTCCGGGGAGGTGCGCGGTGTCCACGAGCGGGATGGCGCGCAGCAGTTGTTCGGTCGCGGCCGCCGCGCTCTGTTCGTCGGAGGCGAGCCGCTGCCAGGCCTCGCGGCCGTCGCCGAGCAGGTAGACCAGGGCGTTGCCGAGCGCGGTCATGGTGGTCTCGTGCCCGGCCACCACCAGGCCGATCACCAGCGAGACGAGCTGCGGCTCGGTGATGTCGTCGCTCTCCCCGGCCGCCGCCAGCAGGCTGCTGACCAGGTCCTCGCCCGGGGCGGCGCGGCGTTCGGCGATCAGCTCGACGCTGAAGCCGGCGAACTCCGCCAGCGCCGTTCGGATCGCCTCGGCGGTGTACGCGGTGGTGGCGAGCGCGTGGTCGCTCCAGTGTTCGAGGCGCTTGCCGTCCACACCGTCCAATCCCATCAGCCGGCTGATGACGGCCGTCGGCAGCGGGCGGGTGTAGGCGGCGACGATGTCGGTGGGCGAGCCCTGGTCGATCAGATCGTCGAGCAGGCCCTCGACCACCGAGGCCACCCACGGCCGCCACCGGGCGATCGCGCGCGGGGTGAAGGCCCGCTGCACGGTGCGGCGCAGCCGCTGGTGTTCGGCGCCGTCGAGGCTGAGCAGGCCCTGCGGGTCGTCCAGGAGGTTCGGGACCAGCGAGACCGGGGGTGCGTCGGGGGCGAGCAGCGGGGCGCGGCCCAGCCGCGGATCGGTGAGCACCTGCCGGACGTCGGCGTGGCGGCTGACCAGCCAGACCGGGGTGCCGGTGGGGAGCGTGCCGAGCCGCGGCGGGCCCGGGGCCAGTCGGCGCACACAGTGCAGCGGGGGGAGCGGGGGCTCGGCGGTGGCGGTTGCGACGGCGGCTCGGGCGCTGCCGGTGCCGGCGCGGGTGGCACTGTTCTCGGCGGACATCCGTACTCCAGACTCCAGGGCGGTGGGCGGCGCTAGGCGGCCCGGCGGGGGGCGGATCCGGGGAGGTGCGCGGGGACGGGGAGGTGCGGTCGGGCGGGGGCTTGTACGGCGTGGACAGGGGCAGGGGCAGAGGTGGAGCCGGCGGGACGGGTGGGTCGGACGGGTCGGGTTCGGTACGACCGTACGTGGGCGGCGCGGCACAGTCAGCGACGATTCCAGCCAACGCCGGGTGGCTGACAGGCTGATGACGGGCGCTCGGCAAAGGCCGCGCGCCCCCGGCCGGCCGTCGGGGCCCGGTGGCTCCGTCGGGGCCGGGCGGCTCCGGCAGAGGTGGGCGGCTCGCGGCTCGGGGGGCACGTGGGCCGCCCCGGGTGAGCCGGATCACCGGGGCCGTTCGCCGGGCACGGACCGGCGTGGACGATACGCTTCGTGGGCAAGTCGTTTGAGCAGGTCATGCCGGTGCAAAGCCGCATCGGCCGACGGAGGTGGAATCGGATGGCCCAGCAGGTCAAGGCAGTCATCGCGCGTGCCAAGGGCGCGCCCGTGGAGGTCACGACGATCGTCGTACCCGACCCGGGGCCGGGCGAGGCGGTGGTCCGGATCCAGGCCTGCGGCGTCTGCCACACCGACCTCCACTACCGCGAGGGCGGTATCAACGACGAGTTCCCGTTCCTGCTGGGCCACGAGGCGGCGGGCATCGTGGAGTCGGTCGGCGAGGGGGTGACGGAGGTCGGGCCCGGTGACTTCGTGATCCTCAACTGGCGTGCGGTCTGCGGCCAGTGCCGCGCCTGCAAGCGCGGGCGTCCGCAGTACTGTTTCAACACCCACAACGCCAAGCAGAAGATGACCCTGCTGGACGGCACCGAGCTGTCGCCGGCCCTGGGCATCGGCGCGTTCGCGGAGAAGACGCTGGTCGCGGCCGGCCAGTGCACCAAGGTCGACCCGGCGGCCGAGCCGGCCGTCGCGGGCCTGCTGGGCTGCGGGGTGATGGCGGGCATCGGTGCCGCGATCAACACCGGCAACGTCGGCCGTGGCGACTCGGTCGCGGTGATCGGCTGCGGCGGCGTCGGCGGCGCGGCCGTCCTCGGCTCGCGGCTGGCCGGCGCGGCGAAGATCATCGCGGTGGACATCGACGACCGCAAGCTCGCCACCGCGGAGAAGCTCGGCGCCACCCACACCGTCAACTCCCGTACCACCGACCCGGTCGAGGCGATCCGGGAACTGACCGGCGGCCACGGCGCGGACGTGGTCGTGGAGGCGGTCGGCCGTCCGGAGACGTACCAGCAGGCGTTCTACGCCCGCGATCTGGCCGGCACCGTCGTCCTGGTCGGCGTGCCGACCCCGGAGATGAGGCTGGAGCTGCCGCTGCTCGAGGTGTTCGGCCGCGGCGGCGCGCTGAAGTCCTCCTGGTACGGCGACTGCCTGCCCTCGCGGGACTTTCCGATGCTGATCGACCTCTACCTCCAGGGCCGCCTGGACCTCGGCGCCTTCGTCACCGAGACCATCGAACTCGACGCCGTGGAGCAGGCGTTCACCCGCATGCACGAGGGCGACGTGCTCCGCTCGGTGGTGGTCCTGTGAGCGGGGGGACCACGGCACGGATCGACCGGCTGGTCACCGCCGGCACCTTCGACCTCGACGGCGGCAGCTGGGAGGTGGAGAACAACGTCTGGATCGTCGGCGACGACACCGAGGCCGTGGTGATCGACGCGGCCCACGACGCCGAGGCCATCGAGGCCGCGCTCGGCGGGCGCCGGCTGGTGGCGATCGTCTCCACCCACGCGCACAACGACCACATCGACGCGGCCCCGGCGCTCGCCGCCCGCACCGGCGCGCCGATCCTGCTGCACCCGGACGACCTTCCGCTCTGGAAGCTCACCCACCCCGACCGGCTGCCGGACGGCGAACTCGCCGACGGGCAGCGGATCGAGGTGGCGGGCACCGCGCTGACCGTGCTGCACACCCCCGGCCACGCACCGGGCGCGGTCTGCCTCCACGCGCCCGAGCTGGGGACGGTCTTCACCGGGGACACCCTCTTCCAGGGTGGCCCCGGCGCCACCGGCCGGTCGTTCTCGCACTTCCCGACGATCATCGACTCGATCCGGGACCGGCTGCTCTCGCTCCCGCCGGAGACGGTGGTCCGCACCGGCCACGGCGACCCCACCACCATCGGCGCCGAGGCCCCCGCGTTGCCGGAGTGGATCGCGCGCGGCCACTGACGGCGCGGTGCCGTCGGACGTCCGGTCCGGCCGGGGCCCGGGTCGGGTCAGGCCCCGGGCCTGGCCTGACCCGACCCTGACCTGCCCCCGGCCCGGCGCCTCGGCACCGGGCCGGGCGTCGTACGATCGCGGGCATGGCCCATGATCCGCGCGAACTCGACGAAGCCTTCCTCGCCTTCTGGCAGGAGCGGCACATCTCCACGCTGACCACGCAGCGGCCGGACGGCTCGCCGCACGTGGTGCCGGTCGGGGTGACGTACCAGCCGGAGACCGGGACCGCGCGGGTGATCAGCAGCCGGACCAGCCGCAAGGTGCGCAACGTCCTCGCGGCCGGCCCGACGGGTATGCGGGTGGCGGTCTGCCAGGTGGACCGGGCCCGCTGGTCGACGCTGGAGGGCGTCGCCGTGGTGCGGGACGAGCCGGAGGCGGTGGCCGAGGCCGTCCGGCGGTACACCGAGCGGTACCGCGAGCCGCGCGTGAACCCGGACCGGGTGGTCATCGAGATCACCGTCGACCGGGTGCTCGGCCGGGCGTAGGCCGGACCTGCTCCGTCGACGGATCGACATGGCGCGGCGTTTCGGCGGCGAATGGCCCGCCGTGGGTGATCTGTGACGATTTGACCAGCGGGCCGTCACGGCCCGATGGCACCCGCGCCCCCGCCGTGGGACCGGTGCGTTCCACCCGGCCCCGGTGGTGCGGTCGGTCAGCGGCTGCCGTGTTTATCGGGTGTTGATCGTCGGCGCCTAACGTCGGGCACATGAACGAGGGAACGACCGAGGTACAGAGCGTGCGGATGCTGTCCGAGGGGCGGATGACGGAGCAGGACACGGAAAGGTTCCGGGTGTTGCTGGCCCGCCTGGAGAGCTCGCTGATGGCCGACCGGCGGGCGGCGGAGACGGGCTCCGATGCCTGAGGCGGACCCGGCGAGAGCCGGCGGTCCGCGGAGGGTCGAGGTGTTGCCACTGTGGGAGCGCGGCCCGGCGGCGGGGCCGGGGCTGCTGCCGGCTCGTTCCCCGGCCTCGCCGGCGTGGGCCGGTGACGGCGCGCCCGGCCCGGGGCCGGAGCGGGCCGAACCGGACGGATACGTGGGCTACTTCGGGCAGGCCGCCTCCGGGCAGGCCGCCTACGGACAGGCCGCCTACGGGTAGGCCGCCTACGGCTGGTCCGGCAGTGGGCGCGGGACCCGCCACGCGGGCGGGCTCGTCGCTCGGACGAGCCCGGCTCCGCCTGCGGTCGTGTCAGTTTCCCTTCGAACTCGGGGAGCTCCCGGGACAGGCGGGCGGAGGGCGCTCAGCAGTCGCAGCCGCAGTCACAGCCGTCGCACCCGCAGCCGTCACAGCAGCCGCCGTCGCCACAGCACTGGCAGCAGTCCCCGCAGCCGCTGCAGTCCCCGCAGTTGCAGTCGCAGTCGTTCCGGACGCACCAGCCCTGGCGGTGCTCGCGAGAGAACGGGTCGTTGTGGTCGCAGCACATCAGCTGGCACGTGCAGGCCATCAGCGCCCAGACCGCGCAGCCCGCGAGCAGGTTGCGGCGGTGCGGCGGCCGGGCGCCGGGCGGGTCGAAGCCCGGCCCCTGGGGCACCCACGGCGGGACGGGCGCGCCCGGACCGGGCGGCGGCGCCTGGTTGGGGTCGTACCCGGGCGGCGTTCGGTAGGGGTTGGAGGCGTCCGGCGCCGCTCCGGGCACCGTCCGGGTCTTGCAGGCCGCGGCGTGCGAGGCCGGGCCGAAGACCCGCTCGACGGCGCGCTCGGTCTCGTGCGCCAGCAGGACGTGCACCAGCGCCCGGTCGGTCAGCTCGACCTCCTGCAGCGCGAGCCGGATGCCGTGGACGGCGTCGCGGCAGAGGCGCTCGGCCTCGGCCCGGTCGGTGCCGGTCGCCGTGAGCGGGTTCCAAGCGCCGGTCGCGGTGTCCTCGGCCTGGTCCTCGGCGGCGTCCAGCAGGTGGGCGAGCCGGCCGAACAGCCGCCCCGCCTCGGCCAGCGGCGCTGCGTTGGCGGGCCGCCCCGCCAGCACGGCGGTATGCGCGAAGGCGGCGGAGGTGGCGCTCTCGGTGGGCTCGGTGACCAGCAGGACGGACCCGCCCGGCCCCAGCCCACGCTCCAACTCGCCCTGGCGGGCGGCGGCGTCGAGGAGCACGGCGGTGTCGAAGCCGACCACCGAGGCGCTGCCCGCGCTCTTCCGGTCCCAGTGCCTGGTCACGGCGCGCGCCCCGGCCGCGACCGGCCGGCGGGCGAACACGCCGTCCCCGTCCTCGACATGGTCACGGATCTTCACCGAGGCGAGTGCCAGCGAGACCGCCGCCGCCAGCCGCGCGCCCTCGCCCTTGGCGACCGACGCCGTCCGCATCCCCCGCAGCGGGCACGGCCCGGCGGTGCGGCGCCAGGAGGCGTCGTCCTTCGCGCTCTGGGCCTCGACCAGCACCGAGATGATCAGACCGTCGTAGTTGGTCGCGGTCCGCGCCAGCTGTCCGTGGTCGTCCCGAAGGGCGAGGCAGAGCCCGCACAGGTGTGCCATCCACGAGCTCTGCAACCGCTCGGAGAGCCGGTGGCGACACGGCCTGATGATGCCGAACATGATCCCCCCCTTGACTGCCTGGGCCTTGGCCGGCCCCTGGTCGCGGACATCATATGACCAGCTGGCCGGGGGTCCGAGGGGCCCCGAGGGGGCCCAAGAGGGTGCGAGGGGGGACGAGGGGGGACGAGGGACGATGACGCACTCGGCGGCGTGAGGCCCGGCGGCCTGAGGCGAGGTGGCCCGGTGCTACGGCGGCCCGGCCGCCCACGGGCGGGCTCAGCCCGCGCGCAGCGTCGTCGCCGCCTTGTAGGTGCGCAGCACGGGCGCCGTCTCGATCCGCGTCACCGCATCCCATGCCACCCGCCGCGTCAGGTAGTGGTGCAGGGCCCCCGCGTCCCCGCACAGCGCGTGCGCGACCAGGTTCGTCGGGCCGGTCGTCGCCGCGACCAGCGCGAGTTCCTCGTGCCCGGCCAGCGCTGTCGCCACCGCATCCAGGTGTGCGGGCGCCACCTGCATCCACAGCAGCGCGGACACCGTCACGCCCAGCAGCCCCGGATCGATGTCCACGTCGAAGAACAGTGCTTCGCGCGCCCGCAGTTCGGCCAGTCGGCGGGCCGCCGTGGCCGCGGTGGTGCCGGTCGCGGCGGCCAGGTCCGCGTAGCTGCGGCGCGCGTCCTCGCGCAGCGCCGACAGCAGCACGCGGTCCGCGTCCGTGAGGAGGTACACGGGGGCGTCGGTGCCCGCCGTGCCCGCCGTGCCCGGGGCGTCGGGGGCGCCGGTCTCGGCGCGCAGCCGCGCCTCCTGGCCGGCGTCCAGGGCGTCGATCCGCCCGCGCCACGCGGTCGGGCCGCCCAGGTAGGTGTGGAGCAGGTGGTGCGCGGAGACCGCCGTGATCCCCGCCGTGCGGGGGATGTCCCGCAGGAGCAGCGCGTGCGCGTCCGGGCCCGCGGGCGCGGTGTGGATGATCGCGACGATCTCCGTGCCGCCGGAGGTCAGGCGCACCCAGGAGGTGTCGGGGCGGCGGGCCAGCGCCAGCGCGATGTCGTGCGCGCTGCGCGTCGCGGCGGTCAGCCGTACGAACCACTGGTGCAGGCCGGAGCTGCGGGGTGTGGGCAGGGCGACCACGCGCAGTCCGGCCTGTGCGTGGAGGCGGCGGTAGCGGCGGACGACGGTCTGCGTCGAGGAGCCGAGGACGTCGGCGATGAGCGTGAACGGCGCCCGCGCGTCCACCTGCAGGGCGTGGATCAGGCCCCGGTCCAGATCATCCAGTTCGAGCACAATCACCAAACTAGCCGACCTCCATGGAAGTAATCACCGATGACGCCCGAAGAAGTGGAAGTGCGCGTAGATCGGGCGGCACGGTGGTCACCGGCCGCCCGCCGCACCGCGACCACGTCGCCCGCGGCCCGGCCGCCACCACGCACCCGCGCCGTCCCCGGGGGAGACCCATGTCCCACACCACGCACCGCACAGCCGGCCCGGCCCGGCCCACCCCACCGAGGTCGCGCCGTCACGGGCTCGCCCTGGCCGCGGTGCTGGCCGCCGAGGCGATGAACCTCCTCGACGCCACGATCGTCCAGGTCGCCGCGCCCGTCGTCCACGCCGATCTCGGCGGGGCAGCGGCCACCATCCCGTGGTTCAGCGCCGCCTACACCCTCGCGTTCGCCCTCGGCCTGCTGACCGGCGCCCGGATCGGCGACATCGCCGGCCGCAGGCGGGTCTTCCGGGTCGGCGTCGTCGCGTTCGCCGCCGCCTCCCTGGCCTGCGCGCTCGCACCCGGCGCCGTGGCGCTGATCGCGGTTCGCGCCGTGCAGGGCGCGGCCGCGGCCGCGATCATCCCGCAGACGTTCGGGCTGATCCGCGCGATGTACGACGGCGACGAACTCTCCCGGGCGCTCGGCATGATCGGGCCCGTCATGGGCCTGTCCGCGGTGCTGGGCCCGGTCCTCGGCGGCGTCCTGACCCACGCCGACCTGCTCGGCTCCTCGTGGCGCGCGGTCTTCCTCGTCAACCTCCCACTGGCCGCCGCCGTCCTGGCCGCGAGCCCGTACCTGACCGAGGACCGCGCACCGACCAGGCCCCGCCTCGATCCGGCCGGCACCGTCCTCGCGATGCTCGGCACCGCCCTGGTCGTGTGCCCGCCGGCCACCGGCAGCCACTCGCCCGCCGCGTGGGCCCTCGTTGCCGCGGGCACCGCGGTCCTGGGTCTGTTCGTCGCCCACCAGCGCCGCACCGCCCGCCGCGGCCACGCGCCGCTGATCGAACCGGCCCTGCTGCGCGGCCGGGCGTTCCCCGCCGCGCTGGCCACCTCGACGCTGTTCTTCGCCGTCATGAACGGCGTCATGATCACCGTCGTGCTGCACCTCGAACTCGGCCTCCACGACGGCCCGCTCACCGCGGGGCTCACCCTGCTGCCGTGGTCCGCCGGACTGGCCGTCAGCTCCTGGGCGGCCGGCGCCCACCTCGTCCCCCGGTACGGGACGCGCGTCCTGCACGCCGGCATCGTCGTCCTCGCGGTCGGCCTGGCGGCCGCCGTCCTCGCGTACCGTGCGGCAGGCCCCGGCAGCTACCCGGCCGCGCTGCCCGCGGCCCTGGCCGTCGCCGGGCTGGGCACCGGTCTGTTCACCCCGCCGTTCTTCGGCACCGCGCTCAGCGGTGTCGGCCCGCAGGAGACCGGCTCGGCCGCGGGCCTGCTCAACGCCGTCCAGCAGCTCGGCGGCACCCTCGGCGTCGCGGTCGTCGGCAGCGTCTACCTGGGGGCGGCCGGCAGTGCGCGGACCGCGGCCCAGCACGCCCTGTGGGTGGCCGCGGCGATCCTGGCCGCGACGGCTGCGGCGGCCGCGGTGATGACCGCGCGCCCCGCCCGCCGCTGACGGCCCTCGGCGCGGCCGGGCCGGGGCCGGGGCCGGGCCGGACGGCCGGTCGGCAGTCCCGTCGGCAGTCCGGAGGTGAGAGCCCTCCGGACTGCCCGGCCGTCCGGGACCACCCCTCGGCGTGGGCTTCTCCGTGCCGGCAAGCCCTCTAGCCGTTGTGCGGGATGCGTGGAGGGGCGAAGGACCACTGCTGGGCCTGCGTGTAGTTGCAGGGGGTTCTCCGTCCTCTCTCGAACCTTGCGCCGACGTGTCGCCGGCGCTCGACGAGGATTGTGTTCGAGGCCCGTGGACGTCCGGTGGGCGCGGGCGTTGACGGGTCGTCTACGGGCTCCGGCTAGGGCTGGTCGGACAAGCCCAAGGGCCGGCCCCTGCTTCGATCTCACATCCGGGATAACATCGCGAATATGGGAATCGACACGGCCGCCGACGAGCGGCTGGCAGCCCGTCTCTCCGAGCTGCGGCTCGAACGCGGGTGGACCTTGGAGGAGTTGGCGCGCCGGGCGGATGTGAGCCGGTCGACGCTGTCACGGGTGGAGCGGGCGGAGGTGAGCCCGACGGCGGCGTTGCTCGGGCGGCTCTGCTCGGTGTACGGGCGGACGATGTCGCGGCTGCTGGCCGAGGTCGAGTCGGCGCCGGCGCGGTTGGTGCGGGCCGGGGAGCAGGCCGTGTGGCGGGACGAGGCGACCGGGTTCGTCCGGCGGTCGGTGTCGCCGCCGCACGGGTCGCTGCGGGCGGAGGTCGTCGAGGGCCGGCTGCCGGCGGGGGCCGACATCGCGTACGACCGTCCGTCCGTCCCCGGGCTGGAGCACCATCTCTGGTTGCTGGAGGGTGGGTTGGAGTTGACGGTCGACGGCGAGCCGCAGCTGCTCGCGGCCGGTGACTGCCTGCGCTTCGTCGCCGAGACCACCCGGTTCCGGTGTCCGGGCCCGGGCGAGGCCCGCTACGTGCTGGTGGTGGTCGTCCCGTGAAGCCGTCCTCCGCCGCTTCGATAGCCGCGGCGCCCCGGGAGCGCTTCGACGCCGCGGGGCGCCGGGTGCTGCTGGTCTGTGTCGCGGGTGGGTTCACCACCCTGCTCGACCAGTCCGTGCTCAACACCTCGATCCCCGCCCTGCGTGAGAGCCTGCACGCCCAGCCGGCCCACCTGCAGTGGATCGTGGCCGGGTACTCGCTCGCCTTCGGGCTGGCGTTGGTGCCCGGCGGGCGGCTCGGGGACGTCCGGGGCCGCAAGTGGTTCTTCGTCACCGGCCTGGCACTGTTCACCGTGGTGAGCCTGCTCTCGGCGACCGCCACCGAGCCGTGGGTCCTGGTGGCCGCCCGGCTGCTCCAGGGGGCGGGGGCCGGGCTGGTCAACTCGCAGATGATCGGCACCATCCAGGACGTCTTCAGCGGGCAGCTGCGGGCCAGGGCGCTCGGCATGTACGCCGTGACCGGGGGGCTCGCGTTCGCGCTCGGCCCGCCGGTCGGCGGCGCGGTGCTGGCCGCCGTCGGGCCCGAGCACGGCTGGCGGCTGACCTTCCTGCTCAACGTGCCGTTCGGGCTGGCCACCGTCGCCCTGGCCGCCCGCCACCTGCCGAGGCCGCGCCCGAGCGCCCGGCACGCCGACCTCGACCTGGTCGGACTGCTGCTGGTCGGCGCGCTGACCCTGACGCTGATGCTGCCCTTCGTCCAGCCGCCCGCCTGGACCGGCTGGCTCGGCTTCGCCGGCGGCGCCTGTCTGTTGCTCGGCGCGCTGGCCTGGTGGCAGCGCCACTACGCCCGGGCCGGCGGCCACCCGCTGATCCATCCGGCCCTGACCCGCTCCGCGCCGTACGCGCTGGGGACGGCGGTGGCGATGGCCCAGTTCGGCTCCTCGCTCGCGGCAGGGCTGGTGCTGGCCATGTTCCTGCAGGACGGCCTCGGGCTCTCCCCGATGGGTGCGGCGCTGGTCTCACTGCCCTCGGCGGTGTCCATGGGGGCCGCCTCCGCGCTCGCCTGGCGGGTGGTGCAGCGGTTCGGCCGGCGGACCGTCACCGCGGGCATGACCCTCTCGGCCCTGGTGATGCTCACCAGCGGGCTGGTGGTGCACTGGGCGCCCGCGGGTGCGCTGCCCTGGCTGCTCGCCGCGCTGCAACTGCTCGGCGGCGCCGCCGTGGGCGTGATGGGGGCCACCAACCAGGCGTACGTGCTGCGGCACGCGCCCGCCGAGGCGGCCGGGGTGAGCGGGGCGATTCTGCAGATGACGCAGCGGATCGCGGCGGCGGTCAGCATCTCGGCGCTCTCCGGCGTCTACCTGCGGGCGACCGGGGGCGGCGGCGGGCACCGGGCGGCGTACACGTACGCGAGCGCGGTGTGCGCGGCGGTGGCCGGGCTGGCCGTGCTGGCGTCGGTGTGCGCGGGCCGGGCGTCGGCGGCGCGGGAGGCCGAGGCGGCGGCCGCAGGAGCGGCGGGCCAGGACGAGGCCGTTCAGGAGGACGCTCGGGGAGCGGAGGCTCGACCGGCCGTGCCCGGCCCGGCCGAGGCACGGACGCAGCAGTAGGTCGCGGGCAGCGGCGAACCGTTGAGCGGTGGGCGAACGGACGGGCCGGGTGCGGCGGCCACGGCATACGGTGGGCGGCATGACTGATCACCGGATCGTGGAGCTTCCCGAGGTCGCCCTCGCCTACCGCGAGCACGGCACTCCCGGCGGCCCGCCGCTCGTCCTGCTGCACGCGCTCGGCGAGCGGGCCACCGACTGGGACGGCGTCCTGCCGGGCCTCGCCCCGCAGCACCACGTCTACGCGCTCGACCTGCGCGGCCACGGTGACAGCGGCCGGCCCGGCCGGTACGGCTTCGAGCTGATGCGGGACGACGTCCTCGGCTTCCTGGACGTGCTCGGACTGGAGCGGGTCGACCTGGTCGGCCACTCGATGGGCGGCGTGGTCGCGTACCTGCTCGCGCAGGAGCACCCCGGGCGGATCGGCCGGATGGTGCTGGAGGACATCCCGGCGCCCTACCCGCGCCCGGCGACCCCGGTGGCCGATGCCCCCACCGAGCCGGTGAGCTTTGACTGGGCGGTGGTCAGGGCGATCAAGGGGCAGCTCGACACCCCGGCACCGGTCTGGCTGGAGCGGATGGCGGCCATCACGGCTCCGACCCTGGTGGTGGCGGGCGGCCCGGCCAGCCACGTGCCGCAGGACCGGATCGCCGAGATGGCCGACCGGATCCCGGACTGCCGGGTGGTCACCATCGAGGCCGGGCACCTGGTGCACCACCTGCGGCCGGCGGAGTTCGTCGCGGCGGTCGCGCCGTTCCTGAATCCCGCCGGCCGGGAGTGACGGGCCGGCCCTCGGAGGCCGTGCTCGGCCCGGGGGGCGACCCCTCGGAGGCCGTGCCCGGCCCGGGGTGGCGACCCCTCGGACGCCGTGCTCGTCCTGGGGTGGTGGGCCGTCAGATGCCGTGCTCGGCCGGGAGCCGGCCCGCCCGTATGGCCGCGAGCAGGTCGGCGTGGTCGGCCTCGGTGCGGTCGGCGTACGCCACCGCGAAGGTGGAGACCGCCTCGTCCAGCGCCTCGTTCTTGCCGCAGTAGCCGGTGATCACGCCCGGGTCGGCGGTGTGCGCGTGGGCCCGGGCCAGCAGGGCGCCGGTGATCCGGGCGTAGTCGTCGAGCTGGCCGGGGAGCAGCGCCGCCGGGTCCACGCTGCCCTTGCGGTTGCGGAACTGCCGGACCTGGTAGGGCAGGCCGTCCACGGTGGTCCAGCCGAGCAGGGTGTCGCTGACCACCTGCATGCGCTTCTGGCCGAGCACCACCCGGCGGCCCTCGTGCGCGTCGGAGGCCGGCGCCGCCACCGCGAAGCCCGCGCGGGCCAGGTGGGGCAGCAGGACCGACGGGCGCGCCTCCTTCACCTGGAGCACCAGCGGCTGTTCGCGGTGGTCGGTGAGCAGGACGACGTACGAGCGGGTGCCGACGCTGCCGGTGCCGACCACGCGGAACGCCACGTCCTGCACGTGGTGGCGGGAGAGCAGTGGGTGCAACTCGGCGGGCACGGTCTGCACGTAGGGGCCGAGCGACGCGGCGACCGCGCCGGCGGTCGAGTCCGACACCTCGCTGAGGACCGGGGGAGCGGCGGTGAACCGCCAACCCCCTTCCTCCGTCCGGACGGTGGACTTGGCGGCGAACTTGGCGCTGGTGTTGCCGAGCGCCTTGGCACCGACCTTCTGCAGCGCCTCGGCCAGGTCGTGCGCCTGGGCGAAGGAGACCAACTGGTCGTCGGCGACGGCGTTCCAGGCGTCCAGCGCGGGCAGCTTGGCCAGCGTGCGCATGGTCCGGCGGTAGGAGCCCGCCGCGTCGAACGCGGCCCGGCGGGCGGTCGTCTCGTCGGCGCCGATCTCACGGCCGGCCAGCACCAGGCTGGCGGCGAGCCGCTTGAGGTCCCACTCCCACGGGCCGGGCACGGTCTCGTCGAAGTCGTTGATGTCCATGACCAGCCGGCCGCGGGCGTCGCCGTAGAGACCGAAGTTGGCGGCGTGCGCGTCGCCGCAGAGCTGGGCGGTGATCCCGGTGGCCGGGGTGGCGGCGAGGTCGGCGGCCATCAGGCCGGCCGAGCCGCGCAGGAAGGCGAACGGCGTGGCCGCCATCCGGCCCAGCCGGATCGGCACCAGGTCGGTGAGGCGGCCGGCGTTGGAGGCCTCGATCGCCTCGACGGCGCCCGGCCGGTCGGCGCCGAGCGCGAACTCGGCGTGCCGCTCGCGAGGGGTGCGCTCGCGCAGTGCCTTGCCGCGCTCGCGGGCGCGGCCGTCGTGGCGCGGCGCGAACCCGTCCACGGCGAACCGCCGCCCCGGCCCCCGGCCGTGCCCCTCCGCGTCCGCCCGCAGGCCGGACCCCTCCACCGCTTCGGTCAGCTGCGTCACTGCGCCCCGCCCCCGTCTGTCCGTCGTTCCCGCCCGCGACCTGCGCGGACCCGGCCCCTCGGCGGGCCGGGCAGCAGGCTACCCGGCCAGGGGGCCGGTGTTCGGACCGGCCTGCCGGCACGGCCTGTGGGCGGGGTCCGTCGGGAGGGAGGGACGCCGATCGGATGGCGGCGGTTCCGGAGGCGGGTGGGCGGCCGCCCCGGGGCAGGGCGAGCGGGACGGCGGCGCCGACCAGGACGTTCAGCACCGTGCGACCGGGATGTCCGGCACCGTGACCGGTGAATCGATGGATCGGGCCGACTCGTCGAGGCGGCCGCTGCCCTCCTCCCTGCCCGCGCTCAGCCCCTGGCCTCTGCCCGTGCTCAGCTCCTGGCCCGGCGGCGGAGGCCGACGACGTAGCCGATGACCAGGCCCGTCGCCAGCGTCACGGTGAGGACGGCCCAGAGCGGCAGTGTGACGGTGGCGACCCACAGGGTGATGGACACCGATCCGGTGTTGGCCGCGATGAACCACACGGCGAGCACCGCGAGGACGGCGACCCCGATGGTACGCATCCGCACGTCGCGCCCCTTGACCGTGACGGTCGGCGGACGCTGCGGCGGGGGATTTTTCTTCGCCATCTCCCCAGTATGGTGCGTTCCGCGGGCCGGGGCCTGTCCGAAGGGCGGGCGCGGGGTTCTCGCCCCCCGGGACGGCGTGCGTGCCCGTGATCCGGGCCGTGGGTGATCGCCGGGGTGGGTGTCGGGCACCCCCTAGGCTGGCCGGCATGGAAGATCTTCGGGGGAGGCGGGCCGGCCGGGCCGTTCGGGCGGCGGCCCTGGCGGCCGCGGTCCTGACGGTGGTGGCCGGGCTGGGCGTGCGGGCGGTGGGCGGCGGGGAGTTCGCCAAGTACGCGGGGGACGCGCTGTACACGGTGCTGGTGTACACGCTGGTGCTGCTGGCCGCGCCGCGGCTGCGCCCGCTGCCCGCCGCGGGCCTGGCCGCCGCGCTGAGCTGGGCGGTGGAGCTGTTCCAGCTCACCGGTGTGCCCGACGAGCTGGGCCGCCGGAGCACGCTCGCCCGGTTGGTCCTCGGCTCCACCTTCAACCCGCCGGACCTGTTCTGGTACCTGGTCGGCGCCGCACTGGCCGCCGTGCTGCACGCGGGCGCCGTGCGCCCGGCCCGCCGGCCCGGTGCGGGCCCCTTCGGTTCTCCCGGGGGGCCCGCGCCGTCGGACCGCTGACGTGTCGTCAGAGCGGCATGAGCTCCGGGCGCTTGGCCTCGACGTGGTCGCCGGAGGACTCGCCGCGCAGCCGCCGGCCGACCCACGGGAGCAGGTACTCGCGCGCCCACTGCAGGTTCTCCCGGCGGTGGTCGGCGGCCGACTGGACGGGGAGGGCCGGCCACGGCGCCTCCGGGTCCTGCTCGGTGCGCAGGCCCAGCGAGCGGGCGGCCAGCAGGGCGACACGCTGGTGCCCCTCGGGGGAGAGGTGGAGCCGGTCGTCGCTCCAGGCCCGGCGGTCCTGCACGGCGCGCAGCGACCAGAGGTCGGCGACCTTGCAGCCGTTGCGGTCGGCGACGGCGCGCATGTGGCCGTTGTAGGTGGCGATCTTGCCGCGCAGGTGCTTCAGCAGCGGCACGCCCCTGGTGTCGAAGCCGGTGCAGATGAGCACCGTCCCGGCGGAGTCGGTGAGTTGGGTGATCGCCGCCTCGAAGCGCTCGGCCACCTCGTCCGGGTCGCTGCCCGGGCGCAGGATGTCGTTGCCGCCGGCACAGAAGGTGACGAGGTCGGGCTGGATGCGTCGGACCTGCGGCACCTGCTCGGCCGCGATCTGGTCGAGCAGCCGGCCGCGTACCGCGAGGTTGGCGTACCGGAATCCGCCCGGCGGCTGTCCGTCGGCGAGCAGCCCGGCCAGCCGGTCCGCCCAGCCGGCGAATGCACCGGCCGCGCCGGGGTCGTTCAGGCCCTCGGTGAAGCTGTCCCCGAGGGCGGCGTACGAACTGAGGTCAAGGGTCTCCTGGAGGTTCGGCATGTAGGAGATAGTTCACTGTCTGAAGTGACTTACGCCACCGTAGGTGGCCCGTGCCGGTACGTGAGATCGGCCACGTGGGGGAGTGGGCGAGGAGAAGGTGCGCGGGCGAGGGGGAGAGGCCGCGGGGCGCGCGGGGTGCCGTCGTGCGCCGGGGGCCGCGCCGGGTGCGCGGGGTGGTGCGTCGGCCGGGGACGTCCGCGCGTGTGTGCGAACGGCGCGGGCGGGGCAGCCGCCCTCTGGGCCGTGCTCGCGTGCGACCGCGGCCCGTACGCCCGTGATCCCGATCCCCCGAACAACCGGACGGCGGAGGTTGCCGCATGCCGAACCGAACCCCGGAGCGCACGGCCAGGCCACGGCGCTACCTGATGTGCCGGCCGACGCACTTCACCGTCGACTACGCGATCAACCCCTGGATGGACCCGGGGCGCCCGACGGACACCGCGCTCGCCCTCCTCCAGTGGGAGCGCCTCCGCACGCTGTACCGGCGGCTCGGCCACACCGTCGAGCTGATCGACCCGCTGCCCGGCCTGCCCGACATGGTCTACACCGCCAACGGTGCGACGGTGCTGAACGGCAGGGCGCTGGTCGCCACCTTCCGGCACCCGGAGCGGTCGGGGGAGTCGGAGGCGTACCAGGAGTGGTTCCGCGCCCACGGGTACCGCGAGGTCCACCGGGCCGGCCACGTCAACGAGGGGGAGGGCGACCACCTGGTGGCCGGCCGCCGGGTGCTCGCCGGGACGGGGTTCCGCACCGACGCGGCCGCGCACGCCGAGGCCCGGGCGCTGTTCGGCGTCCAGGTGCTCAGCCTCACCCTGGTCGACCCGCGCTTCTACCACCTGGACACCGCGCTCGCCGTCCTCGACGACGACCACGTCATGTACTACCCCGCGGCCTTCTCGCCGGACAGCCAGGCACTGCTGCGCAGCCTCTACCCGGACGCGATCCTCGCCGACCGCGCCGACGCCGAGGTGTTCGGCCTCAACGCCGTCTCGGACGGCCGGCACGTCCTGCTGCCGGAGGCCGCCAAGGCGCTGGCCGGCCGGCTCGCCGAGCACGGGTACGAGCCGGTGCCGGTGGACGTCTCCGAGCTGCTCAAGGGGGGTGGCGGGGCGAAGTGCTGCACGCTGGAGCTGCGGCCGGTCTGACCGCGGTCAGTGCTCCGTGACGAGCAGGACCTCCAGGGTGCGCGGGCCGTGGACGCCCTCGACGCGGTCGAGTTCGATGTCGCTGGTGGCCGAGGGGCCGGAGATCCAGGTCTGCGGACGGGTGGGGTCGAGCCGGGGGAGGGCGAGCGGGACGGAGGCGACCACCTGTCCGGGTGCCAGGACGACGCAGAGGTGGTGGTCGGGGACGAGGCTGAGCAGGCGGCGGCCCTGGGCCGGGCCGGCGTCCAGGACCAGGGTGCCGGTCTCCGCGATCGCCAGCGCGCACCCGGTCAGCACGCTGTCCGTCCGGTCCAGCCGGTCGGCGGTGAGAGTGCCGTCGTCCGCTCGCCGTTCGACGGTGGTGGCGGCGGAGAGCCAGGCCGGTGGCAGGCCGGCCGGGACGGCGACGCTTCGGGAGCCGCGCGCCGTGAGGAGTGCGGCGACGAGTGCGGGCAGTCCGGCGGCCGTGCAGCGGTGGACCTCGGCGCGGTAGTCGGCCAGGTTGTGGTGCAGCAGGTCGAGCAGGGCGGCCGGGTCGTCCGCCGGTGCGTGGCTCGCCGAGTAGCCCCGGGGGAGCGGCCGTTCGTCGGAGTCGTGAGCGGTGCGGCCGTGGAACGCGGCGCGGATCCGGCCGAGGATCAGCTCGCGGGATCCGGGCGGGCGGTGAGTGGTCATCGGCGGTTCCTCCGCCACCAGTCGCGGAACGGTTCGGCGGGTGGTTCCGGGAGGTCCCGGGTGTCGGTCCAGGCCCGGCCCGGCCCGGGCAGCCGGCGCGGAAGGAACCGCCTGGCCCGGGCCGCCGCCCGCTCGGCCGCGCGGAGCAGCCCCGGGTGATCGAGCACGTATCCGGCCGCCGCCATGGCCGCCCGCTCCAGCGGGTGGCCGCGCTGCCCGGCGACCCGCTCGCGCAGGTGGACCAGGACCTCGGGGATGTCGATCGCCACCGGGCAGACCTCGTAGCAGGCTCCGCAGAGCGAGGAGGCGAACGGCAGCGAGGCCTCCACCCTGCCGGTGATGCCGTGCAGTTGGGGCGTGAGGATGGCGCCGATCGGCCCCGGGTACACCGAGCCGTACGCGTGGCCGCCGGCCCGCTCGTAGACCGGGCAGACGTTGAGGCAGGCCGAGCAGCGGATGCACCGCAGCGCCTGGCGGCCGACCTCGTCGGCGAGGGCGGCAGTGCGCCCGTTGTCGAGCAGGACGAGGTGGAACTCCGACGGTCCGTCGCCCGGGGTGGTGCCGGTCCAGAGCGAGGTGTACGGGTTCATCCGCTCGGCGGTGGAGGAGCGCGGCAGCAGTTGCAGGAAGACCTCCAGGTCGCGCCAGGTCGGCACCACCTTCTCGATGCCGACCACCGAGATCAGGGTGTCCGGCAGGGTCAGGCACATCCGGCCGTTGCCCTCGGACTCCACGACCACCAGCGTGCCGGTCTCGGCCACCATGAAGTTGGCTCCGGAGACGGCCACCCGGGCCCTGAGGAACTTCTCGCGCAGGTGCAGCCGGGCCGCCTCGGCGAGATCCGCGGGCGTGTCGGTCAGCCCCTCGGGCGCCGGGCGCCCCCAGGAGGCCATCCGCCCGGCGAAGATCTCCCGGATCTCGGCACGGTTGCGGTGGATCGCCGGGACGAGGATGTGCGAGGGCCGGTCGTCACCCAACTGCACGATCAGCTCGGCGAGATCGGTCTCGTACGCCGTGATGCCCGCGGCGGCGAGCGCCTCGTTCAGCCCGATCTCCTGGGTGGCCATCGACTTGACCTTGACGACTTCACGCTCGCCGGTCGCGCGGACCAGGCGGGTCACGATCGCGTTGGCCTCGTCCGCGTCGGCGGCCCAGTGCACGGTGCCGCCCGCCGCCGTCACGGCCTCCTCCAACCGGACGAGGTAGCCGTCGAGATGGCGCAGCGTGTGGTCCTTGATCGCCTTGCCGGCGGCGCGCAGCTCGGCCCAGTCCGCGAGCTCGGCCACCGCACGGGCCCGCTTGTCGCGGATGGTGTGGGTGGCGTGCCGCAGGTTGGCGCGCAGCGTCGCGTCCTGGGTGGCGCGGGCGGCGGCCTCCGGGAAGGCGGGCATGCCGAGAAAGGTGCTACCGCTCAACTCGCCCTCCAGGGTTCGGCCTCGGTGCTCGCCAGGATCTCGGCGAGGTGCAGCGGACGCAACGCGCCGCCCCGGCGGCGCAGCATTCCGCCGAGGTGCAGCAGGCAGGAGTTGTCGGCGCCGCAGAGCACCCGGGCGCCGGTGGCGAGGGCGCTGCGCAGCTTGTCCTCGCCCATCGCCGCCGAGACCGCCGGGTTCTTCAGGGCGAAGGTGCCGCCGAAGCCGCAGCACTCCTCGGCGCCCGGCAGCTCGACCAACTCCAGCCCGCGGACCGCCCGGAGCAGCCGCCGGGGCCGATCGCCGAGGCCCAGCACCCGCAGCCCGTGACAGGACGGGTGGTAGGTCACCCGGTACGGGAAGTGGGCGCCGACGTCCTCGACGCCCAGCACGTCGGTCAGGAACTCGGTCAACTCGTAAACCCGCGGCCCGAGTTGCGCGGCGACGTCGGCCAGTCGGGTGCCTCGGCCCTCGGCGGCGGCCCGGGCCCCGATCCGCGGGTAGTTGTCGCGGATCATCGCCACGCAGGACCCGGACGGCGTCACCACGTGGTCGTACCCGGCGAACACCCGGGCCGTCCGGCGCATCAGCGGCTCGCAGGCGCGCCGGTAGCCGGTGTTGAACTGTGGCTGCCCGCAGCAGCTCTGCCCGGCGGGGAAGTCGACGTCCACCCCGAGGCGCTCCAGCAGGCGGACGGTGGCGACCGCCGTCGACGGATACAGCGCGTCGTTCACACAGGTGGCGAAGAGCGCGACCCGCATCGTCCCTCCCTTCGCCGGTGGTCGGGGGAGCCGTCGGCCGGCCCGCCGGTGATCGTGCGGCAGCGATGCTACCGAGCGGGCCTGCCGGGCGGGAGAGTGCCGCGCCGGGCGGGAGGATGCCGCGTCGGGCCCGGGTGGGGCTCCGGGGCCGGCGCGGCGTGGCCGTTCAGGCGTCCTGGCCGGTCGCCGTGGACGGAGATCACCGTCCGGGTGGAGCCGGTGGCCGCGAATCCAATTTCTTCCGGAGTGGCACGGTAGGCGGTCCGGTAGGTGGTTCGGCGGGTGGCGCGGCAGGCGGTTCGTCGGGCGGTTCGGCGGCCGTCCGGCCCGCGGCCGGACCCCCGCCGGCCCGTCGGGCGATGGAAAGTGTTTTCCGGAGCACTTCTTGATGGTGAGTCACTTGCTGACTTTACTTGACATGGCTCCGTCGTAGGCGGGGCCGGTTCCCTGCAAGGTTCCGCATGGTTCCCTGCACCTTCCGCTTCAGGAGGACACCCGCATGGCGCTCTCCCGTTTCCGCCGCGCCACCGTGGCGGTCGCGGCCCTGTCGCTCGCCGCCCTGGCGGCCGGCCAGGCCGCGGCCGCTCCGGCGCCCGCCCCCGCTCCCACCCCGGCCCCGCAATCCGCGGGCCGGGTCGCCACGATCGAGGACCAGGTCGCCCGCGACCTGGCCAGATCCCTCGCCGACGCCGCCTGGCGCTCCCGGGTGCAGTCCGCGGCCGGGTCCGCCGGCGCCGAGCTCGCCCCGCTCGCCGCCGCCTCCGGCACGCCCGCCGCTCACACCCTCGCCGAGACCGCGGTCGCCGCCGACCGGAAGATCGCCACGGCGAAGGGCCTCGACGCCGGTCTCGGCCCGCTGCTGCGCGTCCAGTTGGCCGATCCGTCGATGCGGGCGGCCCTCGACGCCGGCGCCACGCCGCTGGTGGCCACCGCCGTGGCCGACGACCGCGCCCGCACCGTCCGCGCCTACGACACCGCGGGGCACGTCCACACGCTCGACGCCACCCGGGTGCCGGGGCAGCCGGTCTACCTGGTCGACATCGACACCGCGAAGGCGATGGCGGCCGGATCCGAGGTGCTGCGCCGGGAGTTCGCCGCGCAGGGCCTCGCCGGTGCGCAGGCCGCGGGCGGCTGGTGGGCCACGAAGATCGACAGCATCGAGGTGTCCGACGACCAGGAGCCCTGGTTCAAGGGCGCGGCCGAGATGTTCGGCCTGGTCACCGGGTTCGGGCAGGACGGCAAGGTCCGGGTGGACTCGGTCGCCATGCCCTACCTGCGCTACGACGGCACGGTGTACAACCCGAACCAGATCCTGGTGAACTGGTCGAACTACAAGTACAACCTGGCCGACGTGGTCCTGATGGAGGACGACGGCGACACCAACTACCTGGCCCTGGCCCAGGCCGTCGCCGCCGTCCTGCTCACCATCGCCGACCAGGGCGCCTACATACCGCTCGTCAACGCGGTGCTCGCCGCCCTGCCCACCTCCTGGTGGACCGACGACCCGGACTACGTGGAGTCCTGGTACACCCTGGCCCGGACCAGCTCCGGCCGGCTCAACGGGGCCACGGGCAACGGCTGGATGACCGTCGCGCCGTACTGGGTGGAGCAGTTCTGAGCCGGTTGATCCCGCCCACCGGCTGAGGCGTCGACCTCCCGGCCGGGTGATCCCACGCCCCGGCCGGTCTGCGGGCCCGCGGCGTGGACCGCCCCGCCGACCCGGCACAGGACGCACGGCCGGCCCGGCGCGGGTATGACGGCCGCCCCCGCGCCCGCAATGGCGCGGGGGCGGCCGCCGTTGTGCACCGCCGGGCGTCGGGGCGGCCCGGGATCAGCCGGCTCCGCGCCCGGCCTCACCCCCGGCCTCACCTCCGGCCCCGGTGATCTCGCGAACCACCTCGTCGTAGCGGTGGAACAGGCGGGGCCCGGGTGCGGGGTCGGACCGTTCGGCGTGGAGCAGCAGCCGCCAGCAGTCCGCGGTCAGGGCGCGGGCCTCGGCGCCGGGCCAGGGCCGGGGCAGCAGCTCCGGAGGCAGCAGCGGGTCGAGGGTCGTCGCCCGGGTGAACTCGGCGGCCAACTCGACCGTGATGGCGAGGCGTTCGGTCCGGCCCGGGAGCCCCGGGGGAGTGGCAGCGGTCAGCCGGGCCAGCCGCGCGCGTGCGACGGCCGCCAACCGGCGGTGCCCGTCGGCGAGTTCGTCCAGCGGCCAGAGCCGACGGGCCAGGGCGATCGGGTCCGACTCGCCGCCGATCCGCAGATCGGTGCTGGTCAGGAGGGTGAGACGGCCGCGGACGCCGAGCCGGTCGGCCTCCGCCTCGACGTACGGTTCCCACGCGTTGGCGCAGGCGTAGACACCACCCTGGACAGCCGCTCCACCCAGCCGGACCAGCGTCTCGCGCAGTGCGTCCCGGGCCTGACGGGCGGGCTCGGGCACGGCGAAGGCGGCGAGGTGCCAGCTGCCGTCCCAGGGGGCGAGTCCGGCGTCCTGGGCGTACATGTGCCGGACGAAGTCGACCTCGGGGTCGGCCACCCGCTGCGCCTCGGCCGTCTCCCGCAGCACGGCGCGCCGCCCGCGGCCCTCCTGGACCAGCAGGCCGTCCGCCGCCATCCGCTTGATGCAGAGCCGCACCTGCTGGTCGGACATCCCGAGCGCGCCCGCCACCTCGTACAGCTCGCCCGCGTCCACCGTGCCGTCCGCCCGGACGAGCCCCTCCACCAGCGTCCTGGTGGGGACTTCGGTCCGCAGTTCCTCCGTCATCGTGCCGCTCCCTTCCTCCGGGGAGTGTAGTACGCTCAAAACTATCGATAGAAGAACGATAGTTTCGATTGCGATAGATATGGTGGCGAGATGGCACGAGGGACACCCCGCACCTGGCTCCGGTGCCTGCTCGGCTCCCTGCTCGCACTGGCCCTGTCGGCCGGTGCCGCGGGCGGCTGGGTGGCCTACCAGCACAGCTACGACCTGCGCGAACAACGCGTCACCATCACCGGTGGCGCCCAACCGCTGGACGGCGTGCTCGCCCGGCCCGAGGGCGGTGACGGGCCGTTCGGCCTGATCGTCTTCGTCCACGGCGACGGGCCTGCCGACGCCACCCGCGACACCTTCTACCGCCCGATCTGGGAGGCCCTCGCCAAGGCCGGCTACGCCTCGCTCTCCTGGAACAAGCCTGGTGTCGGCGGCGCCCCCGGCGACTGGCTCGACCAGAGCATGGACGACCGGGCCGCCGAAGCCGCCGCGGCCATCGCCTGGGCCAGGTCGCAGCCCGGGGTCGACCCCGGCCGGATCGGCCTCTGGGGCATCAGCCAGGCCGGTTGGGTGCTGCCAAAGGTGGCCAACCGGGTGCCCGGGGTCCGGTTCGTGATCGCCGTCTCCCCGGCCGTCAACTGGCTCCGGCAGGGCCGCTACAACCTGCTCGCCGAACTCGCCCACGACCATGCCCCGCAGAGTCGCGTCGACGCGGAAGTCGCCCGCAGCGAGCGGGTCGACGAGCAACTGCGCCAGGGTGCGACCTACGAGCAGGCGCGGGCCGCGCTCGGCCCCGACCTCGGCGACCTGACGCCCGCGCGGTGGCGGTTCATCGGCAAGAACCGCACCGCCGACGCCACCGCCGACCTGACCGCGCTGGCCGCCCGCAACGTGCCCGTCCTGCTGGTGCTCGGCGGCCGGGACCGCAACGTCGACGTGGCCGACACCGAGGCCGGCTACCGCCGACTCCTCACCGGGCCGAATCAGTTGACCGTCGTCCGGCACGCGGACGCCAATCACAACCTGGTGCGGCCCGAGGTCGAGGACGACGAGACCCGGGGCCTGCTCACCATGCTCGCCGCGCCCCGGTCGATCTACGTCGACGGCTATCTCGACGACCTCCGGCGCTACGTCGCGGCCGTTCCTCCGACCGGGACCGGGGGGCGCCGATGAGGATCCTCGCGCTGGGAGGTGCCGGAGCCATGGGCGCCGCCGCCGTCCGTGCGGCCGTCGCGCTGCCCGGCGTCCGCGACATCGTCGTCGGCGACCGTGACATGGATGCGGCGCGCCGACTCGTCGCCGAGCTCGACGTCAGAGCGGTGCGGGTGTCCGCACGCCGGATCGACGTCACGGACGAGGTGGGGCTCGACGAAGCGCTCGGCGCCGCCGACGTGGTGCTCAACACGGTGGGTCCCTACTACCGGTTCGGCCCGGCCGTGCTCGCGGCGGCGATCCGTACCCGCACCCACTACCTGGACCTCTGCGACGACTGGGAGCCGACCGTCCGGATGCTCGGACTGGACGGCGAGGCAAGGCGGTCTGGCGTCACGGCAGTGCTCGGCATGGGTGCGAGCCCCGGCATCTCCAACCTGCTCGCCGCACTGGCGGCGGAGCGGCTCGACACCGTCCACGACGTCCACACGGCCTGGCCGGTGGACGTCCCGGACGCCGGCGAGGAGCCGGCAGGCGTGGGGGCCGCCGTCGTCCACTGGATGGAGCAGATCCGCGGCACCGTCGCCGTGGTCGAGCACGGCGAGCTGGTGCGGCGGCCCCCGCTGCGGCCGGTCGCGCTCGCCCTGCCGGGCGGCCGCGCCGGGACGGCCTACACCGTCGGCCACCCCGAGCCGGTCACCCTGAGCCGCTGCCTCGCCCCCACCGGGAACGCGGCCTGCCTGATGGTGGTCACCCGGGGCACCGTCGCCTTCCTGGACGGGCTCCGTCGTGACCTCGACCGCGGCCGGCTGGACAACGAGTCCGCCGCTTCCCTGCTGACCGGCCCCCCGTTCGGCCGTGCCCTGACCGCGGGCGTCCGGGCGGCGGGGTTCCGCGGCCCGGGCAGCCTGCCGCCGTTCTTCGCCGTCGCCACCGGCCGGCGCGCCGGCCGCCCGCTCACCGTCCTCGCCCGCCCCGCCGAGGACCCGCCGCGCCTGCTCGCCGACATGGCCCTCGCCACCGGTGTCCCGCTGGCCCTCGGCCTCGCCCAGGTGCTGGACGGGACGGCCCGCCGCCCGGGCGTGCACCCGCCGGAGGCCGTCATCGACGCGGCGCGGTTCTTCCGCGACCTGGAGCCGTACTCCCCGGGCGTGGTGGTCGAGGAGGCCGCGGCACGGTGAGGCCGGCCTCGGAGTCCACGGTGGAGGGCTGACCGGCGCGCTTCCACCGCCCGGCGACGCCGGCCGGCTGGGAGGCTCGCGCCGGAGGGGGTGGGCCGCCCCGGCCGGTGCTCACCGCCGAGGGCCGGTGCCCCCGAGCAGGAGCGCGCGGTCCCGCCAGGCGCCTTCCCACTGGCGGGTCAGCGCCGGGTAGACGACCAGGTGGCGGAAGGGTGCGATGAGGGCCATGTAGAGCCGGCCGAACCGGCCGTTGGGCTTGACCAGGACCGCCATCCGCAGCTCGTGACCGCCGTCGCCGGTCGGCACCCAGCCCAGGTGCATGAGGGCGTGGACGGTCTTGTTCGCCAGTTCGAGGACGGCCTCGTCGGCGAGCCGGTACACGGGGGTGAGCGGCATTCCGTCGAAGTCGAAGCCGTCCGCGCTCTCGCGGAGGTCGTCCGGCAGGCGGTCGCGCAGCGACCGGACTCGCGACCCGAGCCCCGCGTCGGTCCTGTCCCAGCCGAGCAGGGCGCCGAGCTTCCACCGCACCGCGAACAGGAACCGGGCCGGCGGGCTCTGCTCGGCGCTTCCGATGGCGGCCCGTATCGCGGCGAGCATCACGGGAAAGTCGTCCGGCCCGGCTCCGGGGGTGCGGAAGGACCACACGTCCTCGGTCCGGAAGTCGCGGGTGAACTCGTGGCTCCGCCACGGCCGGTGGGTGTGGGCTGTGAGAGGAAGTTTCATGGCTGCTGCCGCCTTTCCCGCTCGGGGCGCCGTGTGCCGCCCCGTTTTATACGCTTGCGTACAAGACGAGGCTAGACCCGGATATACGGTTGCGTATATCCGGGCGACGAGTGAGGTGGGACACACCGTGGGCGCTGCTCGCACACCGCGCGACCGATGGGTCGAGGAAGGCCTGCGGGCCCTGGCCGACGGCGGCCCCGACGCCGTCAGGATCGAGGCGCTGGCGAAGCGGCTCGGCGTCACCAAGGGCGGCTTCTACGGGTACTTCGCCGACCGTGACGCGCTGCTGGAGGCGATGCTGGACACCTGGGAACGGGAGGCCACCGACGAGGTGATCGACCGCGTCGAGCGCGAGGGCGGCGACCCGAAGACCAGGGCGCGGCGCGCGGGCATGCTCACCTTCTCCGACGACCGCCTGCTCCCCATCGACCTCGCCGTCCGCGACTGGGCCCGGCGCGACGAGGCCGTCGCCGAGCGCCTGCGCCGGGTGGACAACCGGCGCATGGCCCTGCTGCGAGAGACGATCGGCACCTTCTGCCCCGATCCCGACGAAGTCGAGGCCCGCAGCCTGATCGCCTTCTGCGTGGCGATCGGCCACCACTCCCTCGCCGCCGACCACGAGGGCCGCACCCGCGCCGACGTGCTCGCCCGCGCGGCCGACCTGGTGTTCGACCCGCCGCGGTAGAGCCGGGCGGTCCCTCCCGCCGGGATCCGTGGCCAGAGCTCCCGTGACCGGCGGCGGAGGCGTCCCCGTTCTCAGGTGAACGTGACCCCCCGCTTCGCCGCGTCGGGTGCGACGAAGGCGAGAAGGCGCTCGGCCTCGTCCAGCACGGCCTGTGTGCCCGCGCGCGACAGCGGCCGGAAGGGGGAGATGCGCAGGACGGAGCCCTTCACCGCCCATGTGCCGTGGACGAAGCCGTCCACGAGGAAGGTGGGCCGCACCATGGCCTGACCCGGCATCACCAGCTTGCGGTCTGCCTCGCTGATCACTCGCGTGCGGTCCGCGTGCCCGAGGAGCAGATTGTCGAAGGCGGGCAGAAATCGCACGGGGACGGGCAGGTCCGGCCAGTTGGGCTCCTGCCCCTGCAGGGCGACCAGGTGTTCGACGACGTCGAGCGCCGGGCGGGAGGTTCGGGCGGTCAGGAACTGCCGCTGGAGCAGTGTCCGGTTCAGGGTGCGGGTGGACAGCACGGGGGCGTCGGCCATGTGCCGGTTCTCCTTGGATGGTGGGGGCGTCACCGGGAGCGGGCCGCCCGTCCCGGGGGTGACGGGCGGCGCTCTTCGTGCCTCAGCCGGCGACCCTGACGGAGACGTTGCCCCGGTAGGTGCCCTTCAGCAGGGAGACGAGCGCCTGGGGAGCTACCGGGAGGCCGCCTTCCACGATCGTGTGGGGGAACACGAAGCGGTCCTCGCTCAACCAGGTGCTGAAGTGCTCGGTCCACGCCGCGATCTGCTCGGGGGTGTGATGGGTGGAGAACGGCAGGACCTCGATCCCCTTGGCGGCCGCCGCGGTGAGGTCCGGCTCGGGGAACCGGTCCTCGTGGTCGCCGATCTGCGTGGCCAGCGCGCCGCACAGCGCGAAGCGGGCCCCCGGCGCCGCAGCCTCGACGGCCGCATGGAACTGCTCCCCGCCGACGTTGTCGAAGAAGACGGTGATGCCCTCGGGCGCCAGCTCCCGCAGATGGTCGAGGACGGGTCCGTCGCGGTAGTCGAACGCCGCGTCGAAGCCGAGCTCGTCAACCAGGTAGTCGATCTTCGCCTGGCTGCCCGCGCTGCCGATCACCTTCGCGGCGCCCCGGCACCTGGCGATCTGTCCGGCCAGCGACCCGACGCCGCCCGCGGCGCCGGAGACGAAGACGACATCGCCGGCACCGGCCTTGGCGATCTCGGACATCCCGTAGTAGGCGGTGGGCCCCTGGCTGAGGTGGTGCACCGGGCTCGGGAACAGGTCGGGGTCCAGCTTGGGGTACTGGTCGGGGGACCCGGCCGAGTACTCGCACCAGCCGGCCATCGTGCGTACCCGGTCGCCGACGGCCAGGTCCGCACTGGTGGACCGCACGACCGTGCCCACCGCGGCGCCGCCGATGCGCCGGCCGACCTCCCACGGCGGGATCGGCAGACGGGAGTCGGCCCGCAGCATCTCCAGGTAGGCCACCGACAGACCCAGGTAGTCCGTGCGGACCAGCACCTCTCCCGTGGCCGGCTCGGGCGTGGGCACTCGTACCAGCTCGAAGGTGTCGGTCCCGAGGTCTCCCTCCAGGTGCTTGGCCAGCCGCACCTCCCCCATCGTGGCGGGGGTCGTCGTCGTGTCGGAGGTCGCCATCGTGGCGGGGATCGTCGACGTCGTGCCGTCGGTCATGGGTCTCCTCGTTTCGATCGGTCGGCGCACCCGGCCCGGGCACGTCCCGTTCTCGTGAGACCACGCTAGGAGCCATAGCGGTCACTTTCCGGCCTCAATTGCCGCCATCCTGGAGGGCATGGCGAACACAAGCTCACGGACGCTGCGGCTGCTGTCCCTGCTCCAGACCCACCGGCACTGGCCGGGCGGCGAGCTGGCCGACAGGCTCGGGGTCTCTGCGCGTACCCTGCGGCGCGACGTCGACCGGCTGCGTGAGTTGGGCTACCCGGTCGAGGCCAGTCGCGGTGTCGACGGCGGCTACCAGCTCACGGCAGGCGCCGCCCTGCCGCCGTTGGTGCTCGACGACGAGGAGGCGGTCGCGCTCGCCATCGGGTTGCGTGCGGCCGCCCAGGGCGCGGTCACCGGAATCGAGGAGTCGTCGATCCGCGCGTTCACCAAGGTCGTGCAGGTCATGCCGGCGCGACTGCGTCGACGGGTCGACGCCCTGCGGGTGGTGACCGTGCCCTCGGTCGAGAGCGGTGGGGAGACCGTCGAGGCCGGAGTGCTGACCGCCATCGCGCAGGCATGCCGGGACGAGGAGCGGCTTCGCTTCTCCTACACCGCCCGCGGTGGCGAGCGCAGCGCCCGCCATGTCGAGCCCCACGGGCTGGTCTCGCTCGGGTACCGCTGGTACCTGGTGGCCTACGACCTGACCCGGCAGGACTGGCGCAGCTTCCGCCTCGACCGCCTCGACGATCCGCGCGGGACGGGAGAGCGCTTTCGCCCGCGCGAGCTGCCCGCCGACGACGCCGCGGCCTTCGTCCGTGCGGGCAGCGGCGGCGTCGCCGTTCCGCACACCGTCGAAGCGCTTGTGCACGCCCCCGCAGCGGCTGTTCGCGTGCGCGTCGGCCCGTGGGCGACGGTCGAGGAGGTCGACGAGCAGCGGTGCCGGGTGCGGATGACCTCGCAGACCCTGGACTGGCCGACTCAGGCACTGGGCAATGTGGGTGCGGAGTTCGAGGTGCTGGGCCCTCCCGAGTTCGTCGACTTGGTCCGGGAGTGGGCGGCCCGCTTCACCCGTGCCACCCGCCCGTGATGCCGGGTGGCGGAGGCCCGCGCCCGCGAGGGCCTGGCCGCCGTCCGCGCCCGCGAGGCCTGGCCGCCGCCCGCGCCCCGCGGCGAGGTCGGCGGCCGGCCCCCGGGTGAATCTCGGCCGGGCCTGCCCTGTGGAGGGGGAGGCCGCCGGGTGAGCCTTGGTTGAAGACGGCCGTCCTACCGGGGTCCGGCCGGCACCCGGGTCATCGGATGCACCATCAGCTCACAGGCCTCCGGGGACATCCCGTGGCGGCCTTCGGGCTCACCTTGACCGGTGCCCACGCGCCATCACGTCCGGTAGCGGTAGAGGATCCGGCCACGGGTGAGGTCGTACGAGCTGAGCTCCACGAGTACCCGGTCGTACGGGAGGATCTTGATGTAGTTCTTCCGGATCTTCCCGCTGATGTGCGCGAGCACCTTGTGCCCGTTCTGGAGCTCCACCCTGAAGGTGGCGTTGCGCAGACACTCGACGACGGTGCCTTCGACTTCGAGGCCCCCTGCTGTTCTTGCCATGGTTCTCCCAGTTCTTCGGTCGGTGGTGATGTGGTGGGGCGTCAGCGGCACACCAATTCCAGGTTGCTGCCCGCGCGCCGGGCGCCGACGCCCTCGAAGAGCGCCGCCGCCGCCCCGTTGGACTCGTTCACCTCGGCCGACGCCGTTTCGACCCCGGAGCGGTGCAGCGAACCGAGCACGTGGGCCAGCAACGCCCGGGCGATGCCGACGCGGTGCTGATCGGCCCGGACGGCGATCAGCCCGATCCGTGGCCGTCGGGTCACCGTCGCCAGCCTGAGCAGGCCGACGTACTGGCCCGACCGCGCTGCCACCGCGTACGTCGACGGATCCAGCACGGTGGTCCCGTGCGGGCGGGGCAACACCTCGGCCGGCATCGCCTGCCAGCCGACGGTGGCCTCGACCTCCTCGCGAACGGCGCGGTCCAACGCGCGCAGAGGGCTCTCCTCCGCCTCGCCGGCGGGCACGATCGTCACGCCCGACGGCGGTTGCACCGCGTCGAGCCCCGTGATCTGCGGGTCGGTGGGCACGACGTACTCCCACTCGCGGCGTCGGACCGTGAAACCGACCCGCTCCCAGGCGGACGTCAAGTCGCCGTCGGCCTCGTCGACCACCGTGTACAGCGGCCTCGGCAGGTCGGCGAGCATCGCCTCGGCGAGTCGGTCGAAGACCGCGCCGTGCCACGAGTCGATGCTCAGGAAGATCCGTCCGTCGGGCCTGTGTGAAACGTCACCGCTGCCGACCACCCGGTCGTCGGCAAGAGCGTGCCACTGCTGTTCCGCGACTCGCGTGACCACTGCCGGGGGTTCGTCGGTGCCCGCAGTGAAGTGCACAGAATTCATAGGTGTCTGCCTTTCGGGAAAGCCTTGTGTTCAGGCGCTCCCGGCGACACCTACGTCAGTCGCCCGACCATGAAGGAAAAGGGGGAGCACCCATGGGACACAGCGTTCACGGGTCTCACCTCCTGATGACGGCTTCACGGTCGCCCGAACGCTACCAGCCGGGATCGTCCCCGCCCAACCACTTTTTTGGCGCCCTGTCGGCAGGCCGCCGGAGGCGGGGCACGGATGGCCGGGGTCGCTCCGCGTTCCCTCTCTCCCCGCGGTGGTGCGGTGGCCGTTCCCGGGAGGCCGTTCAGCACCGATCAGGCCCCGGTCGGGCACGGATGGACAGTCAGAACCACCAGCTGATCATGTGGTTTGATGTCCGCTGCTGATCTTCGAGGTGAAGAACGAAACGGGGGCACCACGGTGGACAAGCTGAAGCGGCACGGGCGCACGCTCGCCCTGGCGGGGACGGCCGCCGCGCTCGCCCTGGGGGTGGGCGCGTGCAGCTCCGACGGCGGCGGAGCGGCGTTCAGGGCCGGGGTCGCGCTGTCGCATCCGGACCAGGTGCAGGACGCGCTGCCGAGCCCGGCCTCGCTCCCGTCGGGCTGGCGGCTCGCCTCCGGTGCGAAGCCGCCACAGGTCATCGCGCAGGCCGAGGCGTCCAGCACCTGTCGGAAGAAGCTGTCGATCAGCTGCTCCGGTCTCCAGCAGGGCGGGACCGTGCGCTACGAGTTGGCTTCCAACACCGACAACGACATCCGCTTCACCCTGCTGGCCTTCGACGCCGTGGAGAACGCGGGCCCGGCCTTCGAGGCGATGGTGACGTCGCTGGAGAAGGACGACGACAAGGTGCGCCGGATCAACCTGAAGGCGGCCGCCGAGCAGTCGCAGGGCTTCGAGCGGCCGGCCGATTCGAGTGACTCCGCGAGTGGGGTCGTCGCCTCGGCCATGGTCATGCGCGTCGGCACCGTCGTGGTCCTGATCGAGCTCGACGAGGACGAGCGCGACCACAAGACGCTCCAGCAGTTCACCGCTCTCCAGGCGGAGCGGATCAAGCGGGTCCAGCAGGGCACCAACCCGGACGCCTGAGTCCGGGCCGTTACCGGACGAGCATGACGCACGACTGACCGACCGGCGCCCTGGATCGGCGTCAGGGGCCGGCGTTGCCCGTGACCTCGGCCAAGGCGTCGGCCGACTCGGAGGCCGGACGGTAGAACCCCTGGAGGCTGACCGCGCGCTCCAGGCGGCCATCCACCACGTATTTCAGACCCCGGGTCCGGCCGCGGCGATTGCCGGTGACTGGCGTCCTGTGCGGCCGCCGCAGCCTGCCGTCCTCTCCGGTTCACCGTGCTCCAGGCCGAGCGGATCAAGCCGGTCCAGCAGGCACCAGCCCGGACGCGGATGCTCCCAGGCGCCGGGCCCCCGCGGCCTCCCACCGGCCCGTTCGTCCTGGTCGGTACGGTTGCGATACAGGTGCGCCGAGGCGCACCTGTCATCGGTCTCCTGCCGGTGGCCCCGCCACCTGCCGCAACGCCCCGCCCTACTCGGCGGGGATTCCGCGGAGGAGGAAGGGGAGGTGGGCGCCGCGGGCGAGGGCGGTGAGGGCCTGGGTGGTGCGGCGGTGCTGGTGGGTGGCCATGACGTCGGGGAGCCGGGCCTCGGGGACCCAGTGCAGGCCGATGACGTGCGGGGGTGGCAGGTGGCGCGCGAGGGTCACCTCCTGGGCGCGGGTGAGGCGGCCGCCCCAGTAGACGAAGTGGACGGCTTCGGGCAGGAGTTGGGTGTCGGTGTAGTCGGTGGCGAGGAGGGTGCGGAGGGGGAGGACGAGGCCGGTCTGGGTCTCGGTGTGGCGGCGGGCGGCGAGGTGGGGGAGTTCGTCGCGTTCGGCGTTGCCGCCGGGGAGGGTGAGGCCGTTCTTGTAGGTGGTTTCGAGGAGGAGGACGGCGCCGTCCGGGTTGAGGACGAGGGCCTGGTGGCCGAGCCGGCGACGGGGCGGGTTGGTGAGGATCTCGGGGAGTGGGTACAGCAAGTCGGGCTCCTTGGGGTCGAGTTGGTGGTGATGCGCCCGTCCGGTCCGTGAACCGGGCGGGAGTTGGGGGGTGGCTCGGTCGGGTCCGGTCGCCGCCGGGAGCCAGGGGGAGCAGGCGGGGAGGCCGGCGACGATGCCGGTCGCGAGCAGCAGGCCGACGATGAGCAGGCGCGGCCCGCAGGGTCCGTCGCGGATCGGCCAGCAGGCGAGGACGCCTGCGCCGGCGCTGGCGGCGGGCACGGCCGTGACGGCGGCGAGGAGTCTGAGGGTCGGGTTCACGCGGCGTCGTGCGCGCGGGGCCTGCTGGGGTGCTGGACGGTGAGGTGGCGGGGGTGGTCGAGCCGTTGGAGGTGCTCGGGTTTGGTGGTCCACTCGCAGCCGCCGCCGGCGGGGCGCAGGTAGGCGAGGCCGGCGAGGGTGTCCATGTAGACGCCTTCGGTGGGTTCGCCGGTGGCTGCGCGGTGGGCGAGGTCGCGGACGACTTCTCCGACCTCGGGCCTGTAGGCGGGCATGCGGGGGCAGCTGGGCATGTCGGCTCCAGTGGTTGCTCTGTGCGTCCGGGTCATCGCGACCCGTATTCATGGTGGAGCGGGCGGGGCTACCATCGGAAGTACTTCAACTCTCTAGTTCGCCAGACTTTAAGTTGGAACGACCTTGAATCGTCGCACGCTTGATCCAACGTCATCTCCGCTGGCTGCCTTCGCGGTTCAGCTCCGCAGGTCACGCGAGGGGAACGGGCTGACACAGGTCCAATTCGGCGCACTGGTCCAGTACTCCAGCGTGTACATCTCCAACGTGGAGACGGCAAAGCAGGCTCCGAGCTTAAAGTTCGTGCAGCGGGCCGACGAGGTGTTGGTGGCCGGCGGATCTCTTGAGCTGTTGTGGTGGAGCTGGAAGAACGGGGCTCTGATCCCTGGCTTCCCCGAGTACACCGTCAAGGAGCGCGAAGCCGTCGGCCTGCGACTGTTTGAAACTGGCATGGTGCCAGGGATCCTGCAGCACCACGAATACTCCGCCGCCTACGAAGCCGCCATCGTGCGGCGAGGCGAAGCCAGTCGGACGCAAGCCGATGAGCGGCTGAGCCTCCTGACCGCGCGGCAGAAGTTGCTTGACCGGACCCCGGCTATCCATGCTGTCCTGGACGAGGGAGTGCTGCGCCGTCCGATCGGCGGCCCGAGCGTCATGCTGCGGCAGCTGTCCCACCTCGAGTATCTGTCCGGTCGGCCCAACGTCGTCATTCAAGTCGCCCCATACGCCCTCGCCGAGGATCGACCTTTGTCACACTCGGTGACCCTCCTCACCCTTCCCAATCGAACGATGGTCGGGTACACCGAAACGCTTCAGCGCGGCTACCTGGAGCAGGACGCCGATACGGTCGGCGCTTGGGCTGGAAAGTACGATCGGCTACAGGTGGACGCACTTCCCAGGGCGGACAGCCTGGCCATGATCCGTAAGGTTCGGAAGGGACTTGAACGCCATGCACGTTGACCTATCGGGCGCCAAGTGGCGCAAGAGCTCGCACAGCAACGGCGGGGGTGGCTGCATTGAGGTCGCGGACGGATTCCTTGGAGCCGTGCCCGTGCGTGACTCCAAGGATCCCTCTGGGCCCGCGCTCGTCTTCCCCGTCGAGGCCTGGCAGTCGTTCATCGCCGGCGTGCGGACCGGCGAGTTCGGCGCGGTCTGATCCCACCCGTGAGCCCGAGAGCCCCGGCCGGAATCCCGGTCGGGGCTCTCGCGGGTCCTGTCCGCCGGCGTACCGCAGCCTTGCTCGCCCGCCGGGATCCGCACGAAGCCGACGATCACGCCTGTGAAGCCATCGGCACCGTCTCCGGCGGGGGCGACTACCGGTGCACGTCCGTGCCCCAGGGTTCGGGCACGCCCACCCTGACGTCCAGGTCCCACAGGACGCATTCCTCGTCGGGCCGGGCCACGAACGACCATGCCACAGCGGTGCGATGCAACTGTTCGTGCATCGACCCCGCGCGTCGCGCGCTGCCCGGGAGCTCGCCGCCCTGGGGGTGGTGGTGCAGGAACCGTCCGTAGGCCGCCTGGCAGAAGGCCGCGTAGCGTTCGGTACAGAGGATCAGCCCGTGCCATGCCTCGTCTACGGCGAACGAGGGCATGCCGATGATCTGCTGGTCCAGCATCGCCGCTCCGCAGCACCTCAGCCACTGCCGGAGCCCGGTTTCGACCAGCTCCCGCGGCTGGAACGGGCAGGTCTTGTAGACGGCGGGGGGAAGTTCGAGCGCGTCGACCGCCGACTGCACGCGGTCGACGCGTCGTGAAAACGTTCGTGAAAGCACGCCGCTCTCCGTTCTGGGTGGTGGGTGGCCGAGCCGGGGGGCTCAGCTGCCGCCGCCGCAACCCCCGCCGCAGCCGCCGCCTCCGCCACAACCGCCCCCGCCGCAGCCGCCTCCCCCTCCGCCGCAACTCCCGCCGGAGTCGCCGCTGCCGCCGGTGTCCCCGCCCGTGTAACGGGACCTCCTGCTGTCGCCGTCCCTGCCCGCGGCCCGGGCGATGATCTTGACGACGACCAGGATGACTCCGCCGATGATGATCAAGCCTATGAAGCTCATCTCTCTACTCCCCCCAGTAGCGCCGGACGAGGCGCATCGCGGAATGTGACCGGATGGCTTCCGCGAGCCGGTCGCGACGATTGCGCGGGATCGGGGATCAGCCGCGCCAAGACGTCCCCTCGTCAGCGGCGATACTTCATTATGCTCCCAGGCACTGACACTGAAACGCCGTCAGATTGCCTGCGGAAGAACGCTGACCCGGTGGTCGAGGCGTTTGCGCGGACGGTGACGGAACCGCAATCCGTCACCTGTCGCACCTGCCGCGCTCGTCGTACCTGCCGCAACCGGTCGAACCGGCCCCGGCGGCAGCCGACGGCAGCCCGACGGCGGACCTCACCCCGCGTCGAACGTCCGGCGCAGGCCGCCCACCAGGCCGTCCGGGGTGGGCGGGTGGAACCGCCCGGCGAGGTAGCCGTCGGGGCGGATGAGGAAGGCCTCACCGGGGCGGGCCGCGTAGGCGGCGGCGAACCCACCCTCGGTGTCCCGCACGGACGGCAGGCGCCACCGGGGTGACGGCGCGTTCGGGGCGAGCACCGCGTACACGTCCAGCAGGCCGTGCGCGGCGGACAGCGCGGCCATCGCGCACGTGGTCACCTGCTCGTCCGGGGTGCCGGTGCCCACGTGGAACAGCAGCGTGTGGCGCGGGCTCCGCAGCAGGTCGAAGAGGCGGACGGGGTAGTTCGCGAGGTCACGCTCCAGCCCCCGGCAGTCCGGAGCCCGCTCACCGGGGGCGGGCCCGCCGGTCGTGCCGTCGGCAGCGGGGACCGGCTCCACCAGGGGGCTGTCCGGATACCCGACCAGCAGCTGTGCCTCCCGCCGCAGCACCGTGTCGAGGTCCCCGTCATCGCCGGGCACGCCGTCCCGCGCGTGCCGCACCGTCCGGCCGACGACCTCCTCGCCGACCGGGTGCCGCTCGGCGTGGTAGCTGTCGAGCAGCCCGGCCGCGCCGATGCCCCGCACCGCGAGGGCCAGCTTCCAGGCCAGGTTGACGGCGTCCTGGATGCCCGTGTTCATGCCCTGCGCCCCGGTCGGCGGGTGGATGTGGGCGGCGTCCCCGGCCACGAAGAGACGCCCCGCCCGGTAGCGGTCCACCAGGCGGTGGCTGATCCGGAAGGTGGACGACCAGCGCAGCGCCGAGGCCTGCGCCGGCCGGGGCGAGAGCCGGTCGAGCACCGCCTGGATGTGCCGCAGCTCGGGTACCCGGTCGCCCTCCAATCCGTGGGCGACAGCGTCCCCCGCGCCACCGTCGCCGGACAGATCGTCCGGCACGAGCATCGACATCCGGTACCGGCCCCGCCCCGGCAGCGGGATGCAGACCAGGATGTCGTCCACCCGGCCGGCCTCGTCGTGGTGCATGGCCCGGATGCCGTAGCCCTCGGGGAGGTCCCAGTCGACCTCGACGTCGCCGAGCATGTACTGCTCGGGAAAGGCGTCGCCCTCGAACCGCAGGCCAGCCGCCTTCCGGGCGAGGCTGTGCGCGCCGTCGCAGCCGATCACGTAGCGTGCGCGCACCTCCTGTGGCCCGGACGTGGTCCGGAGCAGAGCCCCGACGGCGTCGGCGTCCTGCTGGACGGAGAGCAGCTCGGTGCCCCGCTCGACCCGGGTGCCGTACCCGGCGAGGTGCTCGGTGAGCAGGCGTTCCGTCGTGTACTGGGGCAGCGCGGCGAAGCCGTACGGGATGTCGGGCGGCAGGGTGAGGTCGATCTGCGGGCCGGGCCGGCCGTCGGCGAAGAGGAGTTGACCGCGCATCGGGACGGCCTCGTCGAGCGCCGCGCGGACCATGCCCATCAGGTCCCACAGCTCCATCGTGCGCGGCTGCACCCCGACGGCCTTGGCGTAGTGCTGCGGAACGGCCAGCCTGTCCACGATCCGGCAGCCGACCCCGTGGCGGCGCAGCTCGGCCGCGGCGGTCAGGCCCACCGGGCCCGCGCCCACGACCAGTACGTCGATCTCGTCCATGACTGCTCCTCGACGGGCCCCGACCGCTTCCCGGGCGTGCGCGGCGGCCTCTTCCAGGCTGCGCCCGACCGGCTCGGGGCCGCCACCCGGGGTGCCCGGCCCGCCTCTGCGGTCAGACCCGGGGCCCGGTGGGCCTGACCGCCGCGGCCCGGCCCGGCCTCGGCGACCCGACCCGGCCTGGTCCGCCCGCTCCCGCCCGGCCGGGTCCGCAGGCTAACTGCCGTAGCCGTCGTCGGGCGGGCTGCGGTCGGGCTCCGGGCACTCGCCGTGGGAGAGGCCCCACAGGTTGACCTTGTCCAGGATCCAGTCCTCCAGCAGCGGGGAGTCGTAGCTCTCCCGGCTGACGAAGGTGAAGCTCACCCGCACGTCGTCGTCCGGCTCGGTCTGCAGACTCCGCTGGTCGGTGAGGTTCTCGTACTCCACGGTCTCCCATCGGCAGCCGGCCCGGACGAGCGCGGCGGTCAGCTCCGACTCGGTGACGCGTGAGTCGACCGTGCGCAGGCCACCCGGGCGGGGGCCGGGGAGCTCCAGCTCCTCGTGCCAGGCCGGAATGATCATGGAGTCCAGTCGGTGGCACCGGCAGACGACCAACTGCACGCTGCCGTAACGGAACCAGCGCGGCCAGCGGCTCTGCTCGTAGACGCGCCCACCGGTCACGGGCGCACCGTGGGCGGCGGCCAGTCCGGGAAGGGTGGCACCGTAGGACAGGGCTCCCAGCTTCCCCGTCGTCGCCAGTACGGCCAGTTCCTCCGTGAAGTCCATGCGGTGGATCATCGCACCGCGGGCACGGCCTGCGGCCTCCGGGGCCCGATGCGGGTGGACCATCGGACCCTGGGCTCACGGCGGGTCAGTCCCAGTGCGGGGGAGGGGCGGAGCCCACGGGCGGCCGCCGGGAGGGCAGGGAGGGCAGGGAGGCCGGAGCGGTACGAGGCCGGGAGGCGGTACGCCCTCACCCGATGGGTGCGACTCGGGCGATCCGCCCCGCCGCCGTACGCCGGCCGGGTGGGGCCGCGTGCCACCTTGGCGCTACTGCCCGGCCGGGGGCCGTCGACCCGCCGGCGGTCGCACCCTCCTCCGCCACCGTCCCCATCGGAGCCATCCCATGCGCCGACGCAGGAGCCTGCTCCCGCTCGCAGCCACTCTCCCGGCGACATCGTCCAGCCGCAGGGCACGGTCTCGGACCGGGAGGGCAACATCTGGATCGCCGACTGCGGCGGCCGGAGCGTCACCGTCCTGCCGCACGGCGACCCGCAGGCCGCGCGCCGGATCGCGCCGCCGGACGGCGCCCTGGTCAAGCCCTTCGACGTCGCCGTCGACGGGCACGGACAGGTGTCGGTGACGGGCAACGGCAGCGACAGCGTCCTCCAGCTGTCACCGGAGGGCGAGCCGGTCCGCACCGTCACCGGCGGCGGCATCGACCACCCGCTGGGCGTCGCCACCGACAGCCGGGGCAACGCCTGGGTGGCCAACAGCGGTGTCGTTCCGCTCCCGTGCGAGGACGGCACGCCCGCCGGCCTGGCCGACACCGTCCGCGACGTGGTGCAGCGGGTGCCGGGCGCGTCCGTGACCATGGTCGGCCCGGACGGGAGCACCCCGGACCAGCCCTTCGTGAACGACGGGCTCTTCCTGCCGTGGGGCATCGCGGTGGACGGCGACGACACCGTCTGGGTCGCCAACTTCGGCGGCCACCGGGTCGCCCGGCTCTGTGGCACCCGGCTCTCGGCCTGCCCGCCCGGCCACCGGACGGGGCAGCCGATCTCGCCGCCCGGCACCGGCTACACCTTCGACGGCCTGTCCCGGAACACCGCCGTGCAGATCGACCCTTCGGGAAACGTCTGGCTCGCCAACAACTGGCAGACCGTCCCGCTGCAGACCAACCCGGGCGGCCGCGAACTGGTGGTGTTCATCGGCCTCGCCGCCCCGGTCTGCGCCCCGCTGATCGGCCCGCCGCAGCAGCCCTGACGCCGGGAGGCCCGGCTGGGGCGGGTGGCGTGGCCACCCGGCGGCGTTCTCCTGGAGGTCACTGTCAAGGCGTGACCGGTTCTGAACAGTTGGAGACAATCCCGGTCAGCTCCTGACGTTCCGTCACGTCATCTCCTACGCTTCGTCCGGCCCCGGCAGGCGCCGGTGCCCCGCGTGACCCGATGGTCCGACGAGTCTGGAGAAGACCCCCGTGAGAATACGTCGTTCCCCGCGCCGCTCCTGGACGGCCGTGGTCGCCACCGGTGCGGCCACGGCCGCGCTGTTGTCGCAGCCCGCCACCGCCGAGGCGGCCGCGCAGGCCGCGCCGCCGCCCGCCGTGACCGGCACCGTCGCGGTGGCGGCCTACCCGGCGGGAGTCGCGCTCGCGCCGGACGGGAGCCGGGCGTACGTGACCAGCCAGAGCACCGGCGCCGTCAGCGTGCTCGACACCGCGACCAACGCCGTCACCGGCACCTTCACGGCCGGCACCGGCTCGTACGCCGCCGCCTGGACGCCGGACGGGGGGCACGCCTACCTGACCCACCACCTCGACGGCACGGTCAGCGTGCTGGACACGACGGGCAACACCGTCACGGCCACCGTCCCGGTCGGTGTCGGGGCCTTCGGCGTCGCGGTCGCGCCCGACGGCGCGCACGCGTACGTCAGCAACACGGGCGACGCCACCGTGAGCGTGGTCGACACCGCGACCAACACCGTCACCGCCACCGTCCCGGTGGGCGCCGAACCGCACGGCGTGGCCGTCGCCCCGGACGGCGCTCACGTCTACGTCGCCGCCTCGGGCGCCCAGGCGGTGGACGTCATCGACACCGCGAGCAACACGGTGAGCGCGAGCGTCCCGGTCGGGCACGGCGTCTTCGGCCTGGCGCTCAGCGCCGACGGCTCCCGCCTCTGGACGGCCAACGGGGGCGACGACACCGTCAGCGTGGTGGACACGGCGGGCAGGACTGTGGCCGGCACCGTGACGGTGGGCACCAACCCGTTCGCCGTCGCGTTGTCGCCGGACGGCCGGTACGCGTACGCGTCCAACTACGCCGACGACACGCTGAGCGTGATCACCACCGCCGACCGGGCGGTCAGCGCGACGGTGCCGGTCGGCGCGAGTCCGTTCACGCTGGCGCTCAGCCCCGACGGCCGGCGCGGCTACCTGGCCGACTTCACCGGCGACGCCGTGACCCTTCTCGGGTTCCCGCTGCCGGTGCCGGTGGTGACCGGGGTCAGCCCCGCGTCCGGGCCGCAGGCCGGCGGGACGGTCGTCACCATCGCGGGGACGGACCTGGCCGGCGCGACGGCGGTCAGCTTCGGCGCCGCCGGGAACGCCACCACCTTCTCGTGCACCGCGACCGCCTGCACCGCCACCGCGCCCGCCGCCTCCGCCGCCGGCGTCGTGGACGTCCGGGTCACCACCCCGGGCGGCACCAGTGCCGTGACCCCTGCCGACCGCTTCGGCTACACCGCGCCCACCGCCGACCTCGCCGTCGCGCTCGGCGCCAACCCGGTGGGCGGGCTGTTCTCCGGCCGGGTCGACTACACGCTGACCCTCACCAACCAGGGCCCGGCCGCGGTGGACTCGGCCACCGTCACCGCCGATCTGCCCGCCGGCTTCACCGCCTCGTCCACCGACTGCACCATCGCGGCCTCCAAGCTGACCTGCACCGTCGCCGGCCCGCTCGCCGCCAAGGCGAGCACCACCCGGCATCTGACGCTCCAGGTCGGCCTGCTCAACCTCGGCCGCAACTTCACCGTGGCGGCCGTTCGCACCGCGAGCACGCCCGCCGACCCGGTGCCGGCCAACGACCGGGCCTCCCGCACCTGCTCCGCCACTCTGGCGCTGCTGATCAGCTGCCGCTGAGCCCCCGGCCCCCGTCCCGACGCCCGGGGCGGGGGCCTCGTGCCGGCATCACTGGACGAACAGTCCAGGCTGGACGTACAGTCCAAATATGACCGCAGAGACTCCCGACCCGCGTGTCCAGGCCTGGGCGCCCGTCTGCCAGGCCGTGGCGCTGCTGCTCGGCCCCTACGCCGAAGTGGTGCTGCACGACGTCGCGCGGGACGAGGTGCTCGCCCTCTGGAACCCGATGAGCAGCCGCGCCCCCGGCGACCCGTCCCTGCTCGGCGAGCTGGACGAACTGGACCCCTCCGCGCCCGACGTCTACGGGCCCTACGAGAAGCTGCTCCCCGACGGTCGGCGGCTCTCGTCGGTCAGCGCCGTGCTGCGCGACACCGACGGTCGGCCCTCGGCGGTGCTCTGCGTCAACCTCGACCGCGGACCGCTGGAGCACGCCGCCACCCTGCTGGCCGGCTTCGCCGCCCCGACCGTGCCCCGCCCCGCGCCGCTCTTCGAACGCGACTGGACCGAGAAGATGAACGACGTCATCGGCGGCTACGTCCGTGCCCACGGGCGCCCGCCGGAACGCCTCGGCCGTGAGGACCGGCTCGCCGTGCTGCGCGAACTCGACCGGGCCGGGGTGCTCGCGGTGCGCCGCGCCGTTCCCGCCGTCGCCACCGCGCTCAAGGTGTCGCGTTCCACCGTCTACAGCCTTCTCGCCGACCTCAGGGCCGAACCCGGGGCCGAGCCAGGGGTCGCACCCGGGCCTGCACCCGGGGACGAGCCCGTGACAGAGACCGCGAGAGAGACCGCGACCGCGACAGAGAACACGACAGCGACCGCGACAGCGACCGACGCACCGCAGAGGAACGACCGATGACCAGGCTCCCCGACTTCCGGCTGGAAACCTACTTCTCCCGTTGGGAGTTCACCGCCCGCCACCACCTCACCGCCTCCGACGCGCAGACCATGGCGATGTCCGAACTGCTCGCCCTGGCAGGCCCCGAGGACCGGCACGCCTGGGAGACCCTCACCCTCGGATACACCGAGACCTTCGGCGACCCGGCGTTGCGACAGGCCGTCGCGGGCATGTACGAGCACGTCGACGCCGACGACGTGATCTGCTTCGGCGGCGCGCAGGAGGCGCTCAACCTCGCGATGCAGGTGCTGCTGGGCCCCGCCGACCACGCCGTCGTGGTGACCCCCAACTACCAGTCCGCGGAGACCATTCCGCTCTCCCTCTGCGAGGTCACCGGTGTCGCCCTGGACGCTGGCCGGGACTGGGCGCTCGACCTGGAGGAGCTGACCGCCGCGCTGCGGCCCAACACCCGGGTCGTCTCCGTCAACTTCCCCAACAACCCGACCGGCAAGGTCATCGACGCCGCCGACTTCACCCGGCTCGCCCGGATCTGTGACGAGCGCGGAATCCACCTCTTCAGCGACGAGGTCTACCGCGGCCTGGAGCGCGACCCGGCCCGCGCCCTGCCGCAGGCCGCCGACCTCTCCGAGCGGGCGCTCTCGCTCAACGTCACCTCCAAGTCGCTCGGCCTTCCGGGCCTGCGGATCGGCTGGATCGCCTGCCGTGACCGGGAGTTGCGCAGTCGCCTGGAGCGTGCCAAGCACTACACCACGATCTGCAACTCCGCGCCCAGCGAGATCCTGGCCCGGATCGCGATCAACAACCGTGAGCCGATCCTGGCCCGCAACCGCGCGGTCATCGCCGCCAACCTGCCGCTCTTCGACGCGTTCTTCGCCGCCTTCGGCGACCTCTTCGAGTGGCGGGCCCCGGACGGCGGCTGCGTCGCCTACCCTCGCTACCTCGGGCCGGACGGGGTGGAGGAGTTCTGCACCGCACTGGTCGAGGAGGCCGGCGTCCTGCTGCTGCCGGCGAGCATCTACCGCTCCGACCTCACCCCCACCCCCGCCGACCGCTTCCGGATCGGTCTCGGCCGCCGGGACCCGGAGCCCGCGCTGGACGCCTTCGCCGGCTGGCTGAAGGGCCGGCGGTGACCGTCCCCGCCGGAGGAGGGCGGGCGGACGGGGTGAACCGGTGCGTGCCGCCGGCCCGTTGAGGCAGGTGCGGGGCCGGGTGGCTCCGTGCAGCGGAGGACCTCGGGAGGCCGGCTGTGCTGAGGATGGACGGGCCGTGGCGGATCACGGTCATCGGCAAGGACGCCGCCTTCGATCAGCGGGCGGTGATCCGGGCCTCGTACGGGACCAGCATCCTGTCCGGTCGGGTGGGCGAGTTCCTGGACGTCCGGGAGGACGAGTGGGAGCTGGAGCTGGAGCACAGCTGGGACGGGCGCTGGTGGCCCAACGTTCGCGTGCGGCCCGGCCCGGTGCAGAGCCTCGGCCCGGGCGCCCGCACCCGGGAGATCCGCAGCAAGGACGCCGACTGGACCGGCGGCCACCCCGACCATCCGAACTTCGTGCTGCGCCTGGACTCGCTGGAGACCACCGCCCCCCGGGCGGGGGAGGCTGCGGGTGCTGCGCCCGAGGCGACGGGGCGCGCGGCGGTGACGGGGATCGTTTCGGGAGTGCTGCTGTCACCGGCAGTCCGCGCCGGCGCCCCGATGGCGGCCGCCATCCAGGCAACCCGTGCCACCGGTGCCGTCCAGGCCGCCCGTGCCACCCGGCCGGCCACCGCCGGGGCGGGCGTGCCGGCCGCGACGCAGACGGTCCGCACCAGCTCCGGCCCCGCGCCGGTGACCAGGCGGCCGGCCGAGGAGGCGGAGCGGGCCGCAGCCGCGGGGCAGGCCGGGACCGCACCGGCCCCGCGGGCGGCGCGCACCAGCCGGCCGTGGCCGGATCTGCCGCATCGTCAGGGATGAGCACCGGATCCGCGGGTGCTCAGCCCTGACGGGCCGCCTTCGCCCGGTACTTGAGGCCGAGCAGCGCGCCCGAGAGCCCGTGGGGCACCAGCCAGGAGACGTCCTCGCGGTCCTCCGCGTCGAACCGGTACTTGTACGGCTCGGTGCCGCGCAGGAAGTCGAAAGTGGCCAGGCCCTGGCCGGCGGCGGCCCGGATCGCCTCGGCGATCACCGCGGTGCCCAGCCGCAGCGGAGCCCAGCGCTGGTCCCAGCCGATCTGGTAGTAGGCGAAGGTGTCCCGCCACCGGAAGCCGTAGAGCACGCCGACCACCTCCCCGGCCCGTTCGGCGACCAGGAAGGCCGGGCCCTCGCCGCGCCCGGTGGCGGCGGCGCGTTCGAGCAGCCGCAGGTGCAGCGGTGCGCGGGCCGCGTCGAAGGTGGTCGGCAGGCCGAGCGCGGCGCGCCGCTGCCGGTGCAGCCTGAGCACGGCGTGCAACAGCTCGACCCGCTCGGCGAGTTCGTCCTCCCCGACGGCCGGTGCCACCCAGCGGAAGGTGATCCCCTCGGCGGCCAGCTTCCGGCCGTAGCGGCGCAGGTCGGCGCGGAACTGCCGGGAGCCGAGCGCGTCGGGCCCCGCCGTGAGGTCGGCGCGCGGGCACGGGGTGCGGCCGGTCTCCACCGCGCCGGGCGGCAGCAGTCCGCCCTGCCCGGGGTCGAGATCGCCGAGCAGCAGCGTGGCGCGCCGCGCCCGCCGGCCGAGCCAGGCGGCGACCTCGGCGCGGCGCTCGGGTGCGGCGGTGAAACCGCAGTGGTCGGCGGCGCCGGGGCCGGAGCCGAGCACGGTCAGGCAGGGCAGGGCGAGCGGCGCGCGCGGGTGGAGCCGGCGCCAGGTGCGCAGCAGCGGGACGACGGCCGAGACCCGGCCGTCGGGCTCGCGCCAGACCGTGATCTCGCCGGCGCCCTGCTTCGAGCCGAGCGTCTCCCACCAGGCCAGCGCCCACTCGGGCGTGGTGAACCACGAACCGCCCGGGTCGGCGGCCGCCAACTCCCGCCAGCCGTGCAGGACGTCGGCCGGGAGTGCGGCGCTCCGGTACCGCACGGGCGCGGCCGCCCGCGTCACCGTCCCGGCCTCGGCCGCAGTAGCTTCGCCAGGTGCCACCCAGAACCCCCTCGGCCCTCGTCAGGCTCCGCCGCGCAGTCGGTGCACGGCCGGATGGAGCCCGGAGAGAATTGTGTCGAACCTGTCCCGGCTGGTGGTGGAGTTCACCCGAAGACGGCTGATCCGCAGTGGCCTGCGCGGCAGCAGCCGGTCGTGCCGGTGGTCGAACAGGAAGCCGACCCGGTAGCCGAGCCGGCGCAGCACGGTGTCGGCACGCCGGTCGAAGTTGCCGTTTGGGTAGGCGAAGGCGGTGGGCTCCTCGCCGTCGAGCCAGCCGGTCAGGGAGCTGTGGGCGCGGGTGATCTCGTCCCGGACGGTGTCGTCGTCGCAGTGGTCCAGGCAGGGGTGGCCGGCGGTGTGGTTGCCGATGGCGATGCCGGACCGGCGGAGCGTCAGCAGGTCCTGCGGGCCGAGCTGTTCCTGCCGGGGCGCACGGGCCCGGGCGCTCTCGCGCAGCTCGGCGAGGGCGGTGCGGCGGCCGGCGTCGGGCAGCGTCTTCAGCCGCCGCACCACCTCGCCGGGCGCGCAGCCGGCCAGTGCGCGGGCGGTGCCGCCGTGGGCGGCCAGGAAGGCGGCCTCGGACCACCAGAACGGCTGGTCGCCGCCGATGAGTTCGGTGACCACGAAGGCGGCCGCCGGGATGCCGAGCCGGGTGAGGACGGGCAGGGCCTCGGTGAGCACGCTGCGGTCGCCGTCGTCGAAGGTGACCAGCACACTGCGGTGCGGCAGCGGCCGCCCGGAGCGGACGGCCTGATCGACCCCGGCCGGCGAGACCGGGCGGGCGGTCCGGACGAGGCGCTCCATCTGGAGGGCGAAGGTCCGCGGGTCGTCCACGCCGTGGTAGGCGAGGACGGCGAGCCGGCGGGTGGCGGCGAGGCGGAACAGCGGCTGCGCGGGGGAGTTGCGCAGGACGGCGTCGACGGTGGTGCGCCGGCCGGCCAGGCGGCCTCGCGGTGGTGGTGCCGCGGCCGGTCGCGGGTCCGCGGTGTCCGGATCTGCGGGGGGCCGGGCGGTTCTCCCGGCGGCCGGGCCGCCGGCCGGGTAGGCAGCCGGGGCGGTGCCGGGACCAGCCGGGCCGGTGCCCGGGCGGGTCGTGCTGATGGTCGGGCCGCCGTCGGCCCCGGTCGAACGCGTGGTCCCCTCGGGCATCGACACGCTCCCCCTTCGTCCCCGTCGGTGCTGCCGTGGCGGGGGTGGAGCGCGGTGCGCGGTCAGACTCCGCCGTGCGGCGCGCGCCTGCCCGGTGGGCGGCCCGCCCCGCTCCACGAATTACCAAGATAGTGCAAAGTCCCATGCTCCGAAGAGGGTTGCACGCTCCGGGTGGGTTTCGGCGGGAGGTTGGCGCATTGTCGGCGAGCCCTTGGCCTGAGTGCGGGCTGGGAACTTCCCGAGTGGCTGCCGGCGGAGCCGGGGAGGTTCGGGGGGAGCGGATCTCCCGTGCCCCCCGAACCGCCTTCGGTCTACGGATCCCCCACGGACCCCGCAGACCTCGAGCACCTCGCCGAGATCAGCACCTCGCCGAGAAGTGACCGCACCGGGCCCGGAACCCCACCGGGCTCAGAACCCCGCCGGGATCAGAACGGGCTGGTACAGGTGGTGACCCGCTGCGCGGCCTCCAGAGCCGGGCCGCCGGTGGCGCAGATCATCCGCAGGTCCTTGGTGACCACGCGCGGCGTGACGGCCTTGGCGGACCCGTGGGTGACGGTGGTCGCGGAAGCCACGGTGACCCACGGGCTGCCCCAGGCCTGCTGGGTCCGGATCTCGACCCGGACCAGCGTCAGCTGCGCCGGGTCGGCGGCCGACACCTGCGCGACGCCGATGAAGCCGCCGCCGTCCCGCTCCTGCCAGGCGCACGGCTGGTTGACGACGGTGGCGCAGGCCACCTTGCCGGACTCGTCGGTGACCGTGGCTGCGGCGGCCGGCAGGGCCGTCGCCGCCGTGATCCCTGCCACTGTGACCATCAGAGCTGCGATCCGAGCGTGCATGATAGGAACCTCCTTGGAAATCAAGGGAATCTCACTGGGTGGGATGAGTCTTGCACAGATTGTGGACATGCCATATGTGCGCTGCATCACACTCCAGGTGACTGTTCAACTACATGCTGCAACCATGACGACCATCCGCCCCGGTCGCCCCAGCCGCCCCGCGTCGCTCCTCCCGTGCGCCCCGCGTCGCTCCTCCTGTGCGCCCGTGGCCGACCGCTCAGCCGGCCGGCGGCAGCACCATCCGCCGCCCGGCCGTCGCTCCGCCGTCGACCGGGACGGACGCGCCGCTCTGGTAGGCGAAGTCGTCCGAGGCGAGCGCCAGGATCGCCCGGGCGATCTCGGTGGGCTCGGCCATCCGCTCCAGCCCCTCGACGTTCAGCGGGCCGAACGCCTGCTTGAACCGCGCCCAGTCGGCGTCCGGGATGCCCGGCGGCCGGACGAACGCGGTGTCGGTGGTGCCCGGGAGGATCGCGTTGATCCGGATGCCCCGAGGCCCGTAGGCCAGGGCCGCCGCCTTGACGATGCCCTGGATCGCCCGCTTGCTGGCCGCGTAGGCGCCGCCGTTCGGCCGGGTCTGCTCGGCGGCCGAGGAGGCGGTGCAGACGATCACCCCGTGCCCGGCCTTCAGCATGTGCGGGATCTGGTACTTGACGGCGAGGAAGACGCCACGCGCGTTGGTGTTCATCACGTCGTCCCACTCGGCGACGGTCAGCTCGTGGAGCAGCTTGCCGCTGCCGATGCCGGCGTTGTTGACCGCGATGTCGATCCCGCCGTACCGGGCCGCGACCTGCTCGGTGAAGCGTTCGACCTGGGCCGGATCGCGGACGTCCGCCGGGAAGTAGGAGGCCTCTCCGCCACTGCGGCGGATCTCCTGCTCGACCTGGCGGCCGAGTTCGGCCCGCCGTCCGCAGAACCCGACCTCGGCGCCCGCCGCCGCGAAGGCGCTCGCTGCGGCCCGGCCGATGCCCGAGGTGGCGCCGGTGATCAGGACCGTCCGGCCCTCGAACCGGCGCGGCGCTCGCTTCTCCTGCGGTGCGGCCTCGGCGCGCCCGGCGGCGCCCAGCGTGCCGGCCGCCGTGGCCGCGGCTGCCAGTCCGAGCGCGGAGGCGCTCAGGAGGGCCCGTCGCCCGGGGGTGGCCGTCGGTGAAGTCATGCCCTGGTCAGGGGAGTTGGTGGTGTTCATGGCCGTAACCCTGGCAGCCGGGTGCCGCCGCGTCTCTCGGCCGACCGGCCCGACCCGCAGGCCTGGAGGAGGAGCGGCCTCCGCCTCAAGGAGGAGGCCGGGCTCGTCCGACCGGCCGCCAACTCCTCCTCCGGACCGTCGGATTGACCCTCCCGGGCGGCAGTCCGGTGCCGCTCCGCCACGGGTGTTCACTCGTACGGGTGGCGGACCGGCGTGAGGCCGTTCGGACGGCTACGATCGACGCGAACCACGGAGGTGGCCTGCATGGAAACGGTCATCGTGCAACTGCCCGAACCCCGCCCCGAAGCCCGCCGCGAACCCCCCTGGGGGCCCGCGCCCGGCGGACCGCCCACCCGGTCCGGTGGCTTCACCCGGCCCGCGAGCTCCACCCGGCCGGCGCTGCTGCACCTGGGCCCGGGCGAGGTGGCCGAGTTCGGGCGCGGCGAGCCCGGCCGCCCCGTCGCCATCCCCCTCACCGACCAGGGCGTCTCGCGCCGCGCGGGCGAGATCACCGCCGCCGAGGACTACTGGCGGCTCTCCAACTTCAGCTCCTCCGCCACCTACGTGGTGGAGAACCTGGAGGGCGCGGGGGAGCACGTCAAGGTGGCGCCCGGCCGGCTCGGCGCGCCGGTGCCGTTCGAGTTCTCCCGGGTACTGCTGCCCGCCCTCGGCGAACCGGCCGCCTTCAAGGTCTTCGCACCGCAACACGCCTACCTGGACGGCGAGTCCGGCGCCGGCGAAGGCGAGCGCACGGTGAGCCCTTTCGCCCTCGACCCCACCTCCAAGTACTTCCTCGTCCTGCTGGCCCTCTGCGAACCCCGGCTGCGCTCGCCCTCCGCCGCCCTCGTCCCCGGCGCCACCGACGTGGTGACCAGGCTGCGCGCCCTGCCGTCCTGCCGCGGGCTCACCCGCTCCGCCGTCAACTACCACATCGACTACCTGGTGGCCACCAAGCTCCGGCTGCGCGAGACGCCGGAGGAGGCTCCGGACGGGGCCGGGCGCGGTGGCGGCAAGCGGGAGGAACTCGTGGCCCTGGCCCTGAGGTTCGACCTCGTCCGGGAGGAGCACCTGGCGCTGCTCCCGCCCCGGCGCGGCGGCTGAACCCGCCGTGCGACCGCCCACGCAGCCCGCCGCACCACGGCCGGACGGGCCCGAGGAGCCGCCGCCCGCGGTGCCGCCCGGCTACCCCGTGGCCGGCTACCGCACCGGCGAACCGATCGGCGCCGGCGCCTGGGGCAGCGTCTACGCCGCCCACGGGGAGGGCGAACTCCCGGACGCCGCTGTCAAGTTCCTCAGCCCCGCCCGGCTCAGCCCCGGCCAGCGCCGCACCATGGCGCAGGTCGCCCGCAGCGAGATGCGTTTCAGCCGCCTCGCCGACCACCCGCACCTGATCCGCACCCTCGCCGTCGTCACCGTCGACGACCCCGCCCACCCGGGGCTCGACGGCGCGGTGGCCCTGGTGATGGAACGCGCCGCCCGCAGTCTCCAGGACGTCCTGGCCGCGGCCCGTCCGCACGAGCCCGTCCCCGGGGCCGAGCGGATCCTCGCGGAGGTCGGCGCCGGCCTCACCCACATGCACGGCGCCGGCTGGGTGCACGGCGACCTCAAGCCCGGCAACATCCTGCTGATGGCGGACGGCACCGCCAAACTCGCCGACTTCGGCCTCACCGCCGAACTGGAGGGCACCCACGCCTACGCCCCGCCGCTCGGCTCGCCCGACCACGTGCCGCCCGAGTGGTGGTCGGAGCGGACCGGCGCCCGGGGTGTCGCCCTGCGGCCCAGCGCCGACATCTGGGCCTTCGGCGTCCTCGCCCACCAGCTGCTCACCGGCGGGCTGCACCCCTTCCTCGGCGCCACCGCCCGAGCCCGCTCGCTGGCCGCGCTGGCGTACGCGCGCGGCGCGGCGCCGCTGCGGCTGGACGATGCGCTGCCCGCGCGCTGGCGGGCGGTGGTGACGGCCTGCCTCGCCGCGGACCGGGAGGCGCGGGGCCGGGCGGACCTCGCCTCCCTGCTCACGGCCGCAGCGGGCGGTCCCGGCGGGCCGTCGCACGCTGCCACCGGACCGGCCCGCCGGCGCAGGCTGCTCGCCGGGGCGGGCGGACTGGGCGGGACGGCGGTGGTGGCCGCCGCCCTGCTCGCCCTCACCGGCTCCCCGGAGCCCGCCACCACCACGGGGACCGCCCGCCCGGCGCCGGTCCCGGCCGTCTCGGCGGGCACGGCGGCTGCCGGTACGGTCCCGGCAGGCGCGATCCCGCCCGGTGCCGACGTGCCCGCCGCGCTGCGCGGCCCGATCGAGGACGCCGCCCGCCGCTGCCCCGAGCCGGAGATCACCCCGGCGCTGGTGGCCGCCATGCTCAAGGCGGAGAGCGGGTTCGACCCGAAGGCCGCCCACCCCGAGTCCGGCGAGTACGGCGTCGCCATGTGGACGCCCGCCGTCTTCAACGCCTGGGCGCAGGACGGCGACCACGACGGCGTGAAGGACTACATGGACCCGGCGGACGCGATCGCCTCGATGGGCAACTACGTCTGCTGGCTCGACCAGCAGTTCAAGCACCGGGGGCTGACGGGCAACCTGCCCGCCCTCGTCACGGCCGGGTACCGGACCAGCGACAAGACCGTCGCCGACACCGGCGGCGTACCCGAGCGGGTGAAGGCGCACGTCGCCAGGGTGCTCGGCTACCTCGCCGAGTACGGAGGCTGACCGGCGTGGCCGGCGCGCACCCGGCTGACCGGCGCGGTCGGCGCGCACCCGGCTGGCCGCCCCGGCCGGCGCGCCCCGGCCGGCGCGCACCCGGCTGACCGGCCCGGTCACATCGGCCGAGGGTCCCCGGCGGCGTTGCCCGGCCGCCTGGCTGCCGGGATGCGATGCTCGGCCGCATGATCACGAAGCTCCGCGCGGCCGCCACCCAGTGGACCGCCGTCGTCCCGGTGGTGGCCTTCGTCGTTCTGGTCCTGACCTGGCACCGGGACCTGCCCGGCTGGGTGGTGGCCGTGGTGGCCTGCTTCCTGGCGGGCGCGGTGCTCGCCGCGGTGCACCACGCCGAGGTGATCGCCCACCGGGTGGGGGAGCCGTTCGGCTCACTGGTGCTGGCGGTGGCGGTGACCGTCATCGAGGTGGCGCTGATCGTGACACTGATGGCCGACGGCGGCGACAAGGCCGCCACTCTGGCGCGGGACACCGTGTTCGCCGCGGTGATGATCACCTGCAACGGCATCCTGGGCCTGTCCATCCTGGTCGCCGCGCTCAGGTACCGCGTGGCGGTGTTCAACGCCGAGGGCACGGGCGCGGCGCTGGCCTGCATCGGGACGCTCGCCACGCTCAGCCTGGTGCTGCCGACGTTCACCACCAGCTCGCCGGGCCCGCAGTTCTCGTCCACCCAGCTGATCTTCGCGGCGACCGCCTCGATCGTGCTCTACGGCCTGTTCGTCGCCACCCTGACCTTCCGGCACCGGGACTACTTCCTGCCCGTCACGCCGGAGGGCAAGGTCCTCGACGAGGAGGACCACGCCGAGCCGCCGACCGTCCGGGCGGCCCTGACCAGCCTGGCGCTGCTCGGTGTCGCACTGGTCTCGGTGGTGGGCCTGGCCAAGGGCGTCTCGCCGACCATCGAGTCCGCCGTCTACTCGGCCGGGCTGCCGTCCTCGGTGGTCGGTGTGGTGATCGCGCTGATGGTGCTGCTGCCGGAGACCATCGCGGCGCTGCGCGCGGCCCTGCGCAACCGGGTGCAGACCAGCCTCAACCTGGCGCTCGGCTCGGCGCTGGCGAGCATCGGGCTGACCATTCCGGCGGTGGCCGTCGCCTCGGCCTGGCTCTCCGGCCCGCTGGTCCTCGGGCTCGGCCCCTCTCACCTGGTGCTGCTCGCGCTGACCATCGCGGTCGGCACGCTGACGGTCATCCCACGCCGGGCAACCCCGCTCCAGGGCGCGGTGCACCTGGCGGTGCTGGCGGCGTACGTGGTGCTGGCGGTCAACCCCTGACCGGAGCGCCCGGCAGCGGGGGCGGGCCGGCGACCCCGTCGGTCGCCGGCCCGCCCCCGCACTGTCCGGGCTCCGCCCCCCTCAGGCCCGGCTCAGGCCCGGCTCAGCGCCGGGCCGTGCCGGTCGCTGCGGGTTCAGGACGAGCGGCGGGTGCGGCGGGTGTAGACCACGGCGCCCGCACCGGCGAGCAGCAGCGCGGTACCGGCCCCGGCCACCAGGAGGCTGCCGTCGCTACCGGTGGAGGCGAGGCTCTTGCCGGCCGCGGCGGTGCCGGGGATCGGGGTCGGGACGCTGGCCTTCGCGGGCACGATGAGCGGCTTGTCCGGGTTGACCACGGTGCCGGCGGGCGGGGTCTGCACCGGGACGGTCGCGGTCGGGGCGGTCGACGGGCCGCCGGTGGGAGCCGGGGCCTCGGTGCCCGTCCCGGCGGTGGCCGAGGTGCTCGCGGAGGCCGACGGCGTCGCCGACGGGGTGACCGACGCGGTGGCCGACGGGGTGGCCGGGGTCGTCGTCGAGGGGCCGGCCGACGGGGTCGTGGTGGCGGTCGCGCTCGCACTCGGCGAGGCCGAGGTGCTGGGCGTGGCGGACGGCGACGGCTTGCCGGTGGAGCTGGGGGAGGTGGTCGCGGAGGGCGTCTGCGACGGCGTCGTGGTCGGCGTCGTGGTGGCGCTCGGCGAGGCGGAGGTGGTCTTGGTCGGGGTCGCGCTCGGCGAGGGCTTGCCGGTGGGAGCGGGCGTGCGGCCGCCGCAGTCGACCTTGAACACCTTGTGCTTGGGGTTGTTCAGCTCGGGCTCGGCCGGCAGCTTTCCGTCGACCAGCTCGACCGAGGCCCAGTACAGCTTGTAGTGGCCGTCCGGCAGATTGATGTCCTCGGTGCGGACGTGGCCCTTGCCGTCCACCGGCAGGTCGCCGAAGGCGACCGCGGTCTCGGTCTTGTCGTGCACGTCGGCGATCAGCCAGATGACGTCCTGGCCGGGGTCGAAGCCGAAGGAGTCCAGGTAGAAGGTGCAGACCTTGGGCTCGTTGCGATTGTCCTCCTGCCCCGTCGCGCTGTCGTGGATCTTGACGGTGCCGTTGTTGCCCTTGGGGGGCTTGCCTCCGGCGGCCGCGTGCGCGGTCGGCGCGAGCAGCAGCAGGGCGGCGGCGGTGGGGACGGCGACGAGGGATCTCGCCGTGGTGGAGCGGATGCGCATGCTGGTGTCCATCGTGGAGGGCGGGCAGGGGAGGCCCGCACGGCAGGTGGGGGGAGCCCTCGGGCAGCCGGGGCCCCGGCCGGTGACGGTGGGTGACGGCGCACGAGAGGCCCTAAGGTCCCGCAGTCGCCACGGTGGCGCAAGGCAGATTTGGCCGGATTGCCATGCCGCCGAGGTGATTGTCCGACTTAGTCCCATGCAACGATCAGATCACCCGAATGTGAGAGAGACGTGCGCCGCTCCGCATGGCAGTGTGCCCTTGGTCGCCCCGCCTCCTCCGCCCGCGGCAAGGGGTGCGAGGATGGCCCCGACCGCCCTCGACGGCGGACCTCCGCCGACCGGCCGCCCCCACACCCCGGGGCGGCCCCATCCGGGCACACGGCGAGGTGGTCCGCCCTGCGTACCCCGGCAGCCCTCAGGCGCGGCGTCTCCCCGAACGCACTCCCTCACCTGCGAAGAAGACGCATCGCGATGCACCGAACCCTCATCACCCCCGCCTCCGGACCCGCCTCCAGACCTGCCTCCGGACCCGCCTCCGGACCCGTCCCCCCGCACACCCCCGCACCCCCCTCCGGGCGCTCCTGCCGGCCCCTGCGCGCCGCCGCCGCGCTCGGCGCCGGAGGGCTGCTGCTCACCGGCTGCGGCAGCGGTGCCGCCCCGGCTCCCGGCAGCCAGGACGACCTGAAAGCCCGGCTCCCCAAAGCGGTCAAGGCCGCCGGGGTACTCAAGATCGGCTCCTATCTCAACTACCCGCCGGTGGACTTCAAGGACTCGTCGGGCGCGCCCGAGGGCCTCGACCCGGAGCTCGCCAAGGCGCTCGGCACCACGATCGGGGTGAAGGTCGAGTTCACCGACATGCCGTTCGAGAAGCTGATTCCGGCCGTCCAGTCCAAGCAGATCGACCTGGCGATGTCGGCCGTGATCGACACCAAGCAGCGCCAGCTCGGCGCGGCCGACGACGGGCACCAGGCCGACGCGGGCGTCGACTTCGTCGACTACTTCGGCTCCGGCACGTCGATGGTGGTCAAGTCCGGCAACCCGCTGAACCTCTCCTCGCTGGAGAGCCTCTGCGGTCGGGTCGTGGCCGTCCAGCGCGGCACCGTGCAGGACGAGCTGGCCACCCGGCAGACGGCGGCCTGCCTGCGAACCGGAAAGCAGCTGCAGATCCACCGTTTCGACACCGACGAGCAGGCGCTCGCCGAGGTCGCCTCCGGCGCCGCGGCCGCCGATCTGAACGACTACCCGGTGGCCCAGTACAACACCACCCAGCCGGGCCGCGCCGGAACGTTCCAGCTGGCCAGTACCAACTTCCTGCAGGCCGGCCCGTACGGCATCACCGTCGCCAAGGACAACACCGCCCTGCGCGACATCATCGCCAAGGCGCTCGACGAGGTGATCCACAGCGGCGAGTACGACAGGATTCTCGCCAAGTGGAACCTGCACCGCGGCTCGGTCTCCAGCGCGGTCGTCAACGGAGGCCTCTGACCCCCTCGGGCGTTCCGTGCACCCCGCACGGGTGCCGACCGCCGCCCCGATGGCCGGTATCGACCGGTCATCGGGGCGGGGTCCGCGTGTCGGGGCGCGGCGCGGCGGCTGCGGTCCCTATCGTCGGTGACCGCGAGTCCGCAGCCGATCCGACCCGTGGGAGTTGCCTGATGCCCGGCCCAGAGCAGCAGTTGTCCACCGACGTCGAGCCCGGACGCGGGCCGGACCACGCCGATGTGATCGTGGTGGGCGCGGGACCGGCCGGTTCCACCGCCGCCTACCACCTCGCCCGCACCGGGCTCGACGTGCTGCTTCTGGAGAAGTCGGCCTTCCCCCGGGAGAAGGTCTGCGGCGACGGCCTGACGCCGCGTGCGGTCAAGCAGCTGGTCGATCTGGGCATCGACGTCTCCGAGGAGGCCGGCTGGCTGCACAACCGGGGGCTGCGCCTGGTCGCCGGAGAGCGCCGGCTGGAGCTGGACTGGCCGCAGCTTTCGGCCTTTCCGTCGTTCGGACTGGTCCGGCGGCGGGCCGACTTCGACGAACTGCTCGCCCGCCGGGCCGCCTCCGCCGGCGCCCGGCTGGTCGAACGGGCCAACGTGGCGGGCCCGTTGGTCGACGAGCGGACCGGCCGGATCACCGGGGTGACCGCCCGCCTCGGTGAGGAGCGGACGCCGGTCAGCTACCACGCGCCGCTCGTGGTCGCCGCCGACGGCAACTCCACCCGGCTGTCCCTCGCCATGAAGCGCTACCGCCGCACCGACCGGGCGATGGGCGTCGCGTACCGGACGTACTTCACCACCCCGCGCCACGAGGACCGCTACCTGGAGGCCTGGCTCGACCTGCGCGACCCGAAGGACCCGGCCCGGCGCCTGCTGCCCGGCTACGCCTGGGTCTTCGGCATGGGGGACGGCACCGCCAACGTCGGCCTCGGCGTCCTGGACACCGCCGCCGTGGCCCGCGAGGTGGACTGGCGGGACCTGCTCCGCCGCTGGTGCGCCGACCTTCCGCCCGAGTACGGCTTCACCCCCGAGGGCGTCACCGAGCCCGTCCGCGGCTCCGCCCTTCCGATGGGCCTCAACCGCCAACCCCACTACGCCGACGGCCTGTTGCTGATCGGCGACGCGGGCGGCACGGTCAGCCCGGCGACCGGCGAGGGCATCGCCTACGCGATGGAGTCCGGCCGGTACGCCGCCGAGACGATCGTCCAGGCCCTGGCCAGGCGCACCGACCGCGGCCGTGAACTCGCCCTGCGCGCCTACCCCCAGGCGCTGCGCGCCGCCTACGACGGTTACTTCGCGCTCGGCCGGCTGGCCGCCGACGTGCTGGGCCGCCCCCGGCTGCTCGGCGCGGCCGGAGCGCTCGGCCTCGGCCACCCGGCACTGCTCAAGGTGGCCTTCCGGCTGATGGTCAACCTGACCGAGCCGAACTCCCGTGACGCGCTGGACCGGCTGCTGCACGTCCTCGGCAAGCTGGCCCCCAGCAGCCGGTCCTGACGTGGCGCCAGATCGCTACGCGTTGAACCACCGCCTGCCCTCGTGTGACATGAAGGCCGTGACGATCAGCAGGGCGACGGCGAGGCCGGCCAGGGCGACGATGGTGCCGGAGAAGAGCTGGAGAACGCCGGAGATGATCGAGAGCCACTCGATCACCAGCACGGTGATCCTGGTCCAGCCCGCCCGGCGCGGGGCCAGGGCGGCGCAGAAGCCGAGCACGACGGCGATCATGATCGACAGGACGGCGACGAACCGGACCAGCCCGACGCCCTCCCCGTCCTCGCCGCTCATCAGCGCGAAGAGGAGGAGCCCGGCGAGGCCGTTGAGGACGGCATGAACCCAGACCCCCGCGACCGCCCACCTGATCGAGCTCGGCATCCGCTCGGAATTCCACTGGTGCATCTGGTTCGCCATCACTGACCACCCCCGGGTTCGGTACGGCCGTGACCCGGCGGCCCGGCCGTATCCGAGATGGTCCGGTCGGCCTGACGGGGTGTCAACGTGGCGCGTGGCACCCGGAACAGCTTCGTTACGGTCGGGCCGGAGGCTCGTGATGGCGGGCGCGTGCCCCGGAGGGTTCGCGGCCCTCCACCCTGTGCGCCTCCGGGATCCGGCATGGGCGGGTCGGCCGAAACGGGAGAAAGCAGTGGTTCTCCGGGCCCGTCCTGTTGACGGGGGGTCAGGTGATCCGCTTGCCTGGGTGCCGACCTGGACACGGAGGGTGACGGATCATCCCCCGGTCGCCATGACGCTGACACGACGGAGACATCGTGCGCCTTCGCCTTCGCCTGTTCCTCGCACCGCTCGCCGCGGTCGTCGCCCTGCTCGCCCCGGCCCTCCCTGCCGCCGCCGACGCGGCCACCGCCGGGGCCGCCACCACGACCCCCTCCGACGAGTGCTCGGCCGCCGACTACCACGGCGACGCCCGCCTCGGCCCCGAGGACCTGCCGACCACCGGCCCGGTCGGCCGCGAGCTGATCGGCTACAAGCGCACCGGCAACCTCTCCGAGGACAAGTTCCTCGCCACCTACTACAGCCCCACCGCCAACAACGGCAGCCCGGGCTGGATCTACCCGCCGGCCAACGGCTACGTCACGCTGCCGGACGGCACCCCGATCGAGTTCGAGATCACCCTCTACCCGAACCAGAACATCGACCGCTTCGGCAGCGAGTACGGCTCCTTCCTCGCCCCCGAGGGCCTGCCCTACGCCAGCCGCTCGATCCCGCCGCAGAGCCTCGACAGCAACCCGGCGGCCGGCTGCAACTACCACGACTACAAGGTGCTGAAGCCGTTCAAGGTGCACGCCGGCCCGATCGCGCCCTGGTTCGGCCAGCCCGGCTACGGCTTCCAGTACCAGCTCGACGCCGCCCTGGTGCCGAACGGCCCGGCCCGGCTGAACGTGCTCTGGCTGGTCGACAACGGGTACCTCGCGCGGATCTGACGCCCGTTCGTACGGGTGGGTGCGGCCGGTGGCCGGGGGTGCACGCCCCCGGCCACCGGCCTGTTCAGGGGGGAACGCACGGGAAGGCGCGGGCACGCACGGGAGCGCGCTGGGAAAACGCACGGGAGCGCGCCGGCGCCCGCCGCGGTGGCCTCCCGGCAGGCCTGCCGCGGCCCTGCCGAAGGCCCGTCGCCGCGCCTTCCAGGCGGGCCCACCGCCGCCGCGCTCCGGGCTCGGGTAATTCGCTGGCGCACCCGCCGGTAACCGGGATAGGAAAAGCGGATGAGTACCGCTGACTCCACCCCCGACCAGCGCTCCTTCGTCCCCGTCACGCTCGACCTGGGGGACTTGGTCCTGCGCCCCTGGGGGCGGAAGACCCTCGTCCGCGGCGGCGCCGTGCCCGGCCTGGTCGCCGCAGCGGCCGACCCGGCCATCGCCCTGTGGAACCCGATCCGCACCACCGACGAGGCCGCCGCCGAGGCGTACCTCGACCGCTGCGACGCGGGCTGGGAGAGCGGCAACACCGCCGCCTTCGCCGTCCTCGACGCCGCCGACGACGCACTGCTGGGCAACGTCGCACTGCGCTGGGTCGACCGGGCCGACGGCCTCGCGATGATCGGCTACTGGCTGCGGCCCGGCGCCCGCGGCCGCGGCGCCGCCACCCGGGCGACCAGGGCCGTCACCAGCTGGGGCATCGCCACGGCCGGCGCCCGCCGGATCGAGATCGCCCACGCGGTGGGCAACGACGCCTCCTGCCGGGTCGCCGATCGCTGCGGCTACCCCGCCGAGGGCACCCTGCGAGCCTCGCACCGGTTCGGCGACGGCAAGTACCACGACGAGCACCTGCACGCCCGGCTCGCCACCGACCCCGAGCCCTCGTAGCCGGCCGGCCGTGGGCAGGCGGGACTCCCGGAGCGGTTCGGCGAGGACGCGGTGCCCACGCTGCGAGCCGTCGGGGGCCGGCGCGGCGCATCCACCACGGGCCCTGACACAGCCTGCCCCCTCCGTGCGGGGCCGGGGCGGAGGCGGGGGCCCGCGTGCCCGGGGCGCCGGCCCCGCCGACTTCCCCGGAGGGGCGCTGTGGCCGGGCGCGGGACGGGGGTGGGGGCCTAGTCTGGAAGGGCGCGCCCGTGCGTGGCACGGCAACGGGAACGGTGGGCCATGACGGTCATCTCGGCGGCACTCTTCGGTACCGACTGGCGTGGGGCGCTGCCCCGCAGCGCGACCGGTCCCGCCCCCGCGCCGGGTGAGGCCGAGCTGCTGCGGGAGTGCGCCGCGCGGGGCTGGACGGTGGTGCTGACCGGGCCCGGTCCGGCCGGGGCGCCGGTGCTCGCCGTGACCGCCCCGGGCGGCGACCCCGTCCGTGCCGCCCTCGACCTGGTGGACGGTGCCGCATCACACGCCGTGTTCGTCGCCGGGAGCGTCGCCGAGGTACGGGCGGCCCGCAGTGCCGCCGTGCCGTGCGTCGCACTGGAGACCGGCGGCGCGAACGGTCCTGAACTGCGGGCGGCCGGCGCGGCCGAGGTGCACCGCGACACCGCCGCCCTTCTGAACGTGCTCGACGACAGCCTGCTGGCCCGACCCAGGGCCTTCGGCGGCTGCCGTCCGACGGCCCGGGCCGTACCGGCCGGCCGGAGCGGTTAGGGCACACCCGAACCGGGCAACCGCCCGGATGTGAGAACGACGTCACCGGACGGGTCGGAGGTGACCGAGATGGACGGACCCGCGTTGAGCGGCCGGGAACGGCGGCTCCTGGACGAGATCGAGTCCGATCTGCGCCAGGACACGCGCCTGGATCGACGGTTGAGCACGATGGGGGCCAAACAGCCGAGCCGGGTCCGGGTCGTGCTGCGCCGCGTGGCGCGCAAGCTCCCGCCGGGGGTGCTGATGACCGCGCTGGTGATGAGCGCGATCTGCCTCAGCATCGGCGTGCGCACCCCGACCGCGCCGGTCCTGACCGCCGTCGCGCTGGTCTGGGCGGCGAGCGTGGGTATCGCGGCCGCCGTGGCGGTCCTGCTGCGCCGACGCCGTCCGGGCCGCCTGCTGGACGCCGAGGGCACGGACCTCCTCGGCGGCGGGGGCCGTGACCGGGGCGAACGCGGTGACCGCCCCGAACGCGGTGAACACGGGGAACGACGCCCGTGGGACCAACCGGAGGCGTGAGTGCCATGACGACCGACCTGTGGGAGTACCGGCCGGGCTCCCACCATGCCGCCGACCTGAACCTGGTCGGCTACGAGGTGGAGGCGACGGACGGCCCGCTCGGCCGGGTCGAGCAGGACGCCGGCGACCACCTGCTGGTCGACGCCGGGCCGTGGGTGCAGGGCACCCGGCTGCTGGTCCCGGTGGGGCTGGTGGCCCGGATCGACCACCTGGAGCTGGTGGTCCACCTGGACTGTCCGCGCGCCCGTGTCCGCTCCGCGCCGCCGCCCGCCGCCGTCGAGCTGACCCCGGGCGACCTGGGCACGCACGGCCGCACGGCGCTCGACCAGCACTTCGCCCAGACCGGGCACCTGGCATGGAACGGGCACGACGCAGGGAACGGGCACCTGGCGGGGAACGGGCGCCCGGCGGGGTGAGCGCCGATGCCACTGGTGACCCTGACCGGCCGCACCGTCGCCTTCCTGGTCGCGCCGAAGGGCGTCGAGCAGGTCGAACTGACCTCGCCCTGGCAGGCGGTGGCCGAGGCGGGCGGCACGCCGCGGCTGCTCTCCACCCGGCCCGGGCGGGTGCAGGCCTTCAAGTACCTGGACCGCGCCGACACCTTTCCGGTGGACGACCTCGTGGGTGAGGCGGACCCCGACCGGTACGACGCCCTCGTCCTGCCGGGCGGCGTCGCCAACCCCGACCACCTCCGGACGGACCGGGCCGCGGTGGCCTTCGTCCGCGCCTTCTGCACCTCCGGCCGCCCGGTCGCCGTGATCTGCCACGGGCCGTGGACGCTGGTGGAGGCGGACGCGGTGCGCGGACGGACGCTGACCTCCTGGCCGAGCATCCGCACCGACCTGGTCAACGCGGGCGCCCACTGGGTGGACGAGGAGGTGCACATCTGCCGGGACGGCCCCGGCGTCCTGATCTCCAGCCGCAAGCCGGCCGACCTCCCGGCCTTCAACGACGCCCTGGTCACGGAGTCCGCGCACGCGCCGCGCGCGAAGTCCCGCCCGCCGTGGCCCACGGCGCACGAGCCCGCACCGTCGCGCCACGTTTCCGGGTCCCCCGGTCCAGAGGAGCCCTGAGCAGCGTCAGGACGCTCGCGAGGGGGCCCGGTTCAGTCCCCGCGCAGGCGGACGAAGGCCGCCGTCGGCGGCCGGCCGGTGACCGTCACCTCGGCCCGTAGCAGCGCGGTGAGCGGCCGCAGCGTCCCGTGGTCCGGATCGCGGACGGGTGCGCCCAGCCGCCCCTGCGCCGCCTCGGCGACCTGCCGGGCCTGTGCCGGCGTCAGCTGCGGGGAGGACAGCAGCACCCGGCCGTCGGCCAGCTCCAGGACCAGCGCCCGTGGCCGGGCGGCCGTCCCGACGACGGCGCGGACGGTCGCGTCGAGGGTGTCGCTGCGCCGGTACTTGACCCAGACCTGGCCGGCGCCGCGCGGCCGGTACGAGGAGCCGGCGGCCTTGCAGACCAGCCCCTCCACCCCCGTGTCGGCCAGCTGTTCCATCCACGCCAGCGCCTCGGCCCGGTCGGTCGTGGCCATCACCGGCTGGACCGGCGGCGGCACGTCGGCGAGGGCGGCGAGCAGCAGCCGGCGCCGGTCGGTGAGCGGCAGCCTCCGGACGTCCCGCCCGGGCAGCGCCAGCACGTCGAAGGCGATCAGCCCGAGCGCCGTGTCATCGGCCGCCCGGGCCTGCCGGGTACGCAGCAGCTCCTCGAACGCGAACCGTCCGCCGCGCCAGGCGACCAGCTCCGCGTCCAGCACCAGCCCGGCCGGCAGCCGCGCGACGGCGGCGGCGATCGGCGGGAACTCGGCGGTGAGGTCCCGCCCGGACCGTGACTGGAGATACGGGGGCCGCTCCCCGCGCGCGAACGCCACGCAGCGGAAACCGTCCAGCTTGAGCTCGTACAGCACACCCGAGCCGCCCAACCCGTCCGGTGGCGGGACGGCGGCGACGGCGGCCGGGCGCATCACCTCGACGGGCGGGTCCAGCACCAGGGGCGAGCGAGCGGCCGCGGGGGCCGGGCCAGCGGGGGCCGGGGCAGCGGCGGGAGACGGCGCCGGCGCCGCCGGGAGAGGGCGGGCCCGGTCCGCGTCCAGCAGCGGGGCGAACAGGTCACCGGACTCCGCCAGCCGCCCCGGGACTTCGGCGATCGTGAAGACCAGCTCCTCCGCCGAACGGGCCCGCTCCAGCTCCGCCCACGACAGCGGCGTGGACACCGTCGGCCGGGCACGCGCCCGCACGGTGTAGGGGGCGGCGGTGGTCTTCTTGGCGGAGTTCTGCGACCAGTCCACCAGCACCCGCCCGGTGCGCCGCGCCTTCGCCATGGTGTGCACGACCAGGTCCGGGTGCGCCACCTCCAGCGAGGCCGCGAGTGCCTTGGCGTAGGCGGAGACCCGGGTGCTCGGCGTCGGCTCCAGCGGCACCAGCAGGTGCAGGCCCTTGGAACCGGAGGTCTTCACCCAGCAGTCGAGCCCGTCCGCCGCCAGCCGCTCGCGGAGCAGGACCGCCACCGTCCGGCAGGTCAGCACGGACGCGCCCTCGCCCGGGTCCAGGTCCAGGACCAGCCGGTCCGCCAGCGCGGGGGCGGCGGCGTGCCACTGCGGCACGTGCAGCTCCAGGCAGCCCAGGTTGGCCGCCCAGAGCAGCGCCGCGCCGTCGTCCAGCACCACCTGCCGGAGGTCCCCGCTGCTGCTCGGCACCTCCACGGTGCGCACCCAGGAGGGCGTTCCGGCGGGCGGGTTCTTGGCGATGAAGACCTCGCCGTCCACCCCGTCCGGGCAGCGCAGGAAGGAGACCGGACGGTCGCGCAGGTGCGGCAGCAGCGCGGTGTGCACGGCCGCGTAGTAGCGCAGCACCTCGCCCTTGAGCGTGCCCGTGTCCGGGTAGTACACCTTCTCCAGGTGCGAGAGCGCGAGCGTGCGCCCGTCCACCACCATCTGCGGCATGGCCGCCTCCGAGCTGCGTCGGGCCGCCGCGCCTGTTCGCCGGGCCCGCGCAGCCAGTCTGCCCGCCTGCCCCGCAGTCCGCCCTCCCGGTCGTCCTCGGCCGTCCCCCGGCAGGGCGGTGACGGCCCGAGCAGCGCCGGGCGGCTCGGGGCGGGGCTTGGCGGCTCCTCGCCGGGGCAAGGTAGGCCTGCGCCCGTCCGGGGGGCCGGGGCCGGCCGGCCGACACCCCCGTGGCCGGGCGACTCCCGCGGCGCCGGGCGCGTGCCGGCCCGCGTGCGCCGGGGCACGGGGCTCAGCCGGCCGAGGGGCGCGGGGCGCCCGGGTAGGTGCCGAAGTACCAGCGGTTGCCCTCCGGGTCGGCGGCCGCGAAGTCCCGCGAGCCGTAGTCCGTCTCGTACGGCTCCGTCGTGATCCGCGCCCCGGCGGCGACGGCGCGCGCGTGCACCGCGTCCGGGTCCGCCGTGACCACGTACGCCGTGAAGCCGCCCGGCCGGCCCGGCCAGGGTTCGGCGCCTTCGGGGTCGGGGCGGTCCGAGCCGAGCATCACGCCGCCGCCCTCCGGCCAGGCCAGTTCGGCGTGCGCGACGAGGTCGCCCTCGCCGTACACGACCACCTCCTGGAAGCCGAAGGCGTCCACCAGGAAGCGGATCAGGGCCCGGGCGTCACGGGCACGCAGGCTGGGCCAGACCTGCGGGGCGGGAGTCTTGGTGTCCATGGCGGCAGTCCTCCTCGGAGCGGCTGTGGCGAACCGGAGCGGTTGTCACGGCTCCCACTCTGGCGCCGCCGCATCCGCCCCGCCTTGGACGTTTCGGAACTTCGCCGCGTCCGGGCCCTCCTCCGCCAGCCACACGCTCGGCGCACAGCCGGCCAGCGCACGGAACTCGCGGGCCAGATGGGCCTGGTCGAAGTAGCCGCAGCGCGCGGCCAGCTCCGCCAGCCGGGGCACCGGCCCGGGCGCGCCGAGCAGCCGCCGGGCGCGGTCGAACCGGATCACCCGGGCGGCGGCCTTCGGGGTCAGCCCGGTCTCGCGGCGGAACCTGTCCTGAAGGTGCCGACTGCTCCACCCGGTCTCCCGGGCCAGCGCCGAGACCGGTAGGGCCCCGCCGCTGCGCCGCAGTGCCTGCCAGGCCCAGGCGACCTCGGGCGGGACGTTCCCGGTGGGGCGCGCGGCCCGCAGCAGTGCGCCGTCGAGGGCGGCGAACCGTTCCGGCCAGCCGCCGGCCTGCTGGAGCGCCTCCTGGAGCAGTGCGCTCGCCCGTCCGAGCACCGCGTCGGCCGGGAGGTCCACCCCGGCCAGCTCGCCGGCCGGCAGGCCGAAAAGCGCTCGGGCGGCCAGCGGGTGCACGGCGATCTGGACGCCGGACTGCCGGCCGTCGTGGGTGATCAGCGCCGGGGAGGTGTGCAGGCCGCCCAGCAGCGTCGCGTAGCTGTCGGCCGGCTGGGCCGGATCCGGGTGCCCGGCGACGGTGAGCGGCTCGTCCAGGGTGAGGATGAAGGTCAGGTACGGCGAGGGCAGCCCGCGGTGCACGGCGGGTGCGATGCCGCGCTGGCGATAGCCGGAGTACCAGGCGACGTACGGCCGCAGAGCCGTGGCGGGCCGGCTCCGGACGGCTTCGTCGACCGTGTCGGCGAGTTCCTGCGTCACCTCCCCAGTATCGGCCGCCCGGGACGGCGCCGGCCCGGCCGTCCCGTCTGCTCGCGGGCTCGCGAGCGGTGAAGGTGTTGCTTATGGTGATCGCACCGGAACACCCGGTATTCGGGGGCGGACCTGACAAGGAGTCCCAGTGACCACTGCCCGAGACATCATGCACACCGGCGCCCAGTGCATCCGTGCCGACCAGACTCTGGCCGAAGCCGCCATGATGATGCGCGACATGAACGTCGGCGCTCTTCCGATCTGCGGTGACGACCAGAAGCTGAAGGGCATCATCACCGACCGTGACATCGTCGTGCGATGTATTGCCGAGGGCAAGGACCCGGCCGGCATGATGGCCATGGAGCTGGCCGGCCATCTGCACTGCGTCCGTGCGGAGGACGGCATGGACATGGTGCTGAAGAAGATGGAGCAGCACCAGATCCGCCGTATCCCGGTCATCGACGGCGAACGGCTGGTCGGCATGATCAGCGAGGCCGACCTGGCCATGGGCCACCGCAACGGCCAGCGCCTGACGGACCAGCAGATCATCGAGTTCATGGACAGCGTGTACATGATGCGGTGACCGGCAGGGCTCGGTGAGAGTGCCCTCGCGCGCCGATGCGTGCGAGGGCACTCGCCGTTTCCTGCGCCGATCCGGCGCTGCCTGGGTCCCGACCCGGGCGCCCGGGGGTGCCCAACCTGCGTCCTGACCCCGCCCCGACCCGCGTCCCGGTGGTGCCTGCTCCGCCTCGCGTCTCGGCATACGAGAGCCGTGTTCTTACTATCCGGGATGGGGCAGAATCGCCGTCATGGGGAAGACATACGAGAAGATCGACGGCCGCCTGCGGGAGTTCATCGAGCGCCAGCCCGTCTACTTCGTCGCGACCGCGCCACTCGCCGCCGACGGCCATGTCAACGTCTCGCCCAAGGGGAGGTCGGGCACGCTCGCGGTGATCGATGAACTCACCGTCGCCTACCTGGACTTCGGCGGTTCGACGGCGGAGACCATTGCCCATCTCCGGGAGAACGGGCGGATCACGCTGATGTGGTGCTCCTTTGACGGTCCGCCGACCGTCGTGCGCGTCCACGGGCAGGGCGAGGCGGTGTTCCGGGACGACACCAGGTTCGCCGGACTGCTGGGGCACTTCGACCCGGGGGCGGACGGCTCGGCGCTGCGGGCGATCGTCCTGGTGAAGGCCGACCGGGTGAGCGACTCCTGCGGATTCGCGGTGCCGTTGATGGAGTACCGCTCGGACCGGGACCTGCACGTGCAGTACTTCGACCGCAAGTCGGAGGAGGAGTTCAACACCTACTGCGAGGGCAAGCAGTACGTCGGTACCAGCATCGACGGCCTGCCCGCCCTTCCGCTGCCGCTCCCGCCCCGTCCGGCATAGCCCGTCGGGCCCGCCGGCGTCAGACCGCGGGCCGGGTCCGCTCGCGGTAGAGGTCGCGCAGGAGGGCGATCTCGGCGCCGTGATGGAGCAGTTCCTGGTTGACCCACCACACCGTCTCGCGGAACGGGTCCTCCGGGTCGCTGCCGTAGGGGTAGGCGCTGTGGCCGATGGTGTCGAGCGCCTTGTCGTCGGCGTCGACCAGGACCGACCGCCACGCGTCGGCCGCCGCGGCGAAGGCCGCGAGCGCGGTCGCCGCGTCGCCGGCCACCGGGTGGTCCTCGCGGGTCAGCGCGCGGCTGCCACCGGTGTGGTCGGCCCGGAGGGCGAGCATCTCGGTGAGGTGGCTGAGCCGCCAGGCCAGGGTGGTGAAGGGCGGCGGCACCGGGTGCGGGGCGGGGGCGGTGTCGCGGCCCCACGGGCCCTTGCCGACGAGCAGGGTCGCGCGTGCCCCGGGACCGTCGGCGTGGCGCCGGACCGACCAGCAGCCGGCGACCGGCTCCCACAGGTACTCGTCGTCCGTCATCGCACCGACCGGGACGTCCGTGCCGTTGCCGCTGTTCACGACCGGTCCGGCCAGGCGGTCGGCGAGGCGCCCGCGGGCGAAGTCGTACTGCTGGAGTAGGGGGACCATGCGTGGCGGCATCGTCATCGGGCGCTCCCACGGTAGACGCTGATCGGCTCCGGGCCGGGGCCGGCGATTCCGGGACCCGCCCGCACCCTGCCACAGCAACTGCCGCACCGCGACGGGTTATTTGCCCGGTGCCGGTGTCCGTGCGGCCCGGTAGGTGCTTGGAACGCCGCGACGCCGCTGTCCCGGACCGTGGGTGTTCGGTCGGGTGCAGCGGCGTTGTCGTGGGGCTGACGTCGGGTGGACGTCGGGGTGGCGGGCTGGCTGGTGGGGTGCCGGCCGGGGTGCCGCCTGGTTGGTGCCGGTGGGGTGTTACTTGGTGAGGCCGGCCTTGACGGAGCAGACGGGCCAGGCGCCGGGGCCCTGGGCGGCGAGG
>NZ_JBVHHB010000021.1:0-180189 GCF_055561295.1 Kitasatospora sp. NPDC022785 | reverse complement strand
TGGACGACCCGGCCGACGACCCGGTCGACCCGCGGGTCGCCTCGCACATCGCCTCCACCGCGATCGAGGGCGGCACCGCCCACCCCGAGCTGAAGATCCTCAACAACGGCTGAGGCCGTACAGCTGTGCCGACCCAGGCTGTCGTACCGACCCCGCGCCGTGCCGGCCCCGCCGTCACGGCGGCCTCTCCGCCGTGCTGACCCTGCACCGGGCGGCCCTCGTGCTGCCCGATCCGGCAGACCCCACCGCCCCGTCGTTCTCCGACGGGGCGGTGCTGGTGCGCGACGGGCGGATCGCCGCCCTCGGCCCGTACACCGGGCTGGCCGCCGCCCACCCCGGGGCGCGGCTGCGGGACTGGGGCGACGGCCTGCTCACGCCAGGCCTGCGCAATCCGTACGGGCACTGGCTCCTGGAGCGCGCGTACCACCCGGACCCGCGTGAGGGGGTCGGGGACACGCCCGTCTCCGGGGGGCTGTCCGAAGCGACGGACGAGGCACGTTGCGGTGCGAGCGCCCGGCGCGGGCTGCAGCGGATGCTCGGGTGCGGGGTGACCGCGGTAGCCGGGCCGTTCGAGCGCGCCTCGGTCCGGACGGCGGTGGCCCGCTCGGGGCTGACCGCGCTGCCCGGTCCTGCGAGCCCTGTGGGTCCTGAGGGTCCTGTGGGTGGGGAGGGACCGCTGGACCCGCTCGCCGTGCTGCCGCTCGCGGCGGCGGTGCACGGCCGGCTGGCGGTGGACGGGCCGGCCGACTTCGCGGTCTTCGCGCGGCTCGCGAGCACGGCGGCCGTTGGTGCGGGCGAGCCGCGTCCTGGCGGCTGTCTGGCCACCGTGCTGGCCGGGCGGTTGGTCTATCGACGTCGCTGAGCGCGTCGGTGGGCGTGTCGCTGAGCGTCGGTGGGCGTCGGTGGGCGTCGGTGGGCGTCGGTGGGCGTCGCTGGATGCGGAGGCGGTGCTGGGGTGCGGAGTGTCGTGGGTGCTGGGTGCTGGGTGCTGGGTGCTCGGTGCTGGGGTGCTGCTGGGTGCTGTGTGCTGGGGGATGGTGAGCGCCGGGGGCTGTGATTGCCGGGACCTGACTTCCGGGGGCACTGATTGTCGGCTACCCGCGGGTAGCCGGAATCCCGTGCAGCACACGGGAGTTCCTTCGTGTGCTGCCGAACTCGGTGTTCGGCCATATCGTCTGATTCACCCTTCGCCGTGACCTGAGGGCCCGCCAGCGGATACGATCCCGGACAGCTCACTCCGCACCCTCACCACACACCGCCCGCCCCCGCGGGTGGCGGGGCCCAGTCCCAGGCCCTGAAGGCAAGCCAGGACAGGAACCATGCGATCCGCGACCGTCCCCCCGCCGCGTTCCCCGCGGTTGGGCCGTGGTTGGTACCTCACCGCCGTGCTCAGCGCCGTGCTGGCCGTCGGCATGTGCCTGCTCGGTTGGCGTCAGGCCGAGCAGGCCGACCGGATCGGCGCGCACCCGGTGAGAGTGGACGGCGTCGTCACCCAGCTGCCCACCGGTGGCGGTTCGTACTCCACCGTCAACTACCGGGCCGCCGGCCAGTCGCACACCGCCGCCGCGCTGCCGCTGGCCGACGGCACCAAGGTCGGCGACGCGATCTGCCTGGAGCACGCCGCCGACGACCCGGGCGCGGTCCGGATCTGCGGCGACACCTACCCGCAGCCGGTCGGCGTCGGGCTGGCCCGGATCAGCGTGCCGGTGGCCGGTCTGCTCTTCCTCGTCTGTGTGCTGCGCATCCGCCGGCACCGCCGGGCGGTCGCCATCCGGACCGGCGAGGGCCGGTTCGCCACCACCGTGGCGCTCGCCGCGGGTGCGCTGCCGGACGGGATGCCCGCGATAACGCAGGGCAAGCGCTCGCGTCGCAAGCGTCGTTCGGGCGGACGGCGCGGCCTGCACTGAGGCCGGTGCCGGGCTCTTCGTGGCGGGCGGCGTGCCCCCTTGCCCGGGTCGCCGGTGCCAGGGTGAACAATGGGGGCGTGACCCGAGCCTCTCTGGACAAGCAGCCGCACGAAGTCGCCGCCATGTTCGACGACGTCGCGGCCAAGTACGACCGCACCAACGACGTGATCTCCCTCGGCCAGGCCCGCGCCTGGCGCCGGGCGGTGGCCGAGGCGGTGGCCGCCGGACCGGGGGACCTCGTGCTCGACCTCGGAGCCGGCACCGGCACCTCCTCGCTGCCCTTCGTCGAGGCCGGGGCCAAGGTCGTCCCGTGCGACTTCTCGGTCGGCATGCTCACCGAGGGCAAGCGCCGCCACCCCGAGCTGCCGCTCACCGCCGGGGACGCCACCAGCCTGCCGTTCGCGGACGACACCTTCGACTCGGTGACGATCTCCTTCGCGCTGCGCAACGTCCATGACACCGACGCCGCGCTGAACGAGATGTTCCGGGTCACCAAGCCCGGCGGCAAGCTGGTGATCTGCGAGTTCTCGACGCCGACCTGGACGCCGTTCCGCACGGTCTACACCGAGTACCTGATGCGGGCACTGCCGCCGGTCGCCACCGCGGTCAGCAGCAACCCGGACGCGTACGTCTACCTCGCCGAGTCGATCCGTGCCTGGCCGGACCAGCCCGCGCTGGCCGCGAAGCTCCAGGAGGCCGGCTGGTCCAAGGTGGCCTGGCGCAACCTGACCGGCGGGATCGTGGCACTGCACCGGGCGTACAAGGTCTCGTAGGGCCCTCTGCCGCAGGTTCGACTGCCCACCGGTCTGTCAACCGCGGGCGGTCTGCTCCGTGCGGTTGCCCCGTGCGGTCTGCTTCGTGTGTTCAGCTTCGTGTGTGTTCAGCGGCCCGTTGGTGCGTGGAGCGGGGGCTGTAGCCCCGGGCGGGCGTTGCCGTGGCCGGGGCCGTGCGGTTCAGACGCGCGGCCGGACCACGCCCTGGAAGTCCTCGATCGAGCGGCACCGCCCAGCGGACTGATCATGATGCTGATCTCCCCGTTCTCGGCGGAGCTCTCCGCGGACGAGGGGCTGCTCACCTCGCTCCTGGTCGGCGCGGCCGTGCACGCCGTCGGCCATCTGCTCGGCCTCGTCCTGCTGCACGAGGTCTGGGCAGTTGGTCCTGGTCGGCTGCCTCCTCGGCACCGACACCGCCTTCGCCTGTGCGGCCATCCCGGCGTTCATCATGGGGGCCGTCCCGCCGGGCGAGACCGCCGCTGCCAACGGGTGCGCGCTCCAGGCGCCGCCTTGACGACCGGAGGCGCGGTCTCGCTGCCGGGAGGGCCCGTCCCTACGCCCGGCCGGCCGTGGCGGGCGCCGCCGTCGGATCCGGTCCCCAGGACGGCAACTAGACTGCCGGGGACAGCCGCCGTCCCCCCAGCCGCAGCTCCAGGAGAGTGCCCACCGTGTCCGAGACCGCAGCCGATCTGACGAAGCCGGACAGCCCCGTGGAGAGCACCGCGGACGTCATCGTGGTCGGCGCGGGCCCGGCCGGCTCCACCACCGCGTACTACCTGGCCCAGGCCGGCCTCGACGTGCTGCTGCTGGAGAAGACGTCCTTCCCGCGCGAGAAGGTCTGCGGTGACGGCCTGACCCCGCGCGCCACCAAGCAGCTGGTCGACATGGGCATCGACGTGTCGACCGACAACGGCTGGCTGCACAACAAGGGCCTGCGGATCATCGGCGGCGGCGTCCGGCTGGAGCTCGACTGGCCGGAGCTGTCCGCCTTCCCCGACTACGGCCTGGTGCGCAAGCGCGCCGACTTCGACGAGCTGCTCGCCCGTCAGGCCGAGAAGGCGGGCGCCCGGCTGTACGAGCGGTGCAACGTCAGCGGCCCGGTGCTGGACGACCGCACCGGCCGGATCGTCGGCGTCACCGCCCGACTCGGCGAGGAGAAGCGGGCGGTGACCTTCCGCGCCCCGCTGGTCGTCGCCGCCGACGGCAACTCCACCCGGCTCTCGCTGGCCATGGGCCTGCACCGCCGCGAGGACCGCCCGATGGGCGTCGCCTACCGGACGTACTTCAACTCCCCGCGCCACGACGACGACTACCTCGAGTCCTGGCTGGAGCTGTGGGACACCCGTGGCGGCGAGCGCAAGCTGCTGCCCGGCTACGGCTGGGTCTTCGGCATGGGTGACGGCACCTCCAACGTCGGCCTCGGCATCCTCAACTCCTCGCCCGCCTTCGGCGAGCTGGACTGGCGCGAGGTGCTCAAGGCCTGGTGTGCGAGCATGCCGGAGGAGTGGGGCTACACCCCCGAGAACATGACCGACCCGATCCGCGGCGCCGCCCTGCCGATGGCCTTCAACCGGCAGCCGCACTACACCCGCGGCCTGCTGCTCGTCGGCGACGCCGGCGGGATGGTCAACCCGTTCAACGGCGAGGGCATCGCCTACGCGATGGAATCCGGGCAGATCGCCGCCGGCGTCATCGTCCAGGCCAACGCCCGCGTCACCGACACCGGCCGCGAGCGCGCCCTCCAGGCCTACCCGCGCATCCTCAAGGACGTCTACGGCGGGTACTACACGATGGGCCGCGCCTTCGTGAAGCTCATCGGCAACCCCAAGGTCATGCAGCTCGCCACCCAGCGCGGCCTGACCCACCCGATCCTGATGAAGTTCGTCCTCAAGATGCTCGCCAACCTGACCGACCCACAGGGCGGCGACGCCATGGACCGCATCATCAACGGCCTCACCAAGGTCGCCCCGAACGCCTGATGTTCGGGGCTCGGGGCTCGGGGGCCGGAGCTCGGAGCTCGGAGCTCGGGGCCGGGGCCGGGGCTTGAGGCTGGGGGCCGGGGCTTGAGGCTTGGCGCTTGAGGCTGGGGAGCTGATTTCCGGTCGCTGTTGCGTGGCGGCTGAATGAGTGATGGCTGACGCCCCTGCCCCCTGTGCTTGTGGGGGCAGGGGGCAGGGGGCAGCGGCGCGCCTTGCCGGGGGGCGGGCCGGTGTCGGGTCGGTTCAGCCGGTGGCGCGTACGTAGATGTCGGCGCCGTCGGGGGAGCCGGGCTCCGCGGTGACGACGAAGATCTGCCGGTCGGCCGTGCCCGTCTGCGGTACCAGGGGGGCGTCGGCTGGCTCCTTGCCGGGGAACGCCGCCCGGAGGTCGTCCGGCAGCGGGGCCGGGGCGCCTAGCCGCGGCAGGTCGTAGACGCGGAGGAAGTCGTCCACGCTGGAGTCCGTGTCTGCCCGCACCTGGTAGTGGAGGTAGGCCGCCCGTGTGCCGTCGGGCAGCCGGCCGAACACGGCCTCCACCGGGATGTAGTACCGCCCCTTGGCCGGATGCTGCTTGTAATGCAGGGTTGCCAGCTTCTCGGCCCGGTCGGTGTCCGTCTCGGGCGGGTGGAAGGTCGTCACCATCGCGTACGCGATCCATCCGACGGCCGCGAGGGTGAACACCACACAGAGCCCGAGCGCCCCGGCCACCGCCCGGCGAACCCTTGGCCGCTGTCGTACCGCAGGCACCGCTTCACTGATCCACCCGCCGGACTTGGCCATCCGATGCTCCCCCCCCGGGATCGTCCGTTGCCGCTGACGACTCTAGGGGGACGGAGCGAGGCGAACCATCCGTAGAAGTACTCACATCGCCGGGTGCGCGGGCGTGGGCGTGGTCGTGGCGGGGGCGGTGGCGGGTGTGCGGCGCGGCGGGTGTGGGGTCTGCGGGGCGTGGCGGGCGTGGCGGGCGTGGCGGGCGTGGCGGGCGTGGCGGGCGTGCAGGGTGGCCGTGGCTGCCGTGGCTGCCGTGGCTGCCGTGGCTACCGCGACCGGCGGGGTCACTGTGGGCGGCTGGCGGCGGAGCGCTGCTCGACGTAGGCGAGGCGGTCGGCGAAGACCTGGGCGGCATCCGGGGTGAGGGTGCGGAGGGCGACGAGGGCTGAGAAGACGACGTCGCAGAGCTCGTGCTGGACGTCTTCCCAGGTGTGGGTGACGCCCTTGCGGGGGTTCTGCCCGGTGGCCCCGATCACCGCGGCGCCGACCTCGCCGACCTCCTCGGAGACCTTGAGGATGCGGAGCAGGCGCTCCTCCTGGGCGGAGAGTCCGCTTTCGTCGTCCAGCCAGGCGACCAGGTGGTCGACGCTCTCCCAGATCCTGCTGTCCATGTGCGCGGCTCCCGTACGGCTTCGGTGACGCTGCCCACCGTACGGGAGCCTGGCAGGGGCGGAGCGGTCGCCCGGCGGCTCGGTTTCAGCGGGAGCTGATCTTCACGTTGCGGATGTTCACCGGGAGAGTGGGGTAGCCGTCGCCGGGGTTGTTCTGGTCGTCCTCGCCACCGGCCGCGATCTTCTGCAGCACGTCGAGGCCTGCGGTGATCCGACCGAACGGGGTGTAGGCGGGGGAGAGCTTGGTGTCCTTCCAGACGAAGAAGAACTGGCTGCCGTTGGTGTTCGGACCCGCATTGGCCATGGCCACGGTGCCGGCCGGGTAGGTGGCCCCCGTCAGGTTCTCGTCCGGGAAGGAGTAGCCCGGGCCGCCGCTGCCGGTGCCGGTCGGGTCTCCGCACTGCAGGACGAAGATCCGCTGGGTGGTGAGTCGGTGGCAGTGGCTGCGGTCGAAGTAGTCGTGCTCGGCGAGGAAGCGGAACGAGAAGGTGGTGCAGGGCGCCTCGGCGGTCAGGGCCTGGAAGGTGATCGCGCCCTGGCTGGTCTTCAGCGTCGCGCTGTAGGGCTTGGCCGCCTTCTTCGCATCGAAGACCGGGATGCCCTTGAAGTTGTCGGCGGGCACCGCCGGGGTGTAGGTGCAGGTGGCGGCGGTGGGCGTGGTCGGAGCCGGGACCGGCGGGGCGTCCGCGACGGCGGTTCCGGTGGTCGCGACCAGCGGGAGGATGGTGGCAGCGGCGAACAACGCCCAGTGTTTGCGCTTCACTTGACGAGCCTTCCGGGGGGTGGTGGACGGCAGTGTTGTCATGGCGACATCATCCACGGCCAGGGGTGGATGCGGTAGACGTCGGGGGTGCGTGTCGCGCGCGGGTGGCGTGGGGTGGCTGGCGCGGGGAGGGCGGCGTGGAGCGGGTGGAGTCGGTCGGCGCGTGCGGGTGCCCGTGGGGTGGGCGCGTCTGAGGTCGGCGTTTCGGGGTGGGCGTTCCGGGGGCGACGTTTCGGGGCGGCGTTGTTGGGCTTCGCGGGCTGGCACCTGGGGGTCAGGCGGCCTCTGCGGTGAAGAGGCCGGCGCGGGCGGCGAGGGCTGCGGCATCGGCGGCCCGCTCGGCAGTGCGAGCGTCCAGCGGCTCGCCGGTGACGAACAGGCGGTAGTAGAGCGGGGCGGTGGCTGCGCGGACGACCTCGGCGCCATCGGTGCCGGCGGGAAGATCGCCACGCTCGACGGCGCGTTCGGCCACCTCGGCGGCCTGTCGGTGGCGCGCGGAGAAGAAGGCGCGCAGGGCGGCGGCGCCGACGTCGGAGCGCTGGGCGGCGGTGATCAGTGCGGTCGGGGTCGAGCCCAGTTCGGGGTCGGTGAAGACGGCGAAGACCTCATGGGTGATCCGACGTAGGTCGCCGGCGAGGTCGCCGGTGTCGGGGAGTGGCCACGGCTGGTCGGCGGAGGCGGTGAGTGCGTCCGCGACCAGGCCGTCCACCCCGTTCCAGCGGCGGTACAGGGTGGCCTTGTGGACGCCGGAGCGCGCCGCGACCGCGTCGACGGTCAGCCCGTCGTACCCCTTCTCGGTGATCTTGGCGAGCGTCGCGGCGATGACGTTCGCGCGGACCCGGGCGCTGCGCCCGCCCGGGCGAGGGGTGGGGGTGCGGGCTTCCTCGTTCAAAGTCAACTCCAGTCGCGTTAAGGCTTGCCGTGGCGGTGACGCCATGCCATCCTCATCTTAATGCGACTCAAGTCGCATTTCGAGAGGTCCGTTTGAGTCGTTGAGGAGTTCCATGACTGTCGCGATCCCCGACCACACCGTGCTCCACCCGCTCGCCGGGCACGACCGTGTCGTCCTGCTGCGCCCGCTGGTCACCGACCCGCGCATTCGGGTCGGTGAGTACACCTACTTCGACGACCCGGACGGTGCCACCCGTTTCGAGGAGCGCAACGTCCTCTACGCGTACGGTCCCGAGCAGTTGGTGATCGGCAAGTACTGCGCGATCGCCACCGGTACCCGCTTCCTGATGGCCGGCGCCGCCCACCCCACCGTCGGAGTCTCCACCTTTCCGTTCACCATGTTCGGCGGCAGTTGGACCGAGAGGACCCTCGACATCGTCACCGGACTCCCGAGCCGGGGCGACACCGTGGTCGGCAACGACGTCTGGTTCGGACATGGCGCCACCGTGCTGCCCGGCGTCAGGATCGGCGACGGCGCGATCATCGCCGCCGGCGCCGTCGTCACCGCCGACGTCGAGCCGTACACCGTCGTCGGCGGCAACCCGGCCCGCCCGATCCGTCGCCGCTTCGACGACGCGGACGTCGACCGCCTGCTGCGCGCCGCCTGGTGGGACTGGCCGGTCGAACTCGTCACCGAGCACGTCCGAGCCATCATGTCCGGCAGGCCTGCCGACATCGAGGCCATCGCCGCGGTCCACGGTCTGCTGGCCACCTGAGGGCGCGGGACGCAGGAAGGCGGGTATGGGGCGGGGTCAGGACGGAGGCCGGGCACCAAGGGGCCGGGGGTACAAGGGGCCGGGGCACCAGGGGCCGGGGGCACAAGGGCGTCGAGCCGTGCGGGACCGAAAACCGTTGATCGCCGGCCGTCGGGTGCGCGAAGATGGCGGGCCCCTGGTGGGGGCCTGTTGTGGCCCGAGATCCGTCCGATGTCGTACGGGAATCTCTCCTCGTCGGTTCCGTTCGTTCCGGAGGGTTCCTGTTCATGCGTGGTTCGTCGTCCTTCCTTCGTGATGTGCCCGTACTGCTGGTTGCGGTGGTGTGGGGGTCGAGCTTTCTGGCCGTGCAGCGGGTGGCCGAGCCGGGGACGGTGGTGGCGATGCTGGTGCTCAGGTTCGCCTTGGTGCTGCCGCTGCTGGGACTGGTCGCGTGGCGGGGGCTGCGGAGGATGGGTCGGTCCGAGTGGCTGGGTGGCGCGGTACTGGGGCTGGTGCTCGGGGGCGTCTTTCTGCTGGAGACCTATGGCGCGGTGCACACCTCGGCCACCAACGCCGGTCTGATCATCAGCCTCACCATGGTTTTCACTCCTCTCGCGGAGAGCGCGCTGGCTCGGACGCCGCTGCCGCGGGCCTTTCTGGCCGCGGCCGGGCTGGCGGTGGTGGGGGTCGCCATGCTGACCGGGGGCGGCGGGCTCAAGGCGCCGTCGCTGGGCGATCTGCTGGTGCTCGGAGCCGCGGTGGTGCGGACCGTCCACGTGCTGACGATGGCTCGGCTCCGACCCATCCGGGACACCGACTCGCTGGCCCTCACCTGGGTCCAACTTGCCACCGCGACACTGGTGTTCGCCGTCGTCGCGCCGTTCGCCGGACCGCTGCCGTGGACGGCCGCCGCCTCGTACGGGCCAGCGCAGTGGGCCTGGCTGTTGCATCTGGCTCTGCTCTGCACGCTGTTCGCCTTCTTCGTGCAGATGTGGGCCGTCCGCGCGACCTCGCCGTCCAGGGTCAGCCTGCTGCTCGGTACCGAGCCGCTCTGGGCCGCCGTCTTCGGCATCACCCTCGCCGGCAACCACCTCGGCCCGCTCGCACTCCTGGGGGGTGCCCTCGTCCTGGTCGCCACCGAATGGGGGCGCCGTACCGCCGTCGCCCCGGCCCGGGACGCGGCGCAGGTGGTGGAGGCCGACGCGGCGGCGGAGCCGGCCCCGGCTTCGGTGTGACGGGGCGCCCTCGTCATCGACGCCCCAGAGTGCGGCGGGCGTAGGCGAAGGTGACGAGCGCGAGAAGCGGCCCCCAGGCGACCAGCGGCAGGTAGCAGAGGGCCATGACGAGGCCGGCCGAGCCGTGCGGGGCGTCGGGCGAGCTCATGTTGCTGCTCCAGCCGCCGAACAGGGCCGTCATGCCGAGCCAGGTCAGGACCGCGGAGCCGAGGGCGGCCGGGACGATCGCGGCGAGCGGTCGGACCGTACGGCCGCCTATCAGCGGGATCCAGCCGGGCACCACCTCGCCCCAGGGGCGGACCAGGCCGACGGTGAGGAAGGCCAGCAGCTCGGCCAGGGCACTCAGCACCAGGACGTACGCCGTGCCCCAGCCGGGGTTGTGCCGGTCGGCCAGCGCGGCGAACTCCCCGCTGAAGCCGACCGGGACGCCGAGGCCGAACGCGATCCGCCAGAGCCCGGAGGGCACGGTGGTCCAGACGGTGGCCTTGGCCGCCAGCTCGGCCCAGCGTGGGACGGGCGCGGCGGTGCCGGCCGGCCGGGAACCACCGGTGTCGAGGGACATCGGGTCCGCCCCGGTCGTGGTGCCGGAGCCGGAGCCTGTGCCTGCGCCGGCCGTGATTCCGTTCCTCGCCCTGGACGTGACCGTGGTCGTGGTGTTGGTGACGGTGCTCATGAATGTGAACTCCCCTCTCGCCCAGCCCCACCGGCCGATCCGATGGGTCAAGCCTGGCGGTCGGCTGCGGTCTGCGGCAGATGCCGATCGGGCTGTTCTCGCCGCTCAGAAGGTGCGCGCGAATATGCCGATCGGCACAGGCGGCGGGGTGCTGAGGTCCGTAGGCTTACCGCCGGAAAGGAGGCGACTATGAGTCAGATCCTGGCGTTGGCCGCACCAGTGGCCGTGCTGCTCGGCTGGGCGGTGCGGGCCCGGTGCGGGGTGGTGGTCGTGGCTGGGGCGGCCGGCGCGGTCTCGGTGGCGGCCACGGTCGGCGTCTGGGCGGCCGGTCGATGGGGCGAGTCACAACGCTGGCCCGGTGTGATCGGCCTGTTCGAGCTCGCCTCCCTCCTGTTCCTGCTGGTGCTGGCGCTGCGCGCCGAGGACGGGCGGCGGTCGGCAGTCGTGGCCTGGACGATCGGCGGTGCGGCGGCGCTCTGGCCGTCCCGGTTCGAGGCGATCGTCGGGCCGGGGGATGCGCTGACCCTCTTCGGGTTCGGTTCGGTCTTCGCGCTCCCGGCGGTGCTGGCCGGTCTGTATCTGCGCGGGCTGGACGAGAAGAGGCGCCGCTCGGTGGCGGCGGCCCGTCGCGCCCAGCGGCTCGAACTCGCCCACGACCTGCACGACTTCGTCGCGCACGATGTCAGCGGCATGGTTGCCCAGGCGCAGGCGGGCATGGTGCTGGCCGCCTCCGATCCGGCCCGGGCGGCGGAGCTGTTCGAGCGGATAGAGAAGGCCGGGCAGCTGGCGCTGGCCTCGCTGGACCGTACCGTCCACCTGCTGCGCAGCGGGGAGACGGACGGTCCGGAGCGGGGGCCGCAGCCGGGCCTGGCCGAACTCACCGCCCTCACCGATCGGTTCGCGGAGTCAGGCGGTGCCACCGTCCGGTTGGACGCCCCGGAGGTGCAGGCCGGCGTACCCCGGGAGGTGGCGGCGACGGCGTACCGGATCGTGGTCGAGGCGCTGACCAACGTCCGCCGTCACGCACCCGCGGCACGTGTGGTGGATGTCCGGGTGCGGCGCGAGGGCCGGAGGCTGGAGGTCATGGTGTGGGACGACGGCGGGGGCCCACATGCGCCCGGGGCGCGCCTGGGAGAGGCCCGCCGTGGAGAGGACGGTCGTGGAGGTGCCGTGCGGGGCGGCAGCGGACTGGCCGGGCTGGCGGCCAGGGTGGAGGCGCTGGGCGGGACGCTCGCCTCCGGGCGGGAGAAGGCCGGCGGTTGGCGAGTCGCCGCGACGATGCCCTTGGAGGGCCGATGAGTATCCGAGTCCTTCTCGCCGACGACGACGAGGCGATCCGCAGCGCGTACCGGATCATTCTGGACGCTCAGCCGGACATCGAGGTGGTGGGCGAGGCCGAGGACGGCGCACTGGCGGTGGAGGCCGCCCACCGGCTGCGGCCGGACGTGATCCTCGCGGACATCCGGATGCCCCGGCTGGACGGCCTGGAGCTGACCCGGCAGCTGGGCCGGGAGTTTCGGGTGGTTGTGGTGACCACCTTCGACCTGGACGAGTACGTGCACACGGCGATCCGGGCCGGCGCGGCCGGATTCCTGCTGAAGCGTTCGGGTCCGGCGCTGCTGGCCGAGGCGGTCCGGGCCGCGGTCGCCGGGGATGCGTTGATCAGTCCGCAGGTCACCGTCCGCCTGCTGCAGCAGCTGTCGCACCGGGGGCAGGAGCAGGAGCAGGAGCGGGGCCACCAGGAGCAGGGGCGACAGGAACAGGGGAGGAAAGGGAGGAAGGAGAGGCAGGGGAGGAACGAGCCGCAGAGCGGGCCGGAGCGCCAGCGTCCGGAATTCATCGAGGAGCTCACCGCGAGGGAGACGGAGATCGCCCAGCTCGTCGCCGGCGGGGCGACCAATGCGGAGATCGGCTCGCAACTGTTCATCGCCGCCGGGACGGTGAAGAACCACCTCGCCACGATCCAGCGCAAGATCGGCGCCCGGAACCGCGTCGGTATCGCCGCCTGGGTCTGGGAGACCGGTTCCTGAGCACCTAGCCCTGTCCTGCCTCCCTGCCCTGCCCCGCCTGAGCTCCGCCCCTAACCGGCGGCGGTTCCCAGCTCCACCCCTCTCCGGCACTCGGCACCCGGTATCCGGTACCCGGCACCCGACCCCCACCCCGACCCCCACCCCCACCCCCACCCCCACCCCGACCCCCACCCCCGCCCCTGCCCCCGCCCCTGCCCGGCCCCGGTCCTGCCTGGCCGCCGCCCCTGGCCCGGTCAGCGACCAGCCCCGCCCCACTTCATCCCTGCCCGGCCCGGTCGTTCGACCCATCCGCTCGCCCCACCCCGCCGCCCCGCCTTCGCCCCACCCCGCCTCGCCACCCCGCGGCCCCCCCCGCCGCCCCGCTCGCGCGCTTGTGAACGAAGGGTCAAGCGGGCGTTCGGAGACCTGCCACCCCTGCGAGTGAGCCTCTATAACACGTCAACCTGGCGCCCAGAAATTTGCTCTGGGCGGAGCATAGTTGATATAGAAGCGCGGCCCTGACCAGCCGCTTCGCAGATAAATGCGACTGGTTGTGACCATTTGACTTCTTTGCGTTGACAACTCTAGGCATGTTCACTTTCGCCACCATTCCAGGGGTGGCGTAGATCACAAAGATCGTCGTGAACTGCGTGTCGCAGATCACAAGCCGACGGGCATAGGATGCGCTCGTTCCAGGCTTTGTGAACTGCCTCACATGAGGTGGATCTCGGGAACTGGAACGCGGGTTCACCACAGCGTGACCCGTCGGTTCCGATCTGCAGTCAAGGACGACTGGACGGAGGGAGCGGGGGTTATGAATGCCTACGCGCCGATCCTCGTACTCGGTGCCATCGCGGCGGCGTTCGCGGTCGGCTCCGTCGTGATGGCCTCACTGACCGGCCCGAAGCGCTACAACCGGGCCAAGTTGGAGGCGTATGAGTGCGGCATCGAGCCGACCCCGCAGCCCGTGGGCGGCGGTCGGTTCCCGATCAAGTACTACCTGACGGCGATGCTCTTCATCGTCTTCGACATCGAGATCGTCTTCCTCTATCCGTGGGCGGTCAGCTTCGACGCCCTGGGGATCTTCGGGCTGGTCGAGATGCTCCTGTTCATCGCCACCGTCTTCGTCGCCTACGCCTATGTCTGGCGCCGCGGCGGCCTGGAGTGGGACTGAGTGCGGGGCGGCCGCTGACTTTGTGAACGGGCGGACAAGCCCGGCCGGGTGCAGCGACCCGAACGAGCGGACCAATCACAGGACTTGAGGGCACCGAGGGCATTGAGAGGGATCTGATGGGAATCGAGGAGAAGCTGCCGAGCGGCTTTCTGCTCACGAGTGTGGAGACGGCCGCGGGCTGGGTGCGCAAGGCGTCGCTCTTCCCGGCCACCTTCGGACTGGCCTGCTGCGCGATCGAGATGATGACCACCGGAGCCGGCCGCTACGACCTGGCCCGGTTCGGCATGGAGGTCTTCCGGGGCTCCCCCCGGCAGGCCGATCTGATGATCGTGGCGGGGCGGGTGAGCCAGAAGATGGCCCCGGTGCTGCGCCAGGTGTACGACCAGATGGCCAACCCCAAGTGGGTCATCTCGATGGGCGTCTGCGCCTCCTCGGGCGGGATGTTCAACAACTACGCGATCGTGCAGGGTGTCGACCACATCGTCCCGGTGGACATCTACCTGCCCGGTTGCCCGCCCCGCCCGGAAATGCTGATGGACGCGATCCTGAAGCTGCACGACAAGATCCAGCACGAGCCGCTGGGCGTGAACCGCCGCCGGGCCGAGGAGTTGGGCGAGGCGCTGGCCCTGAAGGCCACCCCGGTGAGCGAGATGCGGGGGCAGCTGCGATGAACGACCAGGTACCCGAGACCCGCCGGGAGCAGCCGCACCGCGAGATCCCGGTCGAGGTGGTCGGCCGGCGCCAGGGCATGTTCGGTGCCAAGGGCAGCGGTGACACCTCCGGCTTCGGCGGCCTCGCCGCCCCGATCGCGCTGCCGCCCGCGAGCCGACGCCCTTACGGGGGCTGGTTCGACGAGGTCGCCGACGAGCTGGAGGGCGCCCTGGAGGAGCAGGGCCTCGACCCGGCGGACGTGATCGAGAAGACCGTCGTCGATCGCGCCGAGCTGACGTTCCACGTCGCCCGCGAGCACCTGCTGAAGACCGTCCGAACCCTGCGCGACGACCCCGCGCTCCGTTTCGAGCTCTGCCTCGGGGTGAGCGGCGTCCACTACCCGGGCGACCAGGGCCGCGAGCTGCACGCGGTCTACCACCTGCGCTCGATCACCCACGGCCGGCTGATCCGGCTGGAGGTGACCGCGCCGGACGCCGACCCGCGCATCCCGTCCGTGGTCAGCGTCTACCCGACCAACGACTGGCACGAGCGCGAGGTCTACGACTTCTTCGGCCTGGTCTTCGACGGCCACCCCGCGCTCACCCGGATCATGATGCCGGACGACTGGCTCGGCCACCCGCAGCGCAAGGACTACCCGCTCGGCGGCATCCCCGTCGAGTACAAGGGCGCCCAGATCCCGGCACCCGACCAGCGGAGGTCGTACAGCTGATGAGTACTCAGCACTACGAGAAGGCCGACGGAGCGGCCGGGGGCGGCGCGTCGTCCGGCGCGTCGGCCGGGGCATCGCCCGAGGGAGCGGCTGCCGGAGCATCGGCCGAGGAGGCCGCGGCGGCAGCGGAGACCGCGGCAGCCCGCGAGACCACCGAGGGCCGGGTCTTCACCGTCACCGGCGGCGACTGGGGTGAGGTGGTCGAGGCGGTCGGCCGGGCCGACGACGAGCGCATCATCGTCAACATGGGCCCCCAGCACCCGTCCACCCACGGCGTGTTGCGGCTGATCCTGGAGATCGACGGCGAGACGGTGAAGGAGGCCCGCTGCGGCATCGGCTACCTCCACACCGGCATCGAGAAGAACATGGAGTTCCGCAGCTGGGTCCAGGGCACCACTTTCGTGACGCGGATGGACTACCTGACCCCGCTGTTCAACGAGACCGCCTACTGCCTGGCGGTCGAGAAGCTGCTGGGCATCACCGATGACGTCCCGGACCGGGCCAGCGTCATCCGCGTCCTGATGATGGAGCTCAACCGGATCTCCTCGCACCTGGTCTGCCTGGCCACCGGCGGTATGGAGATCGGCTCCACCACGCTGATGATCTACGGCTTCCGCGACCGCGAGCTCATCCTGGACGTCTTCGAGCTGGTCACCGGCTTGCGGATGAACCACGCCTACGTCCGTCCCGGCGGCCTCGCCCAGGACCTCCCGCCCGGGGCCGTCGACCAGATCCGCGAGGCGGTCAAGACGCTCCGCTCCCGGATGCACGAGTACGACAAACTGGCCACCGGAAACCCGGTGTTCAAGGCCCGCCTGGTCGACGTCGGCTTCCTCGACCTGCCCGGCTGCCTGGCCCTCGGCGCCACCGGCCCGATCCTGCGCGCCACCGGCCTGCCGCACGACCTGCGCAAGACCGACCCGTACTGCGGCTACGAGGACTACGACTTCGAGGTCGCGATCGCGGAGAGCGCCGACTCCTACGGGCGCTTCCTGATCCGGCTGGAGGAGATGCGCCAGTCGCTGCGGATCGTCGAGCAGTGCCTGGACCGGCTCCGCCCCGGCCCGGTCATGGTGGCCGACAAGAAGATCGCCTGGCCGGCCCAACTGGCCGTCGGTCCGGACGGGATGGGCAACTCGCTCGACCACATCCGCAAGATCATGGGCACCTCGATGGAGGCCCTGATCCACCACTTCAAGCTGGTCACCGAGGGCTTCAGGGTCCCGGTCGGCCAGGCGTACGCGGCGGTCGAGTCACCCAAGGGCGAGCTGGGCGTGCACGTGGTCAGCGACGGCGGGACGCGCCCCTACCGGGTCCACTTCCGGGATCCGTCGTTCACCAATCTGCAGACGATGGCGGCGATGTGCGAGGGCGGCCAGGTCGCCGACGTGATCGTCGCGGTGGCCGGGATCGACCCGGTGATGGGAGGCGTGGACCGGTGAGCAATGTGGAACTCGGACTGCCGGCACTGCCGGCCAAGCCGTACCCCGAGGAGGTGCACGCCCGCCTCGCCGCCGACGCCGCGGAGCTGATCGGCCGCTACCCGGTGGCCCGGTCCGCCCTGCTGCCGCTGCTGCACCTGGTGCAGGCGGAGGAGGGTTTCGTCAGCGCGACCGGCATCCGCTTCTGCGCCGAGCAGTTGGACCTCACCACGGCGGAGGTCACCGCCGTCGCCACCTTCTACACCATGTACCGGCGCCGGCCAGCCGGGAAGTACCACGTCGGGGTCTGCACCAACACCCTGTGCGCGGTGCTCGGCGGGGACCAGATCTTCGACGAGCTCCAGCAGCACCTCGGGATCCGCAACAACGAGACCACCGAGGACGGCGAGATCTCGATCGAGCACATCGAGTGCAACGCCGCCTGCGACTACGCCCCCGTGGTGATGGTCAACTGGGAGTTCTTCGACGACCAGACCCCGGAGAGCGCCCGGCAGTTGGTCGACGACCTGAGGGCGGGCGAGGACGTCCGGCCCACCCGTGGCGCCCGGCTCTGCAGCTTCAAGGAGTCGGCCCGGATCCTGGCCGGCTTCCCGGACGAGCGCCCCGGTGCCGTCGACGAGTCCGGGGCGGGCGGTGCGCCCTCGCTCGCAGGCCTGCGCCTGGCCAGGGGCGAGGCCCTGCCCGGAACGGCCGGCGCCAAGGTGGTCTCGCCCCGCCACGAGGGAGCCCGCCCCGACGGCACCCGCTACGACGGCACCAACCGCGAGGGCACCGGCCGCGACGGCACCAACCGCGAGGGCACCGGCCGCGACGGCACCAACCGCGAGGGCACCGGCCACGAAGGGACCGAAGCGTGATGACCTCCGCCGAGCCGGCCGAGAAGCTGCTCACCCCCGTGCTCTCCGCCTCCTGGGACGACAGCCGCCCCTGGACGCTCGCCACCTACCGCCGCCACTCCGGGTACGAGGGCCTGAAGGCGGCCCTCGCGATGCCCCCGGACGACGTGATCGCCCTGGTCAAGGACGCCGGCCTGCGCGGCCGCGGCGGCGCCGGCTTCCCCACCGGCATGAAGTGGCAGTTCATCCCGCAGAACGACGGCAAGCCGCACTACCTGGTGGTGAACGCGGACGAGTCCGAGCCGGGCACCTGCAAGGACATCCCGCTGCTGTTCGCCAACCCGCACTCGCTGATCGAGGGCATGATCATCGCGTCCTACGCGATCCGCTGCGACCACGCGTTCATCTACCTGCGCGGCGAGGTCGTCCCGGTGCTGCGCCGGCTCCATGCCGCGGTGGCCGAGGCGTACGAGGCGGGGCTGCTCGGCAAGGACATCCTGGGCTCCGGCATCAACCTCGACATCACCGTGCACGCCGGCGCCGGTGCGTACATCTGCGGCGAGGAGACGGCCCTCCTGGACTCGCTGGAGGGGCGCCGCGGCCAGCCGCGGCTGCGCCCGCCGTTCCCGGCCATCGCCGGCCTCTACGCCTGCCCGACGGTCGTCAACAACGTCGAGTCGATCGCCTCGGTGCCGCCGATCCTGGCCAAGGGCAAGGAGTGGTTCAAGGGCCTGGGCACCGAGAAGTCCCCCGGCTTCACGCTCTACTCGCTCTCCGGCCACGTCACCAACCCCGGCCAGTACGAGGCCCCGCTCGGCATCACCCTGCGCGAGCTGCTGGACATCAGCGGCGGTGTCCGGGCCGGGCACCGGCTCAAGTTCTGGACCCCGGGCGGCTCGTCCACCCCGATGTTCACCGATGAGCACCTCGACGTCCCGCTCGACTACGAGGGCGTCGGCGCGGCCGGCTCGATGCTCGGCACCAAGGCGTTGCAGATCTTCGACGAGACCACCTGCGTGGTCCGGGCCGTGACCCGCTGGACGGAGTTCTACGCCCACGAGTCCTGCGGCAAGTGCACCCCGTGCCGCGAGGGCACCTACTGGCTGGTCCAGCTGCTCAAGCGGATCGAGGCCGGCGAGGGCGTCGACGGCGATCTGGAGAAGCTGCTCGACATCGCCGACAACATCAACGGCAAGTCCTTCTGCGCCCTGGGCGACGGCGCGGCCAGCCCGATCGTCTCCTCGCTCCAGCACTTCCGGGCCGAGTACGAGCAGCACCTCGCCGAGCGCCGCTGCCCGTTCGACCCGGCCGCCTCCACCGTCTGGGCCGACGGCCCCCGCCCCGGCCACCAGTCCGCCACCGAAAGGGAGGTGCACGCGTGACGATCACAGAGCCATCCACCTCCAAGGCCGCGGTCGAACTGGTCACGCTCACCATCGACGGCGTCGAAGTGCAGGTCCCCAAGGGGACGTTGGTGATCCGGGCCGCCGAGCAGATCGGCACCCAGATCCCGCGCTTCTGCGACCACCCGCTGCTCGATCCGGCCGGCGCCTGCCGGCAGTGCATCGTCGAGATCGAGGGCCAGCGCAAGCCGGTCGCCTCGTGCACCATTCCGGTGGCCGAGGGCATGGTGGTCCGGACGCAGGTCAGCTCACCGGTGGCCGAGAAGGCGCAGCGCGGCGTGATGGAGCTGCTGCTGATCAACCACCCGCTGGACTGCCCGGTCTGCGACAAGGGCGGCGAGTGCCCGCTGCAGAACCAGGCGATGTCCACCGGCGACACCGACTCCCGCTTCGAGGGGATGAAGCGCACCTACGAGAAGCCGATCCCGCTCAGCACCCAGGTGCTGCTGGACCGCGAACGCTGTGTGCTCTGCGCCCGCTGCACCCGTTTCTCGCAGCAGATCGCCGGGGACCCGTTCATCGACCTGGTCGAGCGCGGTGCCCTCCAGCAGGTCGGTATCGGCGACGCCGAGCCGCTCGACTCGTACTTCTCCGGCAACACCATCCAGATCTGCCCGGTCGGTGCGCTCACCTCGGCGGCTTATCGTTTCCGCTCCCGCCCGTTCGACCTCGTCTCCTCGCCGAGCGTCTGCGAGCACTGCTCCTCCGGCTGTGCCCAGCGCACCGACCACCGACGCGGCAAGGTGCTGCGCCGGCTGGCGGGGGAGGACCCGGAGGTCAACGAGGAGTGGAACTGCGACAAGGGCCGGTTCGCCTTCCGCTACGCCCAGCAGCGCGACCGGCTCACCACACCGCTCGTCCGCGACGCCGGCACCGGTGAACTGACCCCCGCCTCCTGGCCGGAGGCACTGGCCCGGGCCGCCGAGGGTCTGCGCGGTGCCCGCACCGGCGTCCTCACCGGCGGCCGGGTCACCGTCGAGGACGCCTACGCCTACGCCAAGTTCGCTCGGGTGGTGCTCGGCACCAACGACGTGGACTTCCGCTCCCGCCCGCACAGCGGCGAGGAGGCGGACTTCCTCGCCGCCGCCGTCGCCGGCCGCGGCACGGACCTCGACGGCACCGGCGTCACCTACCAGGAGCTGGAGAGCGCTCCGGCCGTCCTGCTCGCGGGCTTCGAGCCCGAGGAGGAGTCGCCGATCGTCTTCCTGCGGCTGCGCAAGGCCACCCGCGCCGCGGGCCTCAAGGTGTACTCGATCGCCGCCTACGGCTCCCGGGGGCTGACCAAGCTGCGCGGCGCGCTGCTGCCCGCCGCCCCGGGCACCGAGGCCGAGTGGCTGGCGGCCCTCGCCGCCGACGAGCCGCTGAACGACGACGCCGGCCGCGCCGCCGAAATGCTGCGCACCCCCGGCGCCGTCATTCTCGCCGGTGAGCGGTTGGCCGCGGTCCCCGGCGCACTCACCGCCGCGCTGCGGCTGGCCCACGCCACCGGTGCCCGGCTGGCCTGGGTCCCGCGCCGGGCAGGTGAGCGCGGCGCCGTCGAGGCCGGCGCGCTGCCCGGGCTGCTGCCCGGCGGCCGTCCGGTCTCCGCGCCGGCCGCCCGGGCCGAGGCCGCTGCCGCCTGGGGCGTGGCCGAACTCCCGGCCCGTCTCGGCCGGGACACCGACCAGATCCTCGCGGCCGCCGCCGCGGGTGATCTGGACGCGTTGCTGATCGGCGGCGTCGACCCGGACGACTTGCCGGACCCGGCGCTCGCCGAGGAGGCGATGGCCGCGGTGCCGTTCGTGGTCTCGCTGGAGCTGCGCCCGTCCGCCGTCACCGCCCGGGCCGACGTGGTGCTGCCGGTCGCCGCGGTGGCCGAGAAGGCCGGCACCTTCCTGGACTGGGAGGGGCGGGTGCGGATGTTCGAGGCCGCGCTCAAGCCCGACCAGCAGATGGGCCGTCACCTCCACCCGGACTCCCGGGTGCTGAACATGCTGGCCGACGCGCTGGGGCACCGGCTCGGGCTGGCCGACGTCCGGGCCGTCCGGCTGGAGCTGGACCGGTTCGCGCCGTGGGCCGGGGACCGGTCCACGGACCCGGCCACCCACCCCGGGCTGCTGCCACGGCCGGCCACCGGCCAGGCGGTGCTGGCGGGTTGGCGCCAGCTGCTGGACAACGGCACGCTCCAGCAGGGCGACCCGCACCTCGCCGGCACCCGGCACCGGGCGGTCGCCCGGATCTCCCCGGCCACCGCCGAGGAGATCGGCGCCGGACAGGTCGGCGCCGCCGAGGCCGGCACCGCCGCGACGGGCACGGCCCACACCGGCACAGCCCACACCGGCACAGCCCACACCGCCACAGCCCACACCGGCACCACCCGGACCGGTACCGCCGCACTGCGGCTGACCGGCCCGGCCGGTTCGCTGACGCTGCCGCTGGAGATCACCAAGGACATCCCGGACCGCACGGTCTGGATCCCGCTCAACTCCTCCCCGGGCGGGGCCTACCGGGCCCTCGGTACCACCGTCGGCCACCTGGTCACCATCGCGGCCGACACCATCACCGAGGCCGTCACCGCGACCACCGCCACCGCCGCGACCGCCCCGACCTCGACCACCCCGACCGTCACCGCGACCACCGAGGCCGTCACCGCCACCGCCGCGACCGCCCCGACCGCCGCGCCCCTCCCCGCGACCACCGAGTCCGCCGAGGCCACCCCCGGCGCCAAGTCCGCCACGACCACGGAGGAGGAGCAGTGAACCTCGCCGCGTACGAGACCCTGGGCTTCTTCGGCCGCGACCCCTGGTGGCTGGTGCTGCTCAAGGCGGTCTTCTGCTTCGCCTTCCTGGTCGGCACGGTCCTGATCGCGATCGTCTGGGAGCGCAAGGTCGTGGCCTGGATGCAGCTGCGCATCGGCCCCAACCGGCACGGCCCCTGGGGCATGCTGCAGTCGCTCGCCGACGGCGTGAAGCTGGCGCTCAAGGAAGACCTGGTGGTCACGAGCGCCGACAAGGTGGTCTACATCCTGGCCCCGATCGTCTGCGCCATCCCCGCGTTCATGGCCTTCGCGGTGATCCCCTTCGGCCCGGCCGGCGACGAGGTGTCGATCTTCGGTACCCGGACGCCGCTCCAGCTGACCGACTTCCCGGTGGCGCTGCTGTACATCCTGGCGACCGCCTCGGTCGGCATCTACGGCATCGTGCTGGCCGGCTGGTCGTCCGGGTCGACGTACCCGCTGCTCGGCGGGATCCGCTCGTCGGCCCAGATGATCAGCTACGAGATCGCGATGGGCCTCTCCTTCGCGGCGGTGTTCATCTACTCGGGCTCGATGTCCACCTCGGAGATCGTCGCCTCGCAGCAGCCGACCTGGTTCGCGGTGCTGCTGCCGGTCTCCTTCATCGTCTACATCATCGCGATGGTGGGCGAGACCAACCGGGCGCCGTTCGACCTCCCGGAGGCCGAGGGCGAGCTGGTCGGCGGTTTCAACACCGAGTACTCCTCGCTGAAGTTCGCGATGTTCATGCTGGCCGAGTACGTCAACATGGTCACCGTCTCGGCGGTCGCGTCCACCCTCTTCCTGGGCGGCTGGCGCGCGCCCTGGCCGGTCTCCACCTTCTGGGAGGGGGCCAACCACGGCTGGTGGCCGATGCTCTGGATCACGCTCAAGATCCAGCTGCTGCTGTTCTTCTTCATCTGGCTGCGCGGCACCCTTCCCCGGCTCCGCTACGACCAGTTCATGAAGCTGGGCTGGAAGGTGCTGATCCCGGTCTCGCTGGTCTGGCTGGTCATGGTGTCCAGCGTCCGGGCGCTGCGGAACGAGGGCTACGACTTCGGCGAGGTGGTGCTGTACGTCGGCGCCCCGGCGGGCGCGATCCTGCTGCTCGCCCTGGCCCGGGACGTCATGAGGCGCAAGCCCGAGCCGGAGGAGGAGGCAGCGCCGTCGGGCGGTGCGGGCACCCCCCGGCCGAAGCCCGGGGGAGCGTTCGACCCGATGGCGGGCGGGTACCCGGTGCCCCCGCTGCCCGGTCAGGAGCTCCCGCCGGTCCCGCGCCGGCGCAGCCGCGCCCCGAAGCAACTCCAGGACGCCCTCAACGGGGCCGACCATTCCGAAGGGAGCTGAACCGAGATGTCGTCCGACCAGAACGGCAGCGGCGACCGGCCAGACCGGCCCGACAAGCCTTCCGTCCTCGGGCCGGCCGCCGGCTTCGGCGTGACCTTCAAGGCCATGTTCAAGAAGCGGCTCACCGAGCAGTACCCGGAGCAGAAGAAGCCCACCGCTCCGCGCTTCCACGGCCGCCACCAGCTGAACCGGCACCCGGACGGCCTGGAGAAGTGCGTCGGCTGCGAGCTCTGCGCCTGGGCCTGCCCGGCCGACGCGATCTACGTCGAGGGCGCCGACAACCGCGAGGAGGAGCGCTACTCGCCCGGCGAGCGGTACGGCGTGGTGTACCAGATCAACTACGCCCGCTGCATCCTCTGCGGCCTCTGCATCGAGGCCTGCCCGACCCGCGCGCTCACCATGACCAACGAGTACGAGCTCGCGGACTCCTCCCGCAAGGACCTCATCTTCACCAAGGAGCAGCTGCTGGTCGGCCTCTCCGAGGGCATGGTCGACACCCCGCACGCGATCTTCCCGGGCACCGACGAGGGCGCCTACTACCGGGGCGAGATCACCGCGGCGGCGCCGGGGACGGTCCAGCAGGAGCGCACCGCCCGGGAGAAGGAGGCCCAGCAGTGACCGCCGCCTCCACCTCGCTCGACCTCGCCGCCGTGACGGGCGCGACCTCCACCGGCGAGGCCGTCCAGTTCTGGGTGCTCGCGGTGATCGCCGTCGGCGGCGCGCTCGGCATGCTGCTGATGAAGAAGGCCGTGCACAGCGCGCTCTGCCTGGCGGCCACCATGCTCGCCCTGGCGGTCTGTTACATGGCCCAGGGCGCGGTCTTCCTGGGTGTCGTGCAGATCGTCGTCTACACCGGCGCGATCATGATGCTCTTCCTCTTCGTGGTCATGCTGGTCGGCGTCACCAGCGCCGACTCGATGAAGGAGCAGCTCAAGGGCCAGCGGTTCGCCGCGGTGCTCTGCGGGCTCGGCTTCGGCGTGCTGCTGATGGCGGGCCTCGCCAACGCCAAGCTGGACACCTTCACCGGCCTCGCCGAGGCCAACGCCGAGGGCAATGTCCAGGGCCTGGCCCGGCTGATCTTCACCAAGTACGTCTGGGCCTTCGAGGTCACCGGCGCACTGTTGATCACGGCCGCGATCGGCGCCATGGTGCTGACGCACCGCGAGCACGTGAAGGCTCCGAAGACCCAGCGCGAGCTGGCCGCCCAGCGGATCCAGGACAACATCCAGGTCCCGCCGCTGCCCGCGCCCGGCGTCTACGCCCGGCACAACGCGGTGGACATCCCCGGCCTGCTGCCGGACGGCACGATCGCCGAGGACTCGGTGATGGAGACCCTGCGCGAGCGTGGCCAGATCCGCGACGTCAGCCAGGAGATGCTCCGGCGGATGGCCGAGCTGGAGTCCACCACCGCCGACTGGCTGGGCCGCGCACCATCCGAGCGCCCGCCGGTGACCGGTCCCCTCACGGGTCCGCGCAACGGCTCGCACAAGGAGCTGGAGCCGGCGGCGACCAACAACCACGCCGCTCCGAACGGCCACGACGAGGAGGGCGCGGAGTGAATCCGGTCAACTACCTGTATCTCTCCGCCCTGTTGTTCACCATCGGTGCCTCCGGCGTGCTGATCCGGCGCAACGCGATCGTCCTGTTCATGTGCGTCGAGCTGATGCTCAACGCCTCGAACCTGGCCCTGGTCACCTTCTCCCGGCTGCACGGCAATCTGGACGGCCAGATCATCGCGTTCTTCACCATGGTGGTCGCGGCGGCCGAGGTCGTGGTCGGCCTCGCCATCATCGTCTCCATCTTCCGGACCAGGCACTCCGCTTCGGTCGACGACAGCAATCTGATGAAGCTGTAGGCGGAGGGCCTTCGGTGAACTCTCTCATTCCGCTGCTGGTGGCGGCCCCGCTGGCCGGTGCTGCCCTGCTGCTGCTCGGCGGCCGGCTCTTCGACCGCTTCGGTCACTGGCTCGCCACCGCGCTCGCCGCGCTCTCCTTCGGTTTCGGGCTCGCCCTGTTCTCGGCCATGCTGGGCCGTGACGCCGAGGACCGCGCCGTCACCAAATACCTCTACACCTGGATCCCGGTGAACGGCTTCCAGGCCGACATGGCGTTCCGGCTCGACCAGCTCTCGATGACCTTCGTCCTGCTGATCACCGGAGTGGGCACGCTGATCCACCTCTACTCGGTGGGGTACATGGCGCACGACGAGCGCCGGCGCCGCTTCTTCGCGTACCTGAACCTCTTCCTGGCGGCCATGGTGCTGCTGGTGATCGCCGACAACTACCTGCTGCTGTACTTCGGCTGGGAGGGCGTGGGCCTCGCCTCGTACCTGCTGATCGGCTTCTGGCAGCACAAGCCGAGCGCCGCGACGGCCGCCAAGAAGGCGTTCATCGTCAACCGCGTAGGCGACATGGGCCTCTCCATCGCGATCATGCTGATGTTCGCGGAGTTCGGTTCCTTCACGTTCGAGCCGGTCTTCGACGGCGCGGGCCAGGCGAGCGAGGGCAAGCTGACCGCGATCGGTCTGATGCTGCTGCTGGCGGCCTGCGGCAAGTCCGCCCAGGTGCCGCTGCAGTCCTGGCTCGGGGACGCCATGGAGGGTCCGACCCCGGTCTCGGCCCTGATCCACGCGGCCACGATGGTGACCGCCGGCGTCTACCTGATCGTCCGCTCCGGCCCGATCTTCAACCTGGCGCCGGACGCCCAGACCGCCGTGGTGGTGGTCGGCGCGGTCACGCTGCTCTTCGGTGCGATCATCGGTTGTGCCAAGGACGACATCAAGAAGGCGCTGGCCGGCTCGACCATGTCGCAGATCGGCTACATGATCCTGGCGGCCGGCCTCGGCCCGATCGGGTACGCCTTCGCGATCATGCACCTGGTCACGCACGGCTTCTTCAAGGCCGGTCTGTTCCTCGGCGCCGGGTCGGTCATGCACGGCATGAACGACGAGGTGAACATGCGTCACTACGGCGGCCTGCGCAAGTACATGCCGATCACCTTCGTCACCTTCGGCCTCGGCTACCTGGCCATCATCGGCTTCCCGGGCCTGTCCGGCTTCTTCTCCAAGGACAAGATCATCGAGGCGGCCTTCGCCAAGGGCGGCACCGAGGGCTGGATCCTCGGACTCTGCACCCTGGTGGGCGCGGCCGTCACCGCGTTCTACATGACCCGGGTGATGATCATGACCTTCTTCGGTGAGAAGCGCTGGCAGCCCGACGCCGAGGGCCACGACCCGCACCCGCACGAGTCGCCGAAGACGATGACCACCCCGATGATCCTGCTGGCCTTCGGTTCGGTCTTCGCGGGCGGCCTGTTCGTCCTGAACAACTCCTTCCTGGACTGGCTGGAGCCGGTCACCGGGTACGAGGAGGGCCACTCGCCGCTCAGCCCGTCGGTCGTCACGCTGCTCGCGACGGTCTGCATGCTGGTCGGCGTCGCGCTCTCGTACGTGATGTACGGGCGCTCCGCCGTCCCGGTGATGCCGCCGGTCGGCTCCCCGCTCACCCGGGCCGCCCGTCGCGACCTGCTCCAGGACGACTTCAACCACGCCGTCCTGGTCCGGCCCGGCTCGGCGCTCACCGCGGCCCTGGTCTTCTTCGACAGTCGCGGGCTGGACGGCTTCGTCAACGGCCTGGCCGCCACCATCGGCGGCATCTCCAGCCGGTTGCGGCGGATCCAGAACGGCTACGTCCGCTCGTACGCGCTCTCCATGTTCGGCGGCACGCTGGTGCTGGTCGCCACGACTCTCCTGATGAGGTCCGTCTGATGAATAGGCCCAGTTCATCTCCGGGGGTGTGGCGATGAGTGCCCTGCTGTCCGCCACCTGCGCCGTCCCGGCGGCCGGCGCGGTGCTCACCGCCGCACTGCCCGCCGGGTCCACCGAGGCCCGGCGGCGGACCACCAAGGCCGTCGCGCTCGGCGTCTCGGCCGTCACCCTGGCCCTGGCCGCCGCCGTGGCCGGGCAGTTCGAGCCGGGCGGCGCGCGGTACCAGCTGACCGAGTCCTACAGCTGGATCCGCTCCTTCGGCATCACCTTCTCGCTCGGCGTGGACGGCATCGGCACCGTGCTGGCGCTGCTCACCGCCGTGCTCGTGCCGATCGTGATGCTGGCCTCCTGGCACGACGCCGACCCGGCGCCGGCCGCGCCGGACGGCACCTTCGAGAACCGCAGGCGCACCCAGGGCTTCTTCGCCCTGATCCTGGCGGTCGAGGCGATGGTGATCGTCTCCTTCTACGCCACCGACGTCTTCGTCTTCTACGTCTTCTTCGAAGCCATGCTGATCCCGATGTACTTCCTGATCGGCGGCTTCGGCGACAAGGCGGGCGGCCCCGAGTCGGCGCGTCAGCGCTCGTACGCCGCGGTGAAGTTCCTGCTCTACAACCTGCTCGGCGGCCTGATCATGCTGGCCGCCGTGATCGGCCTGTACGTGATCGCGCAGGACCAGGGCTTCGCCACCTTCGACCTCCCGACGCTGACCGGCGCGATCGCCGACGGCAGGCTGGTGCTCAGCGGCACCGCCGAGAAGGCGCTGTTCCTCGGTTTCTTCTTCGCCTTCGCCGTGAAGGCCCCGCTCTGGCCGCTGCACACCTGGCTGCCGAACGCGATGGGCGAGTCCACCGCCGGAACGGCCGTGCTGATCACCGCGGTGGTCGACAAGGTCGGCACCTTCGCGATGCTCCGCTTCTGCCTCGGCCTCTTCCCGGACGCCTCGAAGACCTTCGCCCCGGCGATCCTCGTCCTCTCGGTGATCGGGATCATCTACGGCGCGTTGGTCGCCATCGGCCAGAAGGACATCAAGCGGCTGGTCGCCTACGCCTCCATCTCGCACTTCGGCTTCATCATCATGGGCATCTTCGCGCTGACCAGCCAGGGCCAGAGCGGTGCCACCCTCTACATGGTCAACCACGGCATCTCCACCGCCGCGTGGATGCTGGTGGCCGGCTTCCTGATCTCCCGCCGCGGCTCCCGGCTGATCGCCGACTACGGCGGTGTGCAGAAGGTCGCCCCGGTGCTCGCGGGGACGTTCCTGATCGGCGGCCTGGCCACCCTCTCGCTGCCCGGCCTGGCGCCGTTCGTCAGCGAGTTCCTCGTCCTGGTCGGCACGTTCACCCGGTACCCGGCGATCGGCATCGTCGCGACCTTCGGCATCGTGCTTGCCGCGCTCTACGCCCTGCTGCTCTACCAGCGCACCATGACCGGGCCGGTCAAGGAGAGCGTGCGCACCATGCCCGACCTCAAGGTACGCGAACTCGTGGTGGTCGCCCCGCTGCTGGCCCTGACCGTCCTGCTCGGCGTCTACCCGAAGCCGCTCACCGACATCGTCAACCCGGCGGTGGACGCGACCCTCTCGCAGGTCCACCAGTCCGACCCGGCGCCGGCCCACCCGGTCGCCGCCCACGGAGACGCCACCTCAGGAGGTGAGCACAAGTGAGCACCACCGGATGGCTCGCCGCCGCCGGCGGCAACACCCAGAGCATCCCGGCGCCGCATGTCGAGTACGGACAGCTCTCCCCGATGCTGGTGGTCTTCGGCACCGCCGTGGCGGGAATCCTGCTGGAGGCCTTCCTGCCCCGCCGGCACCGGCACTGGGCGCAGGTCTGGCTGGCCCTGCTCGGCCTGGCCGGAGCGTTCACCGCCGTGGTGGTGCTCGCCTCCCAGGGCTACGGCTCCACCAAGGTCGACCTGCTGGCGATGGGCTCGGTCGCGCTCGACGGTCCGGCGCTCTTCCTGCAGGGCGTGATCCTGCTGGCCGCCGTGGTCGCGGTGCTCACCTACGCCGAGCGGAAGCTGGAGCCCAAGGCGGGCGGTGAGCCGGCCGACGCCTTCGCCGCGCAGGCCGCCGCCACGCCGGGCGGCGAGCAGGAGCGCGCCGCCGTCCGGGCGGGCTTCGCCACCAGCGAGGTCTTCCCGCTCACCATGTTCGCGGTCGGCGGGATGCTGCTCTTCCCCGCCGCCAACGACCTGCTGACCATGTTCGTGGCGCTGGAGGTCTTCTCCCTCCCCCTCTACCTGCTCTGCGCGCTGGCCCGGCGCCGCCGGCTGCTCTCCCAGGAGGCGGCGGTCAAGTACTTCCTGCTAGGGGCCTTCGCCTCGGCGTTCTTCCTGTTCGGCACCGCCCTGCTGTACGGGTACGCGGGCAGCGTCCGGCTGGGCGACATCGCCGACGTCATCTCCGGCAAGGCGCTGGCCACCCCGGCGCTCCTCTCCACCACCCAGAACGACGCGCTGCTGCTGGTGGGCCTGGCGATGCTCGCGGTCGGACTGCTCTTCAAGGTCGGCGCGGTGCCGTTCCACTCCTGGACCCCGGACGTCTACCAGGGCGCGCCGACCCCGGTCACCGGTTTCATGGCGGCCGCGACCAAGGTGGCCGCGTTCGGCGCCCTCCTCCGGCTGTTCTACGTGGCCTTCCCCGGTCTGCGGCTGGACTGGCGGCCGGTGCTCTGGGGCGTGGCGATCCTGACGATGGTGGTCGGCGCCGTCCTGGCCGTCACCCAGCAGGACGTGAAGCGGCTGCTCGCCTACTCCTCCATCGCGCACGCCGGTTTCATCCTGACCGGCGTGATCGCCACCAACAAGCAGGGCCTCAGCGCGGTGCTGTTCTACCTGCTGGCGTACTCCTTCGTGACGCTCGGCGCCTTCGCCGTGGTCACCCTGGTGCGCGACTCCAAGGGCGAGGCGACCCACCTGTCCAGCTGGGCAGGGCTGGGCCGGCGCTCGCCGCTGGTCGCGGCGGTGTTCGCGCTCTTCCTGCTGGCCTTCGCGGGCATCCCGCTCACCTCGGGCTTCACCGGGAAGTTCGCGGTCTTCCAGGCCGCCGCGGCCGGCGGGGCGACCCCGCTGGTGATCGTCGGTGTGCTCAGCTCGGCGGTGGCCGCGTTCTTCTACATCCGGGTGATCGTGCTGATGTTCTTCTCCGACCCGCAGCCGGGCGGCCCGACCGTGGCCATCCCGAGCGCCTTCACGGCCACCGCGATCGGCGTCGGCGTCCTCGTCACCCTCGGCCTCGGCCTGCTTCCGCAGTACTTCCTGGACCTGGCGTCGAAGGCCTCGCTCTTCGTCCGCTGAGCCCCGGGCCGATTACCCGTCGGCGCTTCACCGTCCGGGCCGCGCAACACTCCGCGCGGTCCGGACGCGCCGCTTCCGGACCGGCTCCGACCTGCGGGTCCAGCCCGACCATGACAGGACCCGCACGCCCGTGCAGTGATCCACTCGCGACCGGATACCCTGCCTGTATGGCCAAGCGGCGGCACTCAGGGACCAGGCCGCTAGATCGACCAGGGACAGAGGAGTGGTCTTCGTGACCGTCGTGGGACCCTTTGGGCTCAGCGTGCAGGACCGCGATCTGACCCGTGACGTCCAGGCCGGGATGGACGCGGTGGAGGCGGCGCTCATGGAAGCCGTCAAGAGCGACGTCCCCTTCATCACCGTCACCGCCAGCCACCTGATGGAAGCGGGCGGCAAGCGCTTCCGCCCCCTGCTGGTGATGCTCGCCGCCCAGTTCGGCGACGCCAACGCGCCCGGCGTGGTGCCGGCCGCCGTCGTCGTCGAGCTGACCCACCTCGCGACGCTCTACCACGACGACGTGATGGACGAGGCCCCCGTTCGCCGCGGCGCCCCCAGCGCCAACTCGCGCTGGGACAACTCGGTCGCCATCCTCACCGGTGACTTCCTCTTCTCCCGCGCCTCCCAGGTGCTCTCCGACCTCGGCCCCGAGGCCGTCCGCGTACAGGCCGACGCCTTCGAACGGCTGGTCACCGGTCAGATCCTGGAGACCGCCGGCCCCGGCCCGGACGACGACCCGCTGCGCCACTACCTGGACGTGCTGGCCGGCAAGACCGGCTCGCTGATCGCCGTCTCCTGCCGGATAGGAGCACTGCTGGCCGGCGCCGAGCCCTGGGTGACGGACATCCTCAGCGCCTATGGCGAGCGCATCGGCATCGCGTTCCAGCTGGCCGACGACGTGCTCGACATCGCCAGTGACGGCCACGAGTCCGGCAAGACTCCCGGGACCGACCTGCGTGAGGGCGTGCCGACCCTGCCCACCCTGCTGCTCCGGCAGATGCCGGTGGACGAGTCCGACCCGGCCGACCTGCGGCTGCGCGAGCTGATCGACGGCGACCTCGGCGACGACGAGCGGCACGCCGAGGCGCTGCGGCTGCTGCGCCGCCACCCGGCGCTGGAGCATGCCCGCCGGGAGACGCTGCGGCACGCGGAGGAGGCCCGCGCGCTGCTCGACCCGCTGCCGGACGGCGCTGCCAAGGCGGCGCTGCAGGGCCTGTGCGACGCGGTGGCCATCCGCACCATGTGAGGCGGGCGGCCGGGGGCCGGGGTGCCGTCGCGCGCGGCGATCCGGCCTCGGCGCCCGGCGGTCCTCGGCCGTGCCTGGCGGTTCTCGGCCGTGCCTGGCGGTGCTCCGGCGCGGCCCGGTTGGTCCTCCGTCCCTGCCCGGCGGTGCCCGGTGGTGCAGCCCGGTGCGATTTATTGCCCGACGGCCTTACGAGTAGGGAAGACTGACACCCGTCAGCCCAGCCCGCAGCCGTACCAACCCGGAAGGCCACCATGCTTCGCGTCGTCATCGCCGAGGACTCCGTACTGCTGCGGGAGGGCCTGACCAGGCTGCTCACCGACCGGGGTCTGGAGGTCGTGGCGGGCGTCGGGGACGGCGAGGCGCTGCTGAAGGCCGTCCACGACCTGGCCGCCGACGGCGCGCTGCCCGACGTGGTGGTCGCCGACGTCCGGATGCCCCCCACCCACACCGACGAGGGCGTCCGCGCCTGCGTCACGCTCCGTGGTCTCTACCCGGAGCTGGGCGTGCTGGTGCTCTCGCAGTACGTGGAGGAGCGGTACGCCTCCGAGCTGCTGGCCGGCTCCACCCGGGGTGTGGGCTACCTGCTGAAGGACCGGGTCGCCGAGGTGCGCGAGTTCGTGGACGCGGTGGTCCGGGTCGCCGGGGGTGGCACCGCGCTGGACCCGGAGGTCGTGCAGCAGCTGCTCAGCCGCAGCCGCAAGAGTGACGTGCTGGCCGGGCTGACCCCGCGCGAGCGCGAGGTGCTCGGGCTGATGGCCGAGGGCCGGACCAACACCGCGGTGGCCAAGCAGCTGGTGGTCTCGGACGGCGCGGTGGAGAAGCACGTGAGCAACATCTTCCTCAAGCTGGGTCTGGCCCAGAGCCCGGAGGACCACCGCCGGGTGCTGGCGGTGCTCACCTACCTGAACTCCTAGCCCGCACTCCCGGGCCGGTACGCCCGGGCCGGTACGCCGGGGCCGATACTCCCGCGCCGGTATTCCCGGGCCGGTATTCCCCGGTTCGCACTCCCGTGCCGGTACTCCGGCCCGGTATGGGAGCGCGGATTCAAGGCGTTGTACCCAATGTGGCAGCGATTTGCCGCCGCATCCGGTAGTTCCGTCCAAGGCAATCCTTACCCGCATAGGATGCGAGAGGTGCACCAGGCGGACGGGGCACACGGCTCACGCCCGCGGCTGGTGCCCACGAGGAGGTCCGCGGCAGTGACCAGTCAGGTCGATCAGTCAGAAGCAGTGGACGGCTCGGACGGCGGTCAGGGCCGCTCCGGGACGGGTGAGGACCGTTCCGGTGTCGCCGCGCCGACGAGTCCGCAGCCCAGGCGCGCCAAGCCGATCCGCAGACTGGACCGGGTGATCATCCGGTTCGCCGGAGACTCCGGCGACGGGATGCAGCTCACCGGTGACCGATTCACCTCGGAGACGGCGTCCTTCGGAAACGACCTCTCCACCCTGCCCAACTTCCCGGCCGAGATCCGGGCCCCTGCCGGGACGCTGCCGGGTGTCTCGTCCTTCCAGCTCCACTTCGCCGACCACGACATCCTGACCCCGGGGGACGCGCCCAACGTCCTGGTGGCGATGAACCCGGCCGCCCTCAAGGCGAACCTGCCGGACCTGCCGCGCGGCGCGGAGATCATCGTCAACACCGACGAGTTCACCAAGCGCGCCCTGGCCAAGGTCGGCTACCCGGCCGACCCGCTGGCCGACGGCTCGCTGGAGGCGTTCCACCTGCACAAGGTGCCGCTGACCACGCTGACCCTGGAGGCGCTCAAGGAAAGCGGTCTGGCGCGCAAGGACGCCGAGCGGGCGAAGAACATGTTCGCCCTGGGCCTGCTCTCCTGGATGTACCACCGGCCCACCCGCGGCACCGAGTCCTTCCTGCGCACCAAGTTCGCCAAGAAGCCGCAGATCGCCGAGGCCAACATCAGCGCCTTCCGGGCGGGCTGGAACTTCGGCGAGACGACGGAGTCCTTCGCGGTCTCCTACGAGGTGTCGCCGGCGAAGCTGCCCCCGGGCCGCTACCGCAACATCTCCGGCAACCTGGCCCTGTCCTACGGCCTGATCGCCGCCGCCGAGCGCTCCGGGCTGCCGCTCTACCTCGGCTCGTACCCGATCACCCCGGCCTCGGACATCCTGCACGAGCTGAGCCGGCACAAGAACTTCGGCGTACGCACCTTCCAGGCCGAGGACGAGATCGCCGGCATCGGCGCGGCGCTGGGTGCGGCCTTCGGCGGCGCACTCGGCGTGACGACCACCTCGGGCCCTGGCGTGGCGCTCAAGAGCGAGACCATCGGCCTGGCCGTCTCGCTCGAACTGCCGCTGCTGGTGGTCGACATCCAGCGCGGCGGGCCGTCCACCGGTCTGCCGACCAAGACCGAGCAGGCGGACCTCCTCCAGGCGATGTTCGGGCGCAACGGCGAGGCCCCGGTGCCGATCGTGGCCCCGGCCACCCCGGCCGAGTGCTTCGACGCGGCGCTGGAGGCGGCACGCATCGCGGTCACCTACCGGACGCCGGTGTTCCTGCTGTCGGACGGCTACCTGGCCAACGGCTCCGAGCCCTGGCGGATCCCGGAGGTCGACGAACTGCCCGCGATCGAACCGGACTTCGCGACCGGTCCGAACCGCGAGGACGGCGCGTTCTGGCCGTACCTGCGGGACCCGCAGACGCTGGCCCGCCCGTGGGCGGTCCCCGGTACGCCGGGCCTGGAGCACCGGATCGGCGGCATCGAGAAGCAGGACGGCACCGGCAACATCTCGTACGACCCGGCCAACCACGACTTCATGGTCCGCACCCGGCAGGCCAAGGTGGACGGGATCACCGTTCCTGCCATCGATGTCGACGATCCGTCCGGTGAGGCACGCGTGCTGGTGCTCGGCTGGGGTTCGACCTACGGGCCGATCACCGCGGCCGTCCGCCGGGTCCGCGCGGACGGCGGCCATGTCGCCCAGGCCCACCTGCGGAATTTGAATCCCTTCCCGGCCAATCTCGGCGCGGTGCTGAAGAGTTACGACAAGGTCATCGTCCCCGAGATGAACCTCGGGCAGCTGGCGCTGCTGCTGCGCGCCAAGTACCTGGTGGATGCGCAGTCCTACAACCAGGTGCGCGGACTACCGTTCAAGGCGGCGCAGTTGGCCGACGTGCTGTGGGCGGCGATCGGCAATCTGGACGAGTCGGCGAGCAACTCGGCGGCCGCACCGGCGAGCGAGGAGGACAACCGATGAGCGAGAAGTTCCCCTCGTTGAAGCTGGTCCCGAAGGACGACACGCCGCAGAGCGCCAAGGACTTCAAGACCGACCAGGAGGTCCGCTGGTGCCCGGGCTGCGGTGACTACGCGATCCTGGCGGCCGTGCAGGCCTTCATGCCGGAGCTGGGGATCAAGCGGGAGAACACCGTCTTCGTCTCCGGGATCGGCTGTTCGTCGCGGTTCCCGTACTACATGAACACCTATGGCGTGCACTCGATCCACGGCCGGGCGCCGGCCATCGCCACGGGGCTCGCGTCGTCCCGGCAGGACTTGAGCGTCTGGGTGGTGACGGGTGACGGTGATGCGCTCTCGATCGGCGGCAACCACCTGATCCACGCGCTGCGGCGGAACGTCAACCTGAAGATCCTGCTCTTCAACAACCGGATCTACGGCCTCACCAAGGGCCAGTACTCGCCGACCAGCGAGGTCGGCAAGATCACCAAGTCGACGCCGATGGGCTCGCTGGACGCCCCGTTCAACCCGCTCTCCCTGGCGATCGGCGCGGAGGCGTCGTTCGTCGCGCGGACCATCGACTCCGACCGCCAGCACCTCCAGTCGGTGTTGCGGGCGGCGGCGGAGCACGAGGGCACGGCGCTGGTGGAGATCTACCAGAACTGCAACATCTTCAACGACGGCGCCTTCGAGGTCCTGAAGGAGCCGAACACCCGGGACGAGGCGCTGATCCGCCTGGAGCACGGGCAGCCGATCCGGTTCGGCGCGGACCGCTCCCAGGGCGTCTTCCGCAGCCCGGACGGCGAGCTGTTCGTCGACGCCGTCACCGCCGGCAACGAGGCCTCGGTGGTCGTCCACGACGCCCATGCCGCCGGCCCGGCCGGGGCGTTCGCCCTCTCCCGGATCGCCGACACGGACACGCTGCACCACACCCCGATCGGCGTGCTGCGGAGCGTGCAGCGCCCGGTGTACGACGAGCTGATGGCCTCCCAGCTCGCCACGGCGGTCGCCCAGCGCGGCCAGGGCGAGCTGGCCGCGCTGCTGGCGGGGAACGACACCTGGACCGTCGCCTGAGGTCTGCGCGGTGACGGCGCTCCCACGGCCCGGGCCATGGGAGCGCCGTCGTTTCCGCTACTGCGCCGGTGCTACCGCCGAACCCACTCGACCAGCTGGATCACGACCCCGTTCGGGTCGGTGACCTGGAAGAGCTTCTCGCCCCACGGCTCCTCCAGCAGCGGCATGGTGATCTCCACGCCCTCCCCGCGGAGCCGTGCCTCCTCGCCCTCCAGGCCGGTGACGTCGAAGGCGAGGATCAGCCCGGCCGCGTGCTGGTCCCGGAACCCCTCCGGCAGCACCTTGATCCCGCGCCGCAGGAAGATCACGTTCATCCCGGAGTCCTCCCGCCCGAGCGAGACGAACCCGTCGGCCGCCATCTGCTCGGCGAATCCGAAGTGCTTCTGGAGGAAGGCCGAGGAGGCGGCCTCGTCCTCGACGGTGAGCGAAACGGCGGCAGCGGTGATCTGCATGGATGAAGGCCCTATCGTCGGCGAATACCCCGTACGCAGTACACTATACATGGTACGGAGAATCGCGCCAGGGGGATGCGCGGCGCCAGGGGGATGCGCGGGGCTGTCCGCGGGGCGACGTGCGGGCGGTGCGGCGGTGCTTGCCTTAGAGCGGACTCCAACTCCTACTGTCCTTGGTGTGGCCGGCGGAGACGCGAATCCCGCGGCCGGAGTGCAGGCTCACCCGCAACGAACAGCTGCCGTCCCGGCGGCGGAAACGGACCATCCATGAAGAACGCCGCCGCTGCTGCCCCCGCCGCGACCCGCCAGGAGCGCTTCGACCACGGCATGGAGGTCCTGACCCGCATCGACGGGGAGGGCGGGCAGAAGGTCATCGACGCACTGGCGGACATCTCGCCGGAGCTGGGCCACCAGGTCGTCGCCTGGGCCTTCGGAGACATCTACGACCGGCCCGGCCTGGCCCCCCGTGACCGGCAGCTGGTCACGCTCGGCATGCTCACCGCCCTCGGCGGCTGCGAACCGCAGCTGGACGTGCACATCAACGCCGCCCTCAACGTCGGCCTCGGCCCCGAGGAGATCGTCGAGGCGCTGCTGCACTCGGCCGTCTACTGCGGCATGCCCCGCGCCCTCAACGCCACGTTCGTCGCCAAGAAGGTCTTCGGCGAGCGCGGCCTGCTGCCCGTGGGCGCGCAGGCGCCGGCGCAGGGCTGAGCAGGGCGGGGCAGGGCTGAGCAGGGCGGGGCCCCGCCCGGCCCCGCCCCGCCCCGCCGCGACGCGGCGTCAGCAGTCGCTGTCACCCGGGTCGGAGCGGCGGGACGCCTTCGCCACGGCCTTGAAGGCGCCGAGGAGTCCGTCGCGGACGACCCCGGCGAACAGCGCGGCGACCCGCAGCCGGTAGCTGCGGGCGTAGCGGGCCCGGAGGGAGCGGACTGCGCCTGCGTCCTGGCGGGGCGACGGGTGGCGGGACTCGTTCATGAGGGGGACGGTACCCCGGGGGTCCGGCCCGATGCCTCGGCGGGCCGCCGTCGCGGCCGGTACGGGTGCCGGGCCGGCGGAAGCCCGGTACCGGCACCCGTACCGTGCACCGCTACTTCCAGGAGATGGCGCCCTTGCCGAGGGTGTAGGGGGAGCCCCAGTACTCGGCGCCCGTGACCTTGGTGGCCGTCGGGGCGAGCGCGACGGCGCAGCCCTGGGCGGTCTGGCCGTTGGTGAAGCCCTTCGGGAGCGACGAGCTCGGGCACTTGGCGAAGCCGCCGATGATCATCAGCTCCTGGGCCTCGCTGCCGTCCGGCAGGAGGCCCTTGATGTGGTCCACGCTGGTGAAGGACAGGTCCGTGGTCCCCGCGTTGGTGATCGAGTAGTGGACGTAGTACGGGACGAGGCCCTTCACCTTGTCGCCGAGCTTGAGCGAGTCCAGGTCGGCCGGGTCGCCCGTCTCGATCGAGCTGACGGCGAGTGCGATGACGCCCTTGGTGCTGCCGGAGGTGAACTGCACCTGCGCGGGCTGGCCGATCTTGAAGGTCTGCCCCGGGGTGGCGTCCGTGCCGCCGCCGGCCGCGGGCGCGGGCGCGCTGGCGGTGGCGCCGGCCGGAGCGCTGCTGGACGGGCTCGCGGCGGCCGGGGTGCTCGGCGCGGCGGCGGGCGTGGTCGGGGCGGCCGCCGGGGTCGTCGGGGCGGCGGCCGGGGGCGGAGTGTTCGTGGCCGTGTCCGACGAGTTGTCGTCGTTGCAAGCGGTGAGGGTCAGCGCGCCTACTGCCGCGAGGCTGACGAGTGCCAGCGTGCTTCTACCGGCGCGGATGCTGCTCATGTGAGTTCCCCCGTGTCCCGGACCGCCAGGCGGCGGTCCTGCTCTCATGTTGATAGCGCGGCGGAGGGGGCGGGCGCCACGGCTTGGCGAGCTTTTGACTCGGACGTGACGTGACCGCGTCGGGGTTGTCGAAGAGCCGGTGCGGCCGCCGGAGTTTGCCGGGGCCGCGTGGGCGTGGACCTGCGGCGAGTCTCGGGCCCGTTGCAGGGGTGTCTCGGAGGCATCTCGCGCGAGGGCTGGATGGGAGGCTGTGGCTACGGTGGTGGCCATGAGAGCGGGGGATGGCTCGGTCCGGTCCGGGATACGGCGGGTGTTGTTGACGTTGCTCGGCCTGGTCGTGGCGGCGGCGGTGATCGTCGTCGCGGTGTTCGCCTGGGCTTTTTTCGATCTGACTACCCTTCCCAAGGCGCCGGACGCGGCGGGACTGGCCCGCGCGGCCGACACGCGTGAGGCCCGCGAACGGGCGGTGACGTTCGCCGACGACCACACGGCGCGGCTGAAGGCGGCGGCGTCCTGGGCGGAGGTCCTGGACAGCTCGGTCGCCGACCGTTGTCATGCGGAGGCCCGCAGCGAGACCTTCGGCAGCAAGCCGGCCTGGTCGCCAGTGGTGTGCCAGAGGACGACGGTGCTGTACGCGGCGTTCGACGGCGAGATCGAGCAGCGGCTCGCCGACCTGGACCGGGCGGCCGAAGGGCTCGGCTGGAAGGTGCGATCCGACGGCAAGAACCTGGTGCAGCAGCTGCGGCACATGCACAGCCCGGGCGGCGATGCGACGGCCGAGCAGACGGCGGAGGCGCTGGCCCGGCCGAACACGGTCAGCGTCGACCACGTGCCCGGCGACGGGCGGAAGGGGATCACGCTGACGGTCGGAGTCGCGGACGGCAGGGGCATTCCGCTGGTGATGGGCAGTTGGGACGACCGGTCGTCCCTGAGCGGCCCGGATGCGAAGCCGTATCTGGACCGGGACTCCGAGCGGGTCGTGTACTTCGACTGGCGGCGCGTCGACGCCGAGGGGCTCAAAGCCAAGGCCTACGCGGGCCACCGCTACCTGATGGCGATCGGCGTGACCCAGACCTATGCCACCGGCTGCCCGGGCGCCACGTGTGACAGGGCCGTAGCGCCCTGGTGAGGGGGAGGGCGGTGGCCGCCGAAGTGGCGGCCACCGCCCCGGCTCGGGCCGGTCAGACGAGGTGGTCGAACTCGCCGGCCTTGACTCCGAGGATGAAGGCGCGGAGCTTGGCGGCGGTGGTGGTCACGATGACGTCCGGGTCGTCGGACTCGCGGACGTGGCGGAGGTCGCCGGATCCGGAGGCGAGTTCAACGCAGCTGCCGCCCTCGTTCGAGCCACTGAACGATGACTTCTGCCAACGAAGTTCGGACATCGGGCGCGCCCTTCAGGTCTGGATCAAGTAGAGGAGATGTCGAATGAGTCCCCACGAGTCGCGGGAGGAGGAGAGTGTGGTCAGGGACTGATTTGTATCGACGGAAGGCAGCGCAAGCTCGCTCAGTTGGTTGAACGTCGTTCGGTAACTCTCGATCGAGCGCCGGTCGCCAAGATACTCGGTGTGGCTTGGGTGATCCACAATTACCGTGGAGAGGTCTGATGCTCCGGGATCGAGAAGCACGAACTGGCCCGTGTGGGGTGGCTTCTTCGCGGCAGTGAAGGACAAGACCTGAATGCTGACGTTGGGAAGCTCTGAAATATCGAGCAGATGCAGGAGCTGCTCCCTCATCACGGCATCGCCTGGGAATCGCAAGCGCAGTGCTGTCTCATGGATTACGAATCGGAATTCCCGATGGGGTAGATCGGTGAGGATTCGCTGCCGCTGGATCCGAAAATCGATCTCGGCTGCCACATCCAACTTGCGGTTGTGATGTGCGTCTTCATAGATGGCCTCGGCGTAGGCGGGCGTCTGGAGAAGGCCGGGAACGTAGAAGGTCTCATAGTTGTCGATCGAGGCGGAGCTGGACTCTGTCTCTGCGAGATCAAGTGACAGCGATGGAACGCGATCCGTGAAGTCCGTCCACCAGCCCTTCCCAGTGCTGCGACCCATGTCGGCGATCTTCGCGCGGTAGGCAGGATCAAGGCATCCGTACGCGTCGAGCCAGATCTCAAGTCGCTCCGGGTTGAGGGTGATCCGTCCGGCCTCGGTGTGGCTCACCGCCGGACCCTTCATGCCTACCAGCGCGCCGGCCTCCGGCGCGGACAATCCGGCTGCGCTGCGCAGGCGTTGCAGCTCCTCGCCGAATCGGCGCTGCCGCTGGCTGATCGGCCCCTTGTATCCCACGGCTGTCCTTCCCTGTCAGCGCAGTCTCGCGCACAAGTCTTCTATGGCGCCACCAACGAGTGATGGCAGTAGGGGAGCCTCATCGATCGGCTTGCAACCTTGCCACTCAACCCCCTACTCTCAGTGTTGCACCGATCACACGACGGAGCGTCAGTAATGCCTTCCCTGGCGCCGCAGAGCAGCCATGTGCGGCCTGGCTCACGGTCACGTCTCCGCCGCGAACTCCCTCTCCTCTTCCGGAGGTTCTTCGTGCGTGCCTTCAACCCTCCCGACTGGTCCGCCGCCCGCGACGAGCTGCGGGACGTCCTCGGCTCCTCCGGCTGGCCGGACGATGTGATCCGCGACGCCGAACTCGCCCTCCACGAGCTCTTCGTCAACGCCTGGAAGCACGCCGGCAGTCAGGCGCCCCTCGTGGTGGTCGTCCTCCTGAACCGGACCGTCCGCGTCTCGGTCAGCGACGACAGTCCGGACCTCCCCGAGCAGCGAACCTCCGCCGACCCCTACGAGCTCTCCGGCCGAGGGCTCCACCTGGTCCGCTCGCTCACCCACCGCTTCGGGGCCGACCCCCGCAAGCGCGGCAAGAGCGTCTGGTTCGAGCTGGACGCCGCCGCGTGAGCCCGAACTCCTTCCCCGGCGCCCGACGAGGTGACCCGTGGGAGTCGTGATCCCGCTCGTCACCAGCTCCACCCATGTCGAGCGAACGACCGTCCCCTACCTCGCCGTTGAGGCCGTCCCAGACGCCACCGTGCAGCTCCGGCTCGCCGTCGACCTGGACGTCCACGCCGGCCCCGGCGAACAGCTCGCCTTCCCCCTCACCCGCGACCAGGCCCACGAACTTCTGCACGGCCTCGCCGCCCACCTCGGCCACCACGTCATCGGGATCCGCCGATGAGAACCGGCACCATCGACTTCCTCGTCGGCGCCGCGTTCGCCGTCCTGATCGCGCTCGCGATCGTCACCGTCGTCCTCGGCGTCATCACCGCTGTCAAGGTTGCAAAGCCCGAGGATGACGCGCCCGCCCGGCGCACACCGAACTGATCGCCCCCTGTCACCCCTCCCATGAAGGGCACCTCCATGCCCGAAGTGCCGCCGCAGCCTCCGCTCGCCAACGCGCTCGCCGCCGCCCACTACGCCGTCGCCGCCGCCTTCAACGCGCATACCGCCACCGGATGCACCCCGACCGTCCCCGACGACTTCGACTGGCCCCAGCTCGAAGCATTCATCCACCAACTCGGCTATGACGCCGACGAGTCGGACGCTGCCCTGAATCTCTACCGCCTGCTCACCGCCGTCCAGCGGATCGCCTATCGCGAGGGCGCCGGCCGCAACACCACCTGGCACCCTGCCCGTCTCAACCCCCGACCCGGGGCCGGTCCCAGGGTCAGACCAGCCGCCTCGGACCCGTAGCGGGAAGTCGGCCCCTCCGACTTCCCACTCCGCGACTGCCACCGGCGCCCTCCCACCTGACCTCAGGGCGCGAGGGAACGAAGGACGCGGGGCGGATACAGACCGGCAGGCCGCGCCCGACCGGCCGCAACGGTGACGAGGTCTCGACCCAGGGGCTGAAGCCTCGTCACAACACGTGGCGTTGCCGTGCGGGCATTGTCGTACAGGCCCTACGAACGGCGGGCCAGCAGGTGGGCGTCGAGGAAGCCCCGTTCGGAGGCCGGGTCGTGGAGCAGCCGGGCGAAGGGAACGAGCCCGGCGTCGGCCAGCAGTTCGGCGAGGCCGTCCACCGGCCAGCTGAAGGCGGGCGTCACCTTGTGGTCGAATCGGACCGGCTCCGGTCCGTCGGTCCCGAAGAAGGAGACCAGGAGCAGGCCGCCCGGTGCCAGGACGCGCACCTGCTCGGCGAGCAGCTCCGGCAGTTCCCCCGGCGGGGTGTGGATCATCGAGTAGTGGGCCAGTACGCCGCCGAGCGCGCCGTCCTCGACCGGCAGGGACTCCATCCGCGCCTCTTGGAAGCGCAGCGCCGGATGGGCCCCCCGGGCGTGGTCGACCATGCCCGGGGAGAGGTCGAGTCCGAAGGCGTCCAGGCCCAGTTCGTGCAGCATGGCCGTCAGATGTCCGGGCCCGCACCCGACGTCCGCGGCCCGCGGGTTGCCCGTCTCGCGCACCAGTTCGGCGAAGGTGCCGATCATGGCCCGGGCGAACGGCCGCCCCTCCAGCCGGTCCGCGAACAGTGATGCGTACAGCTCCACGACCCCGTCGTAGGCCACCCTGGTCTCGTCCTGATGATCCGCCACGGGAAGCACTCTAAAGCCGGTCTGATGATCGGTCTTGTGGTAGGTCGAGATGGGGTGACGGATGCGGTGTGGGAGCGGAGCCAGGCCCTCGGCCGCTCCCGGGGAGGACCGGCCACTCGCCCGCCCTGAGTGGTTCCGGGCGATCGCCCTGCGCTTCGGCGAGCTCGCCGACCGCTACCGTGAGGCCGTTGGTCCGGGCCCCTGATCCCACGGCTCCGCGAACCAGTCAGATGATCATGTGTCAGACGGTCCTAGTGCATCAGTACGAAGACGGCTCCGGCGACGACCGCGATGAGGACCGCGATGAGGAGGCCGAGCACCGTTGGCGAGATCCGGTCCCGGAACTGCTTCTGCGGCCGGACCCGAGCAGCCTCGTCCGTGCTCAGTTCCCACCAGTTGACGACGCGCTGGAAGTCGACGTCGAATTCGGAGTCGGGGTACATGTCGCTGTTCTGGAGCCCGGGGAGCGAGCGGCGCCGCCCGCTCGTGAGGAACATCCGGGCCGCCTGCGAGTCGCCGGTCTGGCTCTCGATCTTCCGCACGTCGATCCACTGGACCTCGTGCCACGGGTAGGTGCGGCCGCGCCCGAGGCCCCAGCAGATGGTTATTCCGGCGGGGCCGACCGAGGACCAGCTCCGGAACGTGACGCAGCCGAGGGGTGTCAGGAGCAGAATCGTTCCGCCGATCAGCCAAGCGCCAGCCGTGGGACCCATCTTGACGACGGCCAAGGAGCCTTCGAGACCGAAGATGACGAGCGTCATCAGGAGGTGCGACCAGGACGGACGGTACCGGTCCTTGGCCCGGAAGATCAGTTCGTTCACTCCGCGCACACTACGCCCTGGGCTGTCGCGCCGGGACGGCGGGGATGCTCACCGTCCGATCCCCAACAGGCCTGCGGGGCAACGTTCCAGTGCTCGCAGCGAGGCCGACCGCCGGCTACTGCATGACCTCGAGGTGCGGGTGGTCGAAGGACGTCGGGCAGAAGTAGAGCTGCAGGTTGTAGCCCCGGCCGATCTGCACCATGACCGGGTCGTCGATGTCGCGCCGGGCCTCCGCGTCCGCCGGCACACCCTGCTCCTCCAGCGGCGCCCATGTCCCGTCCGAGCCGCCGGAGCTGATCGTCAGCAACGGTGTCATGGCGGCCCCGCACGCGCCGCAGGTCATCGCCCACGGATCGCGGAAGCTCCACGGGCCCCACCCGCCGACCTTCCAGCCGGGGGCGACGGAGAGGTCCGACTGGTAGCAGGCAGGGTCGCCGCCCCCAGGGCGGCCGGACGTCTCGCCCCACTGCCGGATCCGGGACCGCAGCTCCCGGTCCAGCTCCAACGGCGCCGGGTACTCGGTGACCACCTCGGGGTGGAGCACGCACGGCTCCGGGACCGTCCCGCCGTGGCTCTCCACGTCGGCCGGCGCGGGAGGGTCGGTCAGCACGGCCCGGACGTCGGCGGAGGACCGCCACACCAGGTGCACGACCGGCATGTCCTCCCCGTGGCCGTCGAGCGGGCACCACAGCACCTGGAGCAGGTCGGCACCGTCCGGGCAGGGCAGGCCCGGTACGTCCCGTGCGTACAACTGGGCCACGGGCAGCATCGCGTTCGGTGCCGTGCTCCACGGGTGGCCCTCCCCGGCGCGGTCGAGCGCCGCCCGCTCCTCCGGCGTGAGGAAGTCGGCTCCCGGTCGCCGCGGCCGCTTCCGGGCCTCGCCCAGGATCTGCCGTTCCAGCCGGACGTCGCTCGGCGACACCGGCAGCCCGTGGTCGTCCTCGTGCTCCCGCTCGCACACCGGCCAGGGCTCGCCCGCCGGCCAGAGCAGCGGCCCGCCGACGGAGCTGTCGCGCACCGTCGGCTCGCCGCGGCGCGGGTGCAACCGGACGGTCTCGCGGGCCAGCGGCGCCAGTTCGGGGAACGCGGCGACGATGTCCGCGGGGCGGGGCGGTGTGGTGCGTGCCAACGGAGGTCCTTCGGCGGTGGACGGAGACGGTGGACGGAGACCGGGTCGGCGAGGACGTTACCCGTCGGCGCGGACACCGCTCCGGCCCCGGACCATTGGTCGTTCAGGTCGTTCCCGGTGGCGAAGGACCCCTCGACGTTGAGGGCGCCGAGGTCGACGCGCCCGCCGCCTCCGGTGGCGTACTGGCCGGCCGGGCACAGGGCCTGCAAGGTCTGCTGGCTCCGCGCCGGAACCGCGACCGGCCCGCTGAACACCTGGGTGTGCGGCGCCGTGGAACAGATCGCCGACGCCCACAGCGTCGCGTCGACGTCCGATGCGCCGTCCACGGTGACGACCCAGGTCGGGCCGCTGGCGTAGGAGCTGATCAGCGGCAGCGGGTGGTGGTGGCGGCAGGGAGGGCCCGGCCGCGCCCTCCGGCGTTCGGTCCCGCTGCCGGTGCTCATTCCGCTGCCGGTGCCGCCGCTTCGGCGCGGCGACGCCGGGCGTAGGCGACGGTGAGCGCCGCCACGAGCGGGCCCCAGAACAGCAGCGGCGCGTAGCAGGCGTCCATCACCAGGCCGGCGGTGCCCCGGGGAAAGTCGGGGTTGTCCAGAGGGCCGCCGGGGATCAGCGTGACCGCGGCGCAGAGCGCGGTCACGGCCGCAGCGCCCAGCCCGGCGGGGACGGTCACCGCCGCCCGCGGGATGCGCCGGCCGCCCAGCCCCGGAACCCAGTTCGGGACCCGCTCGCCCCACGGCCGGACCAGGCCCAGCGTCAGGCAGGCCGCCGCCTGCGACGCGACCGACAGCACCAGCACGTAGACCATGATCGCCGGACCGGTGTACAGCTCGCCGAGCCTGCCGGTGAAGCCGACGTCGGCCCCGAAGCCCAACGCCAGCCGCCACACGCACGAGGGGACCGTGCACAGCACGGTGGCCCACGCCGTCCACACGGCCCAGCGGGGCGCGGCGGCTGTGGTCGTGTTCGACAGGTGGCGGCGGGACATCGTGAACTCCTGCGGTGGGAACGGGGTTTACCGACCCCTCGACGATCGCGCAGCGGGCGACCGGATCCATCGTCTGCACCGGCGGACCGTCTCCCCCCGCCGAGGGAGTGTCGGGCCGGGGTGCGCCCCCGGAGGAGGAGACGGGACCCTGACCCGAGGCCCGAGGCCCGAGGCCCGAGGCCCGAGGCCCGAGACCCGAGGAGGTGATCCCCGGATAGTGGCTGTCAGGGGGGTGTGCCAGAGTCTGCGTGTGCTTGAGATCGTGGTCGAGACGGAGAACAGGGAGCGGCATGTCCGCTTGTCCGCGGAGGAGTTGGCCGGGCTGGTCCGCCGGATCGGCGGCGACGGTGACCGGTTCCTGGTGATCCAGCGGGTTCCCGACCTGCCCGACGTCTTCGCGCAGGTCTGGCACGAGTCCGGCGGGGAGTACACGCTGGAGTACCGCGACGGCTCCTCCGACCGGCACTTCCGGACGCCGGCCGACGGTCCCGAGGTCGTGGTCGCGGTGCTGACCGGCTGGGCCCGGCAGGAGGCCGGTTGGGAGTCCGGTCCGGTCTGGTCGCTGCTCGACCTGGGCCCCACACGCGAGGTGCCGGCGCTCGACCTGGACGAGGACGACCGCAGGCAGTTGGAGAAGCGCGTCCGCGAGGTGCTGGTCGGCGGCTACGCCTCCCGCGCCGAACTGGCCGAGCTCGCCGAGGACTACCTGGTCACCAAGGATCGCCGGCCGGTCTCGCGCGAGCAGGCGCAGGTGCTGGCCGACCGGCTGTGGCTGGAGCGCGTCGCGGAGCAGGCGCACTGGCAGGGTGAGACCGACCCGGAGCGGCTCACCCGTGTGTTCGCCGCCCTGCAGGAGGCCGGCATCACCGCCCGCGAGAACTTCACCTGCTGCCGCAGCTGCGGGCAGTCCGAGATCGGCGGCGAAGGCGGGCCGGACGCTCGCGGCTTCGTCTACTTCCACACCCAGTGCACGGACGCCGCCGCGGCCGGCCACGGCCTGACGCTGCTCTACGGCGGCTTCGACGGCTCGTCCGAGACCACCGCGGCCATCGGCCACGAGGTGGTGGCCGCCCTCGAAGCGGGCGGCTTCCACACCTCGTGGGACGGCGACCCGGGCCAGGCCGTCACCGTCGCCCCCCTGGACTGGCGCCGCCGCCTGGTCGGCTAGAGCTCACGCACAGCCTTCCTTCTCCAGCAGGCTTCAGGGGCCGTCCAGCCCCGGCAGCGTGTCCTGCTCGACCTCGTGGCGGGCGACGCGCTCCGCCGGGTCCCGGCACTCCGGGCCGAGGCGCAGCATCCGGGACTCGGGGTCGTGCAGCGGCCGGTGGCAGCGGCGGCAGGTGACCCGGGGGCGGAGGACCTCCGGGGCGTCCGTGCCGGGGAGGGGGTCGGGGGCGGTCATGGGCTAGACGGTAGCCGGGCCCGGCCGTGAAAGGATCTCCCCATGGCGAGTGAGCGCAGCAGTGCAGGAGATCCGGCGCGCACGCTGGCACTGCTCTGGGGTGTGTCGGCGGAGGAGAAGCCGGGCCGGCGCGGGCCCCGGCAGGCGAAGTCGCCGGCGGAGATCGCCGCGACGGCGATCGCGCTGGCCGACGCGGAGGGTGTGGACGCCGTCACGATGCGGCGGGTCGCCCAGGAGTTGGGCGTCTCCCCGATGGCGCTCTACACCTACGTGCCGGGCAAGGCCGAACTGCTCGACCTGATGCTGGACACCGTCTACGCGACGATGCCGCGCACGGCCCCCGCCGGCGAGGACTGGCGGGCCCGGGTCACCGCCGTGGCCGACGACAACCGGGCGCTCTACCGGGCGCACCCCTGGGTGGCGGGGGTCTCCACCAGCCGCCCGCCGCTGGGGCCGGGGGTGATGGCCAAGTACGAGTACGAGCTGCGTGCCCTGGAGGGGACGGGTCTGGCGGACGTGGAGCTGGATGCGGCTCTCACCCACCTGCTGGGCTTCGTGCAGACCTGCGCCCGGATGGCCGTCGACGAGCGTGCCGCCGAGCAGGACAGCGCGATGAGCGACGCCCAGTGGTGGACCGCCAACGCCGAGCTGCTGGCCCGCGTCCTCGACCCCGAACGGTTCCCGGTCGCCGCGCGCGTCGGCTCCGCGGCCGGCGAGGCCCACGGCGGCGCGTACAGCCCGGACCACGCGTACGCGTTCGGACTTGCCCGGGTGCTGGACGGATTCGCGGCGCTGATCGCGGCGCAGGGAGAGTAAGTAGACCGGCCTACCTATTTTGCTGCGCCGGCTTGCCACGCGGTGAATCTGTAGACCGATCGGTATATGCAGATCCGATCGGTATATGCAGACCGGTCTACATAGGTAGACCGGTCTGCATAAAACCCCCGGTGCTGCCCGCTCGAGCCTCGTCCGGACCGGGCCGCGCCCCGCCCGTCCGCGCCCCTGCCCGGCGGGTCGCCGGTGCCGCCGACCCGCCGGCGTCGCGGTGCTCGCCCGCGCCGCCGTCCCACCCGCGCCGCCGTGCTCACCCGGCTCAGCGAGGCGGCCGGGCGTCGTACTCCTCGCGGGCGGCCCGGACGCCGCACATCCGCTCCTCCACCCAGTGCGCGAGCGCGGAGACGTGCTCGGCCGCCTCCAGTCCGAGCGGGGTCAGGCTGTAGTCGACCCGGGGAGGGATCACCGGGTGGGCCTCGCGCAGGACGAAGCCGTCGCGCTCCAGCGTCTGGAGGGTCTGCGCGAGCATCTTCTCGCTCACGCCCGACACCCGGCGGCGCAGCTCGCTGAAGCGGTAGCCACGCTCGCGCAGCGCGACCAGCACCAACACGCCCCAACGGCTGGTGACGTGCTCCAGGACGCCGCGCGACGGGCACATGCGGTCGTAGATGTCGGGCGCTCTGTCGAGGAACGACGAGGCCGACGGGGCCGATGAGGCCGATGACGTCTCTGCCATTACCTTCATGTCAGTACCCTACTTCGAAGTGCGTACTATCCAGAAGTTAGTGCCCTCCCTAGGGTGAGTTCTCGAAGCCGAAGCGCGGCGAGGACCCCCGACGCGCGGTGAGAAACCCCAGGGAGCAGCACATGTACGTCGTCACCGGTGCCACCGGACAGCTCGGCCGGCTGGTCGTGGAGGGGCTGCTGGCTGCCGTCCCGGCGGACCAGATCGCGGTGGTCGTCCGCTCGGCGGACAAGGCCGCCGCCTGGGCCGCCCGGGGCGTGCGGGTGCACGAGGCCGACTACGGCCGCCCCGAGACGCTCGCCGGGGTGTTCGCGGCCGGCGACCGGGTGCTGCTGATCTCCGGGAACCAGTTCGGCAGCCGGGTGGCGCAGCACCGCGCGGTGATCGACGCGGCGAAGGCGGCCGGGGCCGGGCTGCTGGCCTACACGAGCGTGCTGGGCGGCCCGGCGGCGACGTTCCGGATCGCCGAGGAGCACATCGCCACCGAGGCGGTGCTGCGCGAGTCCGGCCTGCCCTTCGCGCTGCTGCGCAACGGCTGGTACACCGAGAACTACACCGCGACCGCGGCCGGGAGCCTGGAGCGCGGGGAGGTCTTCGGCAGTGGCGGGGACGGTCGGGTGGCCACCGCCCCGCGCCAGGACTACGCCGACGCCGCGGTCGCGGTGCTCACCGGCGAGGGGCACGAGGGCGGTGTGTACGAGCTGAGCGGCGACGCCGACTGGAGCATGGGCGAGTACGCGGCGGAGCTCTCCGCGGCCTCGGGCCGGCCGGTGGTGTACCGCGAGGTCGAGCCGGCCGAGCAGGTCGAGCGGCTGGTGGCGGCGGGTCTGCCGGAGGCGTTCGCGGAGGTCTTCGTGGACACGGACGCGGCCATCGCGCGCGGCGAACTCGGCCTGCGCACCGGCGACCTGGCCCGGCTGATCGGCCGTCCGACCGTCCCGCTGGCGGAGACCGTGCGCGCCGCGCTCACCGCCTGACGGTTCCCGGTCCCTCCGCTGTCATGACCAAAATGCGCGTACGGAGATGACAGCCTGCCCCCGGGCCCGCTACCGTCGGCTCGACACACGTGCGCGCGGAGGGCAGGCCGGCAATGCCAGAGACAACCCAGCAGGAGGCCGGCCGAGGGCTCTGGTTCGGTGTGGCCGCGTATGGGATCTGGGGGCTCTTCCCGCTGTTCTGGCCGCTGCTGGAGCCGGGCGCGGCCGACGACATCCTCGCCAACCGGATGGTCTGGTCGCTGGTCGCCGTTGCGCTGCTGCTGCTCGTCCAGCGGCACTGGGGCTGGATACGCCCGCTGCTGCGCCAGCCGCGCCGGCTCGCCATGCTGGGCGCGGCCGCCGCCGTGATCTCGGTCAACTGGGGCGTCTACATCTGGGGCGTCAACGCCGGGCACGTCGTCGAGACCAGCCTCGGCTACTTCATCAACCCGCTCGTCACCATCGGGTTCGGCGTGTTGGTGCTGAAGGAGCGGCTGCGGCCGGCGCAGTGGGCGGCCGTCGGGATCGGCGCCCTCGCGGTGGTGGTGCTGACCGTCGGGTACGGCCGGCTGCCGTGGATCGCGCTGACCCTGGCACTCTCCTTCGCCACCTACGGGCTGCTGAAGAAGAAGGTCGGGCTGAGCGGGCTGGAGAGCCTGGCGGCCGAGAGCGCCTTCATGTTCCCCTTCGCCCTCGGCTACCTGGTCTACCTGGAGTTCAGCGGCCGTGGCACCCTCGGGCACACGGTGGCCGGCTCGTACGGCTGGGGGCACTCGGGGCTGCTGATGCTCAGCGGAGTGATCACCGCGATCCCGCTGCTCTGCTTCGGCGCGTCGGCCGTGCGGGTCCCGCTCACCGTGCTCGGGCTGCTGCAGTACCTGGCGCCGGTGTTCCAGTTCCTGATCGGCATCGCGGTGTTCCACGAGTCCATGCCGCCCGCGCGCTGGGCCGGCTTCGCCCTGGTCTGGGCGGCGCTGGTGCTGCTCACCTGGGACGCGCTGCGCCGGGTGCGGGCCGACCGGGTGGAGCGCGCCGCGGCCCTGGCCCGGGCCGCCGCCTCCACGACGGCCGGACCGGGCATGACCGGACCGGGCACGGCCGGACCCGCCACCGCGCCGGCCGCCGCCCGCTGAACCCGCCGCCCGCTGTACCCGCCGCCCGGCCCGCCGACGACGGCCGGCCCCGGCTGAACGGGCGGCCTGACCACGACTCCCCGGCCACCCCGGAAGGGGCCGTCGGCCGGGGAACGGAGGTCAGGCCGTGATGTCCCGGCTCGTGAAGCGGGCCCACGCGGCCGAGCCGAAGACCGCGACGTACACGCCCTGCAACCCGAGGTTCTTCAGCACGCCGTCCCAGTACATCGGTTCGCGCAGCAGGTCACCGAAGCTCAGCCAGTGGTGGGTGAAGAGGAACGGCTGGATCGCGTGCAGCTGCGGGAAGCTGTCCAGGATCTGGATGGTGATCACCAGGCCGACGGTGGCGGCCATCGCCGCGATGCCGCTGCCGGTGAGCGTCGAGATGAAGAGCCCGATCGCGACGAGTCCGGCCAGTGAGGCGGCCACCACGATCGCGACCAGCACCGCCCGCAGCAGCGCCGAGCCGAGGCCGATGGTCTCCCCGGAGATCAGCGTGACGTCGTCGAGCGGGAACAGCGCCGCGCCGGTGGCCAGTGCCGCCAGGGCGACGGCTGCCGTCGCAGCGGAACAGAACACCAGCCCGGCGGTGAACTTGGCGGCCAGCAGCCTGGTCCGCCCGGCCGGGGCGACCAGCAGGTAGCGCAGTGTGCCGCCGGCAGCCTCGCCGGCCACCGAGTCCCCGGCGACCACGCCGACCGTCATCGGCAGGAAGACCGGCAGTGCCACCGCGAGCGCGGTGAAGACCAGGAACAGGCCGTTGTGGGTCACCTGCGCGATGAACGCCGGGCCCTCACCGCCGCGCGGGCCGTCCGTCTCGATCTTGACGACCACGCCGATCAGGACCGGCAGCACCGCCAGGATGCCCAGCAGCACCATGGTCCGCACCCGGCGGAAGGTCAGCAGCAGCTCGCTGCGGAACAGCGCCAGGAACCCGGCCGGCGTCTGCGCCCGGCGCCCGGCCACCGGGACGACCGGCACACCCGGCACACCCGGGACCCCGGCGTTGCCCGCCACGGCACCGCCCGCCACGGCACCGCCCGCCACGGCGCTGTTCGCCACCTCAGCCCGCGACATCGAAGCCCTCCCCGGTCAGCGCCACGAAGGCGTCCTCCAACGTGCCCCGCTCCACACCGAAGCCGTGCACCCGCACCCCGGCCGCGACCAGCGCCGCGCAGATCCGGGGGAGGACGTCGTCGGCCGGCGCGTCCAGCCCGCCGTCCACCCGGTCCTCGCCCTTCTGCAGGTCGGCGACCTGGTGCGCGGTCAGCACCTCGGCGGCCATGGCCACGTCCGGGGTCCGGACGACGAGCCGGCCCTGGGCCCGGGCGGCCAGTTCGGCGACGGTGCCCTGCACCACCAGCCGGCCGCGCGACATCACCGCGGCGTGGGTGCAGACCTGCTCGATCTCGTCCAGCAGGTGCGAGGAGAGGAAGACCGTCGTGCCCTCGGCCGCGACCTCGCGGACCAGTGCCCGGATCTCCCGCATGCCCTGCGGGTCGAGGCCGTTGGTCGGCTCGTCCAGCACCAGCAGCTCGCGCGGCTGGAGCAGGGCCGAGGCGAGGCCGAGCCGCTGCTTCATGCCCAGCGAGTAGGCCCGGGCCTTCTTGCCCGCGGCGGCCGTCAGGCCGACCCGCTCCAGCGCCTCGGCGACCCGCTGCTTGCGGGTGCGCGGATCGGCGGTCGGATCGGCAGCGTCGAACCGGGCCAGGTTGTCCCGTCCGGAGAGGAAGCCGTACAGCGCCGGGCCCTCGATCAGCGCACCGACCCGGGGCAGCACCGTGCCGACGGACTGCGGCATCGGCTCGCCGAGCACGGTGGCGACGCCCGCGGTGGGCGCGATCAGGCCCATCAGCATCCGGATGGTGGTGGTCTTGCCGGAGCCGTTGGGGCCGAGGAAGCCGAAGACCGAGCCCCGGGGGACGGTCAGGTCCAGCCCGTCCACGGCGAGCTGGCCGCCGCGGAACCGCTTGGTGAGCCCTCGGGTCGTGATCACGTCGTCGGTCGGGGAGCCAAGAGAGCCGGGGGAGCAGGAAGCGCCGGGGGACCCGGGAGAAGGAGAGCCGGGGGACCAGGAAGCGCCGGGGGACCCGGGAGAAGGAGAGCCGGGGGAGGCGGGAAGGGCCACGGGGGCCGGGCGCGCAGCAGCGCCCCGGCCCCCGGCCGGCTCCGTAACGTCCCCCGTTACGGGAGCCTGGGTCACTTACTTCACCCCGGCCGCACTCTGCAGCACCGGCAGCGTCACCGCGCCCGCGAAGACCCGGCCGTCGTCGGTGACCAGCACGTTCAGCACCTTGGTGCTGATCAGCGAGCCGCCCTTGACCGGCTTGCCGAGCGACTTCGCCAGCGCCAGCGGGTTCTGCAGCTGGGCCGGACCGCCCTTGCCGTGCTTGCCGTGCCCGCCCTCGGCCGGGACGCTGACGTCGCCGGTGGGCAGCTTGGCGCTCAGCACCGCCGTCCAGCCCTCCCCGACCACGTTCAGGCCGTCGGCGGCCTTCTGTGCCTCCGCCCCGGACGGCGCCTCGGCCGCGTCTCCCGCCTTCTGCTCCGTCACCTTGGCGCCCTTGGGCACCGTGAAGTCGAAGGTCTTGGCGGCCGGCTTGGCGAACGACACCTCGGTGAAGTGCATGTCGAACACCTTGCCGCCGTCGGCGCCCTTGACCAGCACGGCGAGCGGCACGCCGTTCTCGGCGGCCACCGCGATCCGGACCTCGCCGATGGTCGAGCCGGACTGGGTGGGCTTCACGCTGAGCTGGTACGCCTTCTGCCCGGCGACGGTCGCCGTGCCGTCCACGGTGACGGCCGTGGTGCCCGCGCCCGCGGTGAGGAACTGGCGGGCGGCCTCCTGCGGGGTGGCCGGAACCTCGGTCAGCGGCGCCTTGCCGGGGTGGCCGCCACCGGGGTGGCCGTCGGGGCGGGAGCCCTGCGGGGCCGTCAGGTGGACGGCCTCGTTGCTGGAGCTGTCCCAGGCCCAGACCTGGTCGCCGTTATGGACCACCTCGTACCCGGCCAGCTGCTCGATCAGGCCGATCCGCTGGCGGTCCGGGCCGTCCACCGCGACCCGCAGGGTGTGCTCGCCGCCGAGCAGCTGCGTCAGCTTGGCCTCCGGCGAGGCCGCGGACGGCTTGGTGCCGCCGGTGCCGCCCGAGCCCACTCCGCCACCGGCCGAGAGCCCGGCACCGGCCCCGAGCAGCTGGCTCGGCACCCCGAGGTCGGCGGAGACCGAGACCGTGCCCGAGAGCGTCTGCGCCTGCGAGCCGAGGGCCTTCGCCACCACCTGCTCCGCCGACAGTGTCGGCAGGTCCGGCGGGGAGTCGGCCGCGAGCGCCGGCACCAGGCCGACGCCCGCGGCGATCACCGCCGCCACCGCCACCGGAACCGCGACCCGCACCGCCGTGCGCCGCCCCGCCCGGTACGGCACCGCGGCGCCGTCCTGGTCCCGCTCAGTCGCCGTGTCGTCCGTCATGTCGTCCTACCCCTCCATCACCGTGACCGACTGCCTCTGCTCCTCCATTACACGGCCCCGGGCGGCCCGAGTCATCGCCCTCCAGGGCCAGATAGGGGTCGCACTATGGGCGCAGCCGACCCTGATACCTCCTCAGGGTTGGCTCCTCCGGATGTACGAGAACTGGCGTAGGGTCGCGCCATGGATGCAACCAACACCCCGACTGCGAACGCGATGCGGCGCGCCCTGCGCCGTGCCCGGGACGGTGTCGCGCTGGACGCGGCCGAGGCTGCGGTGCTGCTCCAAGCCAGGGGTGCGGACCTGCTGGATCTCTGTGCGAGCGCGGCCCGCGTGCGGGACGCGGGCCTCGAAGCGGCCGGCCGGCCCGGCGTCATCACCTACTCCAAGAGCGTCTTCATCCCGCTCACCCGGCTCTGCCGCGACAAGTGCCACTACTGCACCTTCGTCACCGTCCCCGGCAAGCTGCGCCGGGCCGGGCACGGGATGTTCATGTCGCCGGACGAGGTGCTGGAGGTGGCCCGCCGGGGCGCCGAACTCGGCTGCAAGGAAGCCCTGATCACGCTCGGCGACAAGCCCGAGGACCGCTGGCCGGAGGCCCGCGAGTGGCTGGACGCCCACGGCTACGACGACACCGTCGCCTACGTCCGGGCGATGTCCATCCGCATCCTGGAGGAGACCGGCCTGCTGCCGCACCTCAACCCCGGGGTGCTGAGCTGGACGGACTTCCAGCGGCTCAAGCCGGTCTCGGCCTCGATGGGCATGATGCTGGAGACCACCGCCACCCGGCTGTGGAGCGAGCCCGGCGGCCCGCACCACGGCTCGCCGGACAAGGAGCCGGCCGTCCGGCTGAGGGTGCTGGAGGACGCCGGGCGCAGCTCGGTGCCGTTCACCAGCGGGCTCCTGATCGGCATCGGCGAGACGTACGAGGAGCGCGCCGAGTCGCTGTTCGCGCTGCGCCGGGTCTCCCGGGCCTACCACGGCATCCAGGAGCTGATCCTGCAGAACTTCCGCGCCAAGCCGGACACGGCGATGCGCGGCATGCCCGACGCCGAGCTGGACGAGCTGGTCGCGACCGTGGCCGTCGCCCGGCACATCATGGGCCCGTCCGCCTGTCTGCAGGCGCCGCCGAACCTGGTGGACGGCGAGTACCGGCGGCTGATCGGCGCCGGGATCGACGACTGGGGCGGGGTCTCGCCGCTGACGCCGGACCACGTGAACCCCGAGCGCCCCTGGCCGCAGATCGACCGGCTGGCGGAGGAGTCGGCGGCGGCCGGCTTCGAGCTGCGCGAGCGGCTCGCCGTCTACCCGGAGTACGTCCGGCACGGCGAGCCGTGGCTGGACCCGCGGGTGCTGCCGCACGTCCGGGCGCTGTCCGACCCGGAGACCGGCCTGGCCCGCCCGGACGCGGTGGTCCAGGGCCACCCCTGGCAGGAGCCGGAGGACCTCCCGGCCTCGTACGGGCGCACGGACCTGCACGCCACCATCGACACCGAGGGCCGCACCGGCGACCGCCGCGCCGACTTCGAGGACGTCTACGGGGACTGGGAGGTGCTGCGCGAGCAGGCCTCGCTCCCGGTGCCGGAACGGTTGACGGGTGACGTCCGCGAGGCCCTGGCGGTGGCCGCCGACGACCCGGCGAGGCTGACGGACGACCAGGCGCTGACGCTGTTCCACGCGGACGGCCCGGCGCTGGACGCGCTCTGCCGGATCGCCGACGACGTGCGGCGGGCGGCGGTCGGGGACGACGTCACCTACTGCGTCACCCGGAACATCAACTTCACCAACGTCTGCTACACCGGCTGCCGGTTCTGCGCCTTCGCCCAGCGCCGCACCGACGCGGACGCCTACACGCTCTCGCTGGCGCAGGTCGCCGACCGGGCCGAGCAGGCCTGGGAGGTCGGCGCCACCGAGGTCTGCATGCAGGGCGGCATCCACCCGGACCTCCCCGGCACCGCCTATTTCGACATCGCGCGGGCGGTGAAGAAGCGGGTGCCCGGCATCCACGTGCACGCCTTCTCGCCGATGGAGGTGGTCAACGGGGCGACCCGGACGGGGCTCTCCATCCGTGACTGGCTCCAGCAGGCCAAGGAGTCCGGCCTGGACACCATCCCGGGCACGGCCGCCGAGATCCTGGACGACGAGGTCCGCTGGGTGCTCACCAAGGGCAAGCTGCCGGCCGCGACCTGGGTGGAGGTCGTCACCACCGCCCACGAGCTGGGCATCCGGTCCTCGTCCACCATGATGTACGGGCACGTCGACACCCCGCAGCACTGGCTGGGGCACCTGCGGCTGCTCGCGGAGATCCAGCAGCGCACCGGCGGCTTCACCGAGTTCGTGACGCTGCCGTTCATCCACACCAACGCGCCCGTCTACCTGGCCGGCATCGCCCGGCCCGGGCCGACCGCCCGGGACAACCGCGCGGTGGTGGCGATGGCCCGGCTGCTGCTGCACCCGCACATCCCCAACATCCAGACCAGCTGGGTGAAGCTGGGCGCCGAGGGCGCGGCCGAGATGCTCCGCTCGGGCGCCAACGACCTGGGCGGCACGCTGATGGAGGAGACCATCTCGCGGATGGCCGGTTCGGCGTACGGGAGTTACAAGTCGGTCCGGGACCTCCGGGCGATCGCCGAGGCGGCGGGCCGCCCGCACCGGCAGCGCACCACCACCTACGGCGAGGTGCCCGCCGAACGGCAGGCCGCCGCCCTGGCCTCGGACGGGCACCTGCCGGAGCTGCTGCCGGTGCTCGACTGACCGCCGCCGGGGCGGGGGACGGAACCGGGGCGCCGGTGGCCGCGTCCTCGCCGTGGCGGCCGCCGGACGGGGCCGCCACGACGAGGGGGGACGCGGTGCGGAGGACGGCGGTCGGGGGCGGCGCCGGCTGGTGGGGCGTGGTCGGGGCGGCGTTGCTGCTGGCCGTGCTGGGGTTCGCGCTCACGACGTACGCGCACGACACCCACCGGGACCTGGCGGGGGACGTCTGCCACGCGGTCGCCTCCCTGCCCGTGGCGGTGTGGGCCGCGGCGATCGGGGCGCCGGCGGCGAGCCTGGTGGGCGCGGCGGGGACGACGTGGCTGGCGGTGGCTGCCCGGCGGCGGCCCGGTCTGATGGGGACGGCGGTCGTGGTCGCCTCCCTCGCGGGGCTGCTCTGTCTGCTGGAGACGTACACCGCCGTCGACATACTGGCCGTCGACCACACCAACGGGAACACCTGCGGGTTCTGAGCGGCCTTGGGGCGGCCACCCCACGGCCGGCGGCCTCAGCCGACGAGCAGCAGGCTGCGAGAGCGGGCCGGGGCGGCGACGGCGAGCGCCGGGGTGCCGAGGGTCAGTGCGCCGGTCAGGGCGGGCGCGGTGGCCAGGCGGGTGCGGGAGAGGTCATGGGCCGGGACGGTAGGCCCGGGGCGGTGGTCCGTGGACGGCGCATGACCCGTGCAGCAACATTTTGTTGAAGACTGCTGTTCCACGGAACCCCTCGACTTGTTCAGCCATTCGAATACAGTGCGAGGGCGCGCGACCGGCCCGGGTCGCGCCGCCCCCCTTCCCGGACGAAAGGCGCCCCGTCGTGATGCCACTGTGGTCACGCGCACAGCAGCAGGACTTCCGCAGCCGGGTGCGGGGCTGTCTGCTCGGCGGCGCGATCGGTGACGCGCTCGGTGCGGGCATCGAGTTCGAGTCGCTGGAGAAGATCAGGGCGGTGCACGGCCCGCAGGGCGTCACCGGCTACGTCCCCGCGTACGGGCGGCTCGGAGCGGTCACCGACGACACCCAGATGGTGCTCTTCACCGTGGACGGGCTGATCCGCGCCCACATCCGCCGGGACACCGGCAGCTGGCACCCGCCCACCGACCTCCACCTCGCCTACCTGCGCTGGTCCGCCACCCAGCGGGACTGGGGCCCGGACGAGCGGCGGGCCGATCTCGGCTGGCTCGGCCGCGAGGAGTGGCTGTACGCCCAGCGTGCGCCCGGCCAGGCTTGCCTCTCCGGCCTCTCCGGGCCGGACGCCGAGCGCCTCGGCACCCTGGAGGCACCCAAGAACCCGCACTCCAAGGGGTGCGGCACGGTGATGCGGGCGGCGCCGTTCGGGCTGCTCACCACCTGGGAGCCCGGCCTGGTGTTCCAGCTGGCGGTGGAGTGCTCGGTACTGACGCACGGCCACCCCACCGGCTACCTCTCGGCCGGCGCGCTGGCGGTGATCGTCCAGACCGCGGCCCGCGGCGGAACGCTGGAGGAGGGCGTCCACCTGGCCCTGGCCCTGCTCTCCGAGCGGCCGGCGCACGAGGAGACCACGGCGGCGCTGCGGGCGGCGCTGGACGCGGTCCGGGCCGGGGAGCCGTCGGCCGAGCGGGTCGAGGCCCTGGGGGAGGGCTGGGTGGCGGAGGAGGCGCTGGCGATCGGGCTGTACTGCGCGCTGGTCGCCCATGACATCCGCTCGGGCCTGCTGCTGGCCGTGAACCACTCGGGGGACAGCGACTCCACCGGCGCGATCTGCGGCAACCTGCTCGGTGTGCTGCACGGCGACACCGCGCTGCCGTCCGGCCTGGTGGCCGGCCTGGAGGGGCGCGGGGCGCTGCTGGAGCTTGCCGACGACTTCGTCCTGGAGCTCATGCACGGGTCGGAGCTGCACGGCCCGGACACCGCGGAGGGTGCGGCCTGGTCCGCGCGTTACCCCGTACTGCGCTGATCCCCGTTGGGTGCCGTGTTCCCGTTGGGTGCCGGCCCCGGTCTGCGCCGGCCCTCGTTGGGTGCCGCTCCCTGGTCCCCGGTCCCCGGTCGGCGCCGGTGCTCGCTCGGTGCCGGTTCATCGTTCTGCCCCCGGCCCGCGGGCTGCCGCGTGGACTGCGCCGCCGCCTCGAACGCCCCGGGCACGCAGGTGCCCGTAGCGGCGTCCGCCACCGGGGGAGGGCGACGGGCACCGCCACGGGCAACCGGGCCGAGAACGGTGGAGTCGGTTCAGAAGCCGCCGAACACCCCTGCTCCGGCGGCGCTGGCGAACGCGTTCCAGGCCTCGGCCGAGAAGTGCAGCTGCGGTCCCTGTGGGTCCTTGGAGTCCCGGACCGCCACCGCGTCCGCGGCCGGCGTGGCGATCTCCACACAGGCGCCGTTGCCGCCACTGTGACTGCTCTTCCGCCAGGCCGTCCCGTTCTCGAAGGTGGTGCTCATGAGTGGTATCCCTCTTCAATGTTGGCTATCAGTGACCGGCTCTCGGCCACCCCGAGCGCGGCCGCCCGCAGGTGGTCGTAGAGACTGGTATAGCGGCGCACGTCCGCGTCCTTCTCCAGGTAGAGATCGCTCGTCACCCCTTCGAAGTAGACAACCGTGGAATCGGCTGACTCGGGGAACTCGAGCAGGGAGAATGTCCCGGTCATGCCGGGATGGGCGCCGTGGGCGAAGGGGATCACCTGGATGGTGATGTTCGAGCGCTGGCTCAGCTCCAGCATGTGCTTCAGCTGATCGGCCATCACGGCCTTGCTGCCGACCTCGCGGCGCAGGACCGCCTCGTCTATGACGGTCCAGAGACTGCCGAGCGGGTTCTCGCCGTTGACGCGGTCCTGGCGCTTCATCCGGACCTGCACCCGGCGCTGGACGGCGAGCGCGTCGGTGTCCGGCTGGGTGCCCTCGACCACGGCCTGGGCGTACTGCTCGGTCTGCAGCAGGCCGGGGACGAACGAGGACTCGTAGGCGCGGATCGAGGAGGCCTCGGCCTCCAGGCCGATGTAGACGCTATAGGGGGTCGGCATGTCGTTGAAGTCGTGCCACCAGCCGCGCTGCCGGGACTCCCGGGCCATCTCCATCAGGCTGGCGCGCATCGCCTCGTCGGTCACGTTGTAGACGTCACAGAGGTCGCGCACGTCGCGCTGGCTGATGCTGCGGCGGCCGTTCTCCAGGCGGCTGATCTTCGACTGGGAGACCATCAGCCGGCCGGCCACCTCCTCCGCCGTCATGGCCAGGCCCTCGCGCAGCTTGCGCAGTTCGGAGCCCAGGCGCCTGCGGCGCACGGTGGGATTGATGTTCGCGGACACGTCGACCTCCGGCCGGACCTCTGGTGATCGTTGGAACGGCAGTCCTCGGAACACTGTGGAAATTGGGACCAACCCCCCTGACTTGGAGCAGCATGTCACCTTGGATCAGGTCGGCGCCGGGGAATCACAGGAGCGCAGTAGAACAGATCATCGGAAAAGCGCTTCTGAGAGACAGCGGGCACCCCGGAGTGGTAAGGCGGCTCTGCGGCTCGATCCGGTAGTTCTGTGATGGCGGTGCGGGCGCCGCCGACGCCCGCGGATGTGCTGGTGGCACGTGCCGAGGTGGCCCGGCCCCGGCTCCGCGGAGCGGTCCGGCCGCCCTCGGGGACGGCGGAGGGGCGGCCGCCCGGCGACTTCCGTCGCGGGCGACCGCCCCTCCGTGCTGCTGGTTGCTCTCCGCCGGGTGGCGGCGTGAGCGGTGCGGCCGGCGCCGTGCCGCACGCGGTGCCGTCCTGCGGTTCCCGCGATGCTGCGGTTCCTGTTCTGCGGCGCGGCGCGGTGCGGTCTGCGGTGCTCTGGTGCTGCGGAGCGGTGGTGCTGCGGTGCTCTGGTGCTGCGGAGCGGTGGTGCTGCGGTGCGGTGGTTCCTGGGGTTGTGCTGCCCGGACCGGCCGCGTCAGCGGACGCCCACGCGCGGCGCCACGACCCGGCCGCCGGATCCGCTGCGGCTCGCCGTGCGCTGGCCGGGGTGGCCCGCGCCGGCCGGGGCGCCGCCGCCCTGGGGTGAACGGTTCTGCTGGGACGGCAGGCCGTTCTGCACGTCCATGACGGCGTGCGCGACCATCCCGTTCAGCGGGTCGTACCGGATGAGGTCGCGCAGCCGGGACCGCGAGGACCGGCCCTCGTTGCCCGGGTACAGATGCTTGCCCAGGCCCACGGAATGGGCCAGGGCGGCGAGTGCGGCGGTCCGGGGGTCCGGCGGCACGCCGGTGCGGATCGCGGTGTCCAGTCGCTGTTTGATCGCGGCGTTGGTGCAGTCGTCGGACGCCTGGTAACGCGTCGTCGGCAGCACCCCGCACACCTGGCCCGGCACGGCCGTGACCATGCCGCACCTCTCCAGGTGCGCCAGATAGGTCTGCCGCAGCCCCAGCCGGGGCCCGCCGATCCAGTGCGCGGCACGGACCGGACTGCCGCGTCGGCGCAGCAACTCCAGTGCGTGGTCCAGTGTCGGGTCGCCGGTCGGCCTTGGCAGCACGACGGCGATCCGGTCGCCCTCCGGGACGATCCGTCCGGCCAGGGACAGCTCGACGAGCTGTGCCCCGGCGAGTCCGAGGTCGAGGGTCTGCGGCTGCGCCGTGGTACCCGTGGTCGGGTCCAATGCGAGCAGCAAGAGTTCCTCGGGAACAGTTCTGCGGCTCTTGCCCATCCAAGCCTCCCCGCGTGGATGGGAAACAGCGTGACGCCTCTCACACGGGCTTGTCGAGTACGCCTCCGAATCGTGACCTTGCGTACGAAGCGGGGAACCGGCGGCGCCAGGCCCGGCGTCTGAGCGGTGAACGGGCCGCGGTGCGGCCGTGCGGCGGCAATAACCGCCGGTCGGGCGGGGTGTGGGCGGCCGGAACCTCCGTCGGTGGCGGAGACTGTACAGGTACACGGGGCGGGGCGTCGGCTTCCCGAAATCGGGTCTGCCGGTGCCCCGCCGGTCGTTGAGGAGGCTGGGTTACGTGGGCGAGTCCCCCGACAGGGTGCTGCGGGACGGCGATCGGGCGCGCGAGCAGGACGGGGAACGGGGCGGGGAGCGGGAACGCCCGGCCGGGGGTGACGGTGTGCAGGAGACGGCTGATTCGGCCGGTCCGGCCGCTACGGCCGCCGCCGACGCCGCCGATGTCTCGGACGCCGCGGACGCCGCCGCCACGGACGCCGCCGACGCCGCCGATGTCTCGGACGCCGCGGACGCCGCGGATGTCGCCGACCGTGCCGACGGCGCGCCGGTCGAGGTGCCGTCCGGAACGGCCACTGCCGGCTCGACCGTGCAGCTCCGGGTCCGGGATGTGGACACGAAGACCACGATGATCCGGCTGCCCGTCGACAATGCGACCACGGCCCTTAGGCTGCCGCCGGAGCTCACCGCGCCCGCCCCGAAGCGTGACGAAGCCGCAGCTGACGGAGGGTCCGGTGATGCCGCCGACCGTTCGCCGGCGAAGGGGGAGGAGCCCGTCGGAGCCACCGGCCGTTCGTCCCGTCCCGACCCGCGTCTCGCCCTTCGGACTGCCGCGCCGGCCGAGCAGCCCGTGGACGACGAGGAGCCGGCGAAGGCCGAGAAGCCCATCGAGAAGCCCATCGAGAAGCCCATCGAGGAGCCCGTCGAGGAGCCCGTCGAGGAGCCCGTCGAGAAGCCGGCCGAGACGCAGCCGGGGAAGCCCGTCGAGAGGCAGTCGGGGAAGCAGCAGCCGGAGCAGGCGAAGGCGGAGAAGCTGGAGAAGCCCCTCTCCGCGAAGGCCGCCGCCGCGCTCCCCGCCGCCCCCGGCTCCGGCACCGTGCCCAAGCCGGTGCCCGAGCCGCACCCGGAGCCGGCGCCCCTCCCCGAGCCGGAGCCGACGCCCGAGCCGCTGCCGAAGCCCGCGCCGGCCCCGAAGCCCGGCCCGGCCCCGCAGCCCGAGCCGCTCCCCACCCCCGACCCGAAGCCGCTGCCGCCGGCCCCGCCGCTGCCGAAGCCGGAGCCGCTGCCCGCCCCGGACGCGCCGCGCCCGGAGGCGTCGCGGGTGGACACGTCGCGCCCGGACGCGTCGCGAAACCCGGAGGCGGCCACCACCGAACCCCTGGCGGGCCCCGACCTGCTGAGCCTCACCCAGCCGATGCTCGGGCCGGCGACGACCGCCGAGGCGATGGACGTGCTGGCGGCGCTCAACGCCCGCCCGGTCTCGCCGCTGCGCCGCGCGCTCAAGCGGATCACCATCTGGACCGTCTTCCTCACCGTCGTGCTCGGCGCGGTCGTGGTCGCCCAGCTGCTCCGCCCGCTGCCGGACACCAAGGTGAAGATGACCGCCTCGGGCAGCTTCAGCTTCGGCGGCGACCCGCTGGACCTGGCCTGGCCGGCCAAGGGCCAGTCGGCGGCCGAGGTGGTCGGCGTCGGCAGCCTCGGCAGCTCCGGCCCGGAGACGCCGGCCTCGATCGCCAGCGTCACCAAGGTGATGAACGCCTACCTGATCCTGCAGTCGCACCCGCTGAAGAAGGGGGAGAGCGGCCCGAAGATCACCATCGACAAGCAGGCCGCCCAGGAGTCCGGCAACACCGACGAGTCCAGGGTCACCCTGACCGAGGGCCAGCAGCTCACCCAGTACCAGGCACTGGAGCTGCTGATGCTGCCGTCGGCCAACAACGTGGCCCGGCTGCTGGCGCGGTGGGACGTCGGCTCGGAGGACGCGTTCGTCAAGAAGATGAACGACGCCGCCGCCAAGCTCGGCATGGCCAACACCGTCTACACCGACCCGGCCGGCTTCAGCCCGGACACCAAGAGCACCGCCAAGGACCAGCTGAAGCTGGCCGAGCAGGCGATGCAGGACGAGATCTTCCGGCAGATCGTCTCGACCCCGGACACCACCTTCAACGGGCAGAAGATCTACAACACCAACACCCTGATCAACGCGAAGACCGGGGTCATCGGCGTCAAGACGGGGTCCAGCACCCCGGCCGGCGGTTGCCTGATGTGGGCCGCGTACAAGGAGATCGGCGGCGTGAAGCGGCTGATCCTCGGCGTCACCCTGGGCCAGCCGGCCACGTCCCCCGCGGTCACCGACGGGATCCTCCCGACGGTGCTGAAGGTCAGCGGCAAGCAGGTCCAGGCGGCCCAGAACGGGGTGACCGGGCAGACCCTGGCCAAGCAGGGCGACGTGGTCGGCCGGGTCGACAACGGCCTCGGCGGTACCGTCCCGGTCGTGGCGGGCAAGGACCTCACCGCGGCCGGCTTCCCCGGCATCACCGGCACCCTCACCCTGGACCCGGCGAAGCTCGGCCACCAGGCCAAGGCCGGTACCCAGGTCGGCACGCTGAGCGTGGGCGCGGGCGACAACCGGACGGAGGTCCCGGTGCTCCTCAAATCCGACCTGGCGCCGCCGTCCATCCTCTCCCGCATCACCCGCCTGCTCTGAGCGACCCGCCTCGGGACGACGGGGTGGGAGGCCGGCCGGCCTCCCACCCCGTCGGCGTTTCCGGTGCTTCCGGGTGCTTTCCGGTGCTTCCGGTGGCGGTGGCCTCGCGGGGTCAGAGCCGGGCGCCGCCCCAACGGCCCGGCTCGGTGCGGGTGCCCAGCCGGCGGGCCACCATCTCCTCCTCGGACACCACCCGGCCCAGCGCGATCGCCAGCGTCAGTCCGGTGAAGGCCACGATCAGCCACGAGAGGCTGGTGAAGACCACCCCGTACGGTCCGAACTGGGCCACGCTGCGCGACATCGCCCGGGGCAGGTAGACCCGGGCGGCGATCCCCAGGCCGCCCACCACGACCCCGCAGAGCAGCGCACCCGGCAGCAACGGCAGCCAGCGCACCCGGCCGACCAGCAGCAGGTGCTGCGTCCACCACCAGATGGCCGTCGTGAGGAGATAGGCCAGCGGGATCCCCAGCCAGGCACCGAGCCCGAAGCCCTCCCGTACGGGGGTCTGGCACACCAGGTAGGCCAGCCAGACCACCAGCCAGACCAGCCAGCGCCAGGCCGCCAGCCGGGTCCCCGACTTGGGCAGCTCCCAACAGCGCTCGCAGACCCGCTGCATCGCCCGGCTCAGCGCCGTCGCCGACAGCAGTGTCACCAGCGCGCCGAGCACCCCGACGCCGGTCTCCTGTTCGTGGCTGGTCTGCAGCAACTGCTGGACCGACTGCTGGGCCGCGCCCTGCAGGCCCAGCTCCTTGCGGAGCGAGGTCGCCATGCCGTTGCGGAGCGCGGCCGGGGCGAACACCGAGACCACGAACAGCGCGGGCAGCGCGCTCAGGAAGGCCTGCGCGGCCAGCCGGGTCGCGCTGTCCAGCAGGTTCACCCGGAGCAGCTGGCCGAGGGCCCGGCCGACCAGTGGCACGTGCTCGGGCAGCCCGCGGCCGTAGCGGGCCAGCTCCGCCGACCGCTTCCTCAGCCGGGCCATCCGCCCGGCCGGCTGCTCGCTCACGGGCTCGTCCTCCCGGGGCTGTCGCGGCCGTGGGCCGCAGGGCGGAGGCGCCCTGATCGCCGTGCTCCATGGTCGCCCGGCCCCCGCGCACCCGCATCCGGGAGGCGGCGAGCGCCGCGGCCGGCCCGTCAGCGGGCGGTGCGGTCCAGCACGGCGAGCGTCACGCCGCCGAGCGGGGTCACCCGGCCCGGTGCGCCGTACCGCGCCCGGAGCGCCTGCGCCTGGTCGTCGGGCATGGCGGCGAGCGGCTCGGTGGTGTCCCCGAGCACCAGCAGCCATATCCGCTGCCCCTGCCCGAGGCACTCGTCCGGCCGCGGACAGACGGAGGGGAAGAGGTCCTCCGCCTGCTCCGCACTCTGCTCGACGAAGACCGGGTACGGGCGGACGTCCGCCGGCAGGTAGTAGGAGACGCCCGGCCCGACCATCGACCAGCTCTGGTTGCCCAGCGGGACCGCCAGGCCGTCCCCGGGCCGGTAGCCGGCCGCGATCAGCTCGGCGGCCGCCCGGTACGGCTCGCGGGAGAAGGAGTGCGAGCCGGCGTCCCGCACCGAGGACTGCTTCGGCAGCGCCACCAGCGCGGGCACCGCCAGCAGCCCGACCGCCACCAGCACCCCGGCGGCCCGGACCTGCCCCGGGGTCCGGCTGCGCCGGGCCGCCGCCGCCAGCGTCGTGTACACCGCCCGGACCCCGCCGCCGGCCAGCGCCGCCCAGGCCGGGACGGTGAACAGCAGATACCGGTCGACGAAGTACGAGGTGCTGCCCCGCGAAACCAGCCAGACGGACATCACCGGCAGGACGGCGAGCAGCAGCAGCTGCAGTGCGGGCAGCCGCCGCCCGGGCAGCGCCAGCGCCAGCAGGGCGAGCAGGAGGAAGGTGTGGAACACCCCGGCCGAGCCGAACAGCGGCTCGCCGAAGTGCCGCAGCTGGTAGAGGGACGGCGTGCCGATCCAGCCCAGCTGCCGCCCGGACTGCCGGCTGCCCAGCAGCAGCACCGGTACGGCCGGCAGCGCCGCCACGGCCACCGCCGCCGGGAACTGCCAGAGCAGCCGCCGCTGCACCGCGCCGCGGGTCTGCCAGAGGTGCAGCAGCACCACCGCCACCTGCCCGGCGACGGTGCTGAACGAGATCAGGTGGCCCGCCCCGGCCATCGCCATCGCCACGCAGTACGGCGCCCAGCGCCGCAGCCCCGGCCGCTCCAGCGCGCGCAGCAGGAACCAGGTCGCCGCGGCGACCGCACAGGTCACCAGCGCGTACGAGCGGGCCTCCTGGGCGTACCGGGAGATCAGCGGCACGACGGCGAACAGCAGCCCGCCACCGACCGCCGCCACCCGGCCCCCGAACAGCCGCTGAGCGGTGAGCGCCACGAACGCCGCCGCGCCGGCCATCGCCAGCACCGAGGGCAGCCGCAGCGCGATCACGGAGTCGCCGGCCACCGTGGTCCAGCCGTGCATCAGCAGGTAGTAGGCACCGTTGCTGGCGTCGATGTGCTGGAGCAGCCTGAGCAGGTCGCCGAGCGGCCGGGTCGCCGCGGTCCAGGTCGACACCTCGTCCCGCCACAGCTCGGGCGTCCCGAGCCGGTACCCGCCGATGCAGAGCATGGCCAGCGCGGGCCACAGCCAGACCTGCCCGAGCAGGCGGAGAGCCGGGTGCGGGGCGGCAGCTGGTCTCATCGGGCGGCCTTCGTGGTCGTACGGGTGCTGGGCAGTCCCTCGCAGGCTACTGGACGTCCCCTGACGCCCAGTCGGCAGTCGCCCCTCTGGGCACCGGCCCCGCCCCCCGCCGCACGCGCCTCCCCGGTCACCCGCGCATCGCGGAAACCTCAACGCCCGCCCCATCCCCGATCCGGTACGCTGTCCACCGAGCGCGCCTCAGTAGCTCAGGGGATAGAGCACGGCTCTCCTAAAGCCGGTGTCGCAGGTTCGAATCCTGCCTGGGGCACAGTGGGAACGACCCGAGGGAAGCCCCGGACCGCCATGGTCCGGGGCTTCCCGCTTTTTCGTCAGGGGCGGCGTACCTCCCGAGGAGGACGGGCGGGCGGAGGGGCTCAGACCTCGGAGTGATCAAGGATGCGACGTCGTGCTGACGGGGGGCGGGGGCCGGCCGACCTAGGCTCGATCATGATCCTGACGGCGCATCACGGCTGGTCAGGCGGTTGAGCCGAGGGACGATGACGACGTACCGATACACCCTGGCCGAGCTGCGCGGCCAGCTCCGGCAGTTGGTCCTCACCGGGGCGGCGATCGCACTGGGGGTGGCCTTCCTGATCACCTCGGTCAGCGGCAGCGGGGCCCTGGTCGACTCGTTCAGCCAGACCGCCGCCGCCGAGGTCGGGCCGGCCGACGTCCAGGTGACCGGGGCGCAGGCACAGGGCCCGCTGGAGCCAGGGACGGCCGACCGGGCGCGGCAGGTGCCCGGGGTGGCCGCGGTGTCGGCGCGGCTGGTCGGCCGGGGCGGGGTGCTGACCTCCGCCGGGCGGCCGCTGGACGAGCCGGCCGTGGTCAGCTCGATCGCGGCCGACCCGGCGCTGCGCTGGCAGCTGCTCAAGGACGGCCGGTGGCCGGCCGGCCCCGGCGAGGTGCTGCTCGACGCCGACACCGCCCGGCGGGTCGACGCCCGGCCCGGCTCGGACGTCCGGCTGACCCGTGCCGACGGCACCACCGGCACCGTCCGCCTGGCCGGCACCCTGGACGGCCGCGGCGCGCCCAGCCTCGCCGGGAGCCCGGTCGTCGCGGTGCCGGACGACGCCGTGGCGCAGTACGCGACCGGCGTCGGCACCGCCCGGCTCGACCTGCGCCTCGCCCCCGGCGCCTCGCGCTCGCAGACCGCCGAGGCCCTGCGGCAGGCCCTCGGCGGCGGGGCCGAGGTCCGCACCCACGACGCCTCCGTCGCCGAGGCGACCCGGCAGAGCAGGACGCTCTACGGGGTGGTGCTGATCGCGGCGCTGTCGTTCGTGCTGATCGCCCTCGCCGTGGCCCGCATGGTCGTCGGCAACACCTTCTCCGTCGTCCTCGCCCAGCGGGCCCGCCAGCTGGCCCTGCTGCGGTGTGTGGGCGCCGACCGGGCGCAGGTCCGGCGGCTGATCCGCCGCCAGGGGCTGCTGCTCGGCACGGGCGCGTCTGCCGCCGGGGTGCTGCTCGGGACGGGGCTCTGCGCCGCCGGCACCGTGCTGGCCGGCACCGCCGACCTCGGGCCGGTCCGCCTCTCCCTCACGCCGTCCCCGCTCACCTGCGTGGCGGCCGGGATGTTCGGTGTCCTGCTCACGGTGCTCGCCGTGCGCGGACCGGCGAAGGCCGCCTCGGCGGTGCCGCCCGTCGCGGCGCTCGGGGGCGCCGCCGGCGGCACCACCGGAGCCGCCGGGCTGCGCGCGGCGGCGCTGTCCGTGCTGCTCCTGGTGGCGGGCACCGCGCTGCTGGTGGCCGGGGTGGTGGCAGGGCCGCCGCTGTCGCTGCTGGCCGTCACGCTGGGCGCGATCAGCAGCTTCTTCGGGGTCCTGCGGCTCTGCCACCGCCTGCTGCCGGCGGTCGTCGCGGGGCTGGGCGTACCGGTGCGGCGGCTCTGCGGGACGGCGGGCAGGCTCGCCACCCAGCAGCTGCGGCTGAACCCGGCCCGCACCGGCGCCACCGGATCGGCCCTGCTGCTCGGCGTGACGGTGATGGTGAGCGCCGTCACCGCGCTGGAGATCACCTCCAACTCCCTCGTCCCGGCCGTCTCCGCCCGCCAGCCCGGCGTCTTCTCGGTGACCGCCCCCGGTGGCGCCTCGCTGCCGGCCGGGGCGCTGACCGCGCTCGGACGGGAGCGGACGCTCGGCGTCACGCCCGTCCGCTCGGCCACGCTGGAGATCGACGGCCGCAGCACGCTGGTGGCGGCGGCCGACCCGGCGCTGCTCGGCCCGGCCACCGACGGGGCCGACCGGGCCCGGGCGCTGGCCGGCGGCACGGCCCTCAGCGGCTTCGGCGACGACGGACCGGCCGGCCCCCGCGGGAACGGTGAGCACGTGGTCGCCGGCCGGGCGGGAGCGCCCGCCGCCACCCTGCGGATCGAGCCCGGCCGCAGCGCGCTGCCGTTCGTGCTCCAGAGCGGGGCCGTCCTCTTCGTCACCCCGGCCACCCTGGAGCGGCTCGCCCCGGGGGCGGCCGTCACCACGGCCTGGATCAGCCCCGCCGCCGGGGCCGACCGGCTCGCCGCCCGCCAGGCGATGGACCGGGCCCTGGACGGGCAGCCGCAACTCACCGTCACCGACACGGCCGCGCAGGCCGAGGGCCTGCGGTCGCTGCTGGACCGGATGATGCTGATCAGCATGGCCCTGCTCGGCTTCTCCGTGGTGATCGCCGGCCTCGGCGTCGCCGCCACCCTGATGCTCAGCGTCAGCGAGCGCTCCCGGGAGATCGGCATGCTGCGGGCGATCGGGATGTCCCGGCAGCAGCTGCGCCGGATGCTCACCCTGGAGGCGGTCCTGCTGGCGCTGGCCGGCGCCCTGGTCGGCACCGGCCTGGGCCTGGCCTACGGCTGGGCGGCCGCCCGGTCCGTCACCTCGACCCTGGGCACGGTCGGCGGGCCGCCCGTCCTCCTGGTGCTCGCGGCCCTGGTGCTCACCGTGCTGACCGGCCTCGCCGCGGCCGTCCTCCCGGCCCGCCGGGTGGGGCGGATGACGGTGGTGGACGCGTTGCACACGGCGTGACTTCGCGGGCCCCGGGGTTCCACGGGCCCCGGCGGTGGCGGTGGCGCACAGCGGCGGCGAACCGCCGCGGCCGGGCGCCCCAGCCTCCCTAGCCCGCCGCGCCGTCCGGGTGGTCGGTGGCGTCATCGAAGGCCGGGTCGTAGGGGGCGGGCCTGGCCGGGGAGACCAGGACGCGCTGGACCCTCGGCCTGGTCCGCCAGTTGACCCGCCGGACGTCCCGGGCCAGGGCGCCGGGCCGCCAGAGCTCGACGGCGACGGTGACCGCCCCCAGCACGGACCCGGCGGCCAGCCACCCGCCCAGGACGTCGCTCGGCCAGTGCACCCCGAGGGCGATCCTGGTCCAGCCGATCGCCAGTACCGTCACCGCGGCGACGGCGCAGGCGGCGATCCGCCCGCCGCGCCGGGTCTGCGACCAGAGCAGCCCGGCCAGCACGGCACAGGCGATGGTGGAGGCCATCGCGTGCCCGGAGGGGAGCGCCGGGCCGCCGGCGTGTGAGACCGGGTCGGTGAAGGACGGCCGCTGGCGGTCGAAGGCGAGCTTCAGCGCCCACTGCGCGCCCCAGCCGACCAGGGTCTGTGCCACCACCCAGCCGGCCAGCACCCGTGCGCCGATCAGCCAGAGCCAGAGCGCGGCGAGGCCGAGCAGCGTCCGCATGGTGATCGTGCCGCCGATGTCGGAGAGCGTCTGCACCGAGGCGGTCCAGGCCGTGTGCTCCCGGGCGTAGCGGTGCGTGCTGTCGATCCACGCGTGGTCGAACCGGGCGAGCGGGTGCCACCCGGTCTGCACGAGCGCCGCCAGGATGCCGAACAGCACGGCACAACCGGTCGCGAGCGCCACGTGCCGGCGAAGGTGCCGACTACGCGGGGTGATGGGCGACGAGCTGTTGGTCAGGTGCATGGCTGACACCTTCCCAGTGCGGTGTGCCCAGCGGGCGCTCGACCGATAGCGATTTGGCATCTTTTGTGCGGAGGACCTGCGTGCGCCGGGGCGTGGGTGCGGGTGGAATCCCGGTGGCGTGGGAACGCAGGCGGCGGCCCGGAGGTTCACGAAGGAAAGGGGTGGAGCGGTGAAGGGGCTGCGAAGGGACGAGCGCCGCGCCGCTCCGAACCGGTCACCCGATAGACACCCGATGCACCGGAGTGGTCACCCTCCGTCCATGACCGGGGTGAAAACCGGCAGGATACTGCATCGCTGGAAGAATCTGAGCGACTTGGGAATGTTGTCCGGAATCTGTTCGTTGGATCGTTACGTGTGAGCCCCGTGGGGCCCGCACTTCTTGCCCTCTCAGGGCAGGCAGGCAGACCTCGGCAACACCAGCAAAGGGAGCAAGCATGGCCACCCGTGCCGTCGTTCGCGACAGGGCCGACCGGACTCGCGCGGCCCGCCCGACCAACCTTGAGGCCGACCGTGACCTGGTCGGTATGTACCTCGACGAGATCGCCAGGACGCCCCTGCTCGATGCCGCCGAGGAGGTCGAGCTCTCGCTGCGGATCGAGGCCGGCGTGTACGCCCAGCACCTGCTGGACGGAGGAGAGCTGCCCAAGGGCGTCGAGCGCGAGGAGCTCGAAGCGATAGCCGAGGATGCCGAACGCGCCAAGGACGTCTTCATCCGCTCCAACCTCCGTCTCGTGGTCGCCGTCGCCCGTCGCTACCCGCGCAGCGGGCTGCCGCTCCTGGACCTCATCCAGGAGGGCAACGCCGGCCTGGTGAGGGCGGTCGAGAAGTTCGACTACGCGAAGGGCTTCAAGTTCTCCACCTACGCGACCTGGTGGATCCGGCAGGCGATCACCCGGTCGATCGCCGACCAGTCGCGGACGATCCGCCTGCCCGTCCACCTGGTCGAGGAGCTGGGCCGGATCCGGAGGGTGCAGCGCGAGAAGTCCAAGGAGCTGGGCCGCGAGGCCGAGCCGGCCGAGATCGCGGCCGAGCTGGACACGACCGAGGCGCGGATCAAGGACGTGCTGGACTGGGCGCGCGACCCGGTGAGCCTCAACATGTCCGTCGACGACGAGGGCGAGACCCAGTTCGGTGACCTCGTCGAGGACACCGGGGCGACGTCCCCGGAGGACGCCGTGATGGTCATGCTCCGCCGCGAGGAGCTGGACGACCTGATCGGGCGGCTGGACGACCGTACGGCGTCGATCATCCGGTCCCGGTACGGGATGGAGGACGGTCGCGAGCGGACTCTGACCGAGGTCGGCAAGCAGCACGGGCTGACCCGCGAGCGGATCCGCCAGATCGAGAAGCACGCGCTGGCCGAGCTGAAGAAGATCGCCGACCATGCGGGCTTCGAGGCCGCCTGAGGGCCTGCGGGCCGCCTCGGCCGCCCCGACTGCTGTTCCCGGGCCCTGGTGTGGAACGCGCCCCGCACCAGGGCCCGCCTGCGTGCCCGGACGGTGGGTCGGCGTCGGGGCCGGTGCCGGCGCCGGGAGCTTCTAGGCTGGAGGAGTGGACAACGTGCAAGACGGAGGCCGGCCGGTGACCGAGCAGAAGCCCGTGCGGGACGGCGCACCGACCGAGGACCAGGACCGGACGGCGACCACGGGCCCCGCGCCGACCACGGACCCCGCGCCGACCGAGGCCCCTGCCGCCCCCGCCGCCGAGGCGGCGCCCAAGGCGCGGCTGGTCTTCCGCGACCCGCTGGACCAGCAGTCCCGGGACGACAGCGATACCGGCTGGGGCGGCCGCCCGGCCGCGGGGGAGAGCAGCGGGCGGGGGCTGGACTGGTACCTGAGCCAGCGCCCGCCGCACCACGGCGACTGACCGGGGCCCGGGGCGCGCCGAGCCGCCGCGCCGGACCGCCCTGAACCGGACCGCCCTGAACCGAACCGAGCGGCCCGGCAGCGCGGCACAGCTCAACTCACTGCAGCGCAGCGCAGCGCTGCGCGGCGCCGGCCGGCTCAGCGCTGCTGCGTGACCAGCGCATCGCGGATCTGGGTGAGCAGGACGACCTCCTTGGCGTCTGCCTCCGCCTGGGCCGCGGCAAGGGTTTTGCGCTTGGCGGTGTACTTGATCATGGGCAGGACCAGACAGAAGTAGACGACGGCCGCGGTGATCAGGAACTGCAGGGCCGCGCTCAGCACGGAGCCCCAGAGGATCAGGACGCCGGATGTGACCTCGCCGCTCGAGCTCAGCTCACAGGGACCCTTGAGGCAGGACGTGTAGGAGTTCAGGTCCTTGGGGCCATATGCGCCGACAATCGGATTGATCACGCCCTTGACGAAGGCGTTGACGATGTTGGTGAATGCCGCGCCGATGACCACGGCGACGGCGAGATCGACGACATTTCCACGCAGCAGGAATTCTTTGAAGCCTTTCATGCCGCGTGAACGACGAAGTCGTTGTCCGGTTACGGGTGATCTTCGCCGCCATCCGATTGACAACCCGTTTGGTGGACGGGCGCGGCTCCGGGCGGTGACAGGCCCGCCCATGCGGGCCCGGACGCCAGTGCCGCGGCCACGGCGAGAAGGAGCAGCGCGGGCAGCCCCGGCCGGTGCCGCAGGGCCTGCCGGAGCCGGTGGAGCCGGCCGGACCCGCGCCGGATCGGCGGGAACGACGGCACCTCCCGCCGTGGCGGGACGGCGGGCGCGGGGAGCGGGAACGGAAGGGGGAGGCTCGTGGTCGTCATGGGCACCGCCGGTGGTCGCAGGGCGCCGGCTCCGGGTGGGCCGGCTTCTGATGACGCACACTCTGGGCGGCTCGCAGGTCCGGCGGAAGGGCTTTCCCGGAACCTGTGGAAAACCCGGGGCTGTGGATGAACTCCGTCACCCGCACGGGCTAATTCAATGGTCGCGGGAATTCCATGTGACCGCAGGAGCGCCCCATGACCGCAGGAATCCCCCATGACCGCAGGAATCCCCATGACCGCGGGGGCGCAAGAGGGATCGGGGAGCGCGATAGGGCCCGGGAATACAAAAGGGGAAGGTCGGGAACGCGAAAGGCCCGCGGGCCCCGCCGGAGCGGGGTCAACGGGCCTTTCGAAAGCCTGGGATCAGCCGGCCGGCTTCGCCGCGGCCGCCGGAGCGGGGCTCGCCGCGGGGGCGGAGCCGCCCGAGGACGAGGCCGGGGCGGTCGAGGAGGACGAGGTCGACGAGGACGAACCCGCGCCCACCGAGCTGGTGGAGGACGAGCGGCTGTCGGTCCGGTAGAAGCCGGAACCCTTGAAGACCACACCCACGGCCGAGAAGACTTTGCGGAGCCGTCCCTGGCAGTCGGGGCACGTGGTCAGCGCCTCGTCGGTGAACTTCTGCACCGCCTCCAGGCCGTTGCCGCACTCGGTGCACTGGTACTGGTACGTGGGCACTTGTCTTCCTCCTGGCACTCTCGCCTGATGAGTGCTAACGATGGTCAATGATGCGGCATTCCGCTGCATCAGTCCAGCGACTCGAATGTGAGATGAGCCGGGGGCCGCCGTGTGGCGACCCCCGCGTGAGTGCTGTAGGCGCTCGGCTCAGCCCTTGGCCGCACCCACCAGCTGCCGCGTCACGGGCCGCTCGCCGCCGCCCGCGACCACCGTGCTCGTGGCGCTCGGCGCGACCAGCAGGTGCCGCAGCACGACCAGAGCGACCAGGCCCAGCCCGGCGCCGGCCACCGGCACCAGGAACCCGGCCGACGGCCCGTGGCTGTCGATCAGCCGCCCGGCCACCGTGGAGCCGGTCGCCAGGCCGAGGCCGATGGCGCCGGTCAGCCAGGTGAAGGCCTCCGTCTTGGCGCCGTCCGCGACCAGCGTCTCGACCAGGGTGTAGCCGGTGATCAGCGTAGGCGCGATGGCCAGGCCGCAGACGAGGCCGGCGACGGACAGCGCGACCAGGTTGGGCATCGCCCAGAGCGTCGAGCATCCCAGCACCAGCAGCGCGTAGCTGGCCAGCAGCCGCTGCTGGGCGGCCCGGCGCCAGGCGATCATGCCGTAGAGCACACCGGCCAGCATCGAGCCGCCGGCGAAGATCCCGTACACCGTGCCGTTGGCACCGGGCTGGCCGACGGACTCGGTGAAGGCGGTCACCGAGACCTGCATCCCGCCGAAGACGGTGCCGACGCCCAGGAACGCGCCGGCCAGCAGCCGGACACCGGGCGAGGAGAGCGCCGAGACACGGCGGGCCCCCGGCTGGTGCGGGTGCCGGGCGGGGGCGGTGCGGCGCTGCGCGGCGAAGGCGAGCCCGCCGGCGACGGTCAGCGCGGCCTCGGCGATCAGCCCGGCCGAGGGGTTGACCGAGGTGGCGATGGCGCTGGCCAGCACGGGGCCGATCACGAAGGTGAACTCGTCCGTCACCGACTCGAAGGCGAACGCGGTGTTCAGCTTGGCCGGGGGCGCACCGTCGGCGGAGAGCTTGGCGACCCAGCGGGAGCGCACCATCGCGCCGATCTGCGGCACGCTGGCGCCGGCCGGCGCGGCGGCCAGCAGCAGGGCCCAGGCGGGGGCGTGGCCGAGCGCCAGCGCGATCAGCGCGCCGACCGAGACGGCGTGCACGATCACGCTCGGCACCAGGACGGCGGCCTGGCCGTACCGGTCGGCCAGCCGGCCGGTCTGCGGGCCGACGAGGGCCTGGGCGACGGCCGAGACGGCCGCGACGGTGCCGGCCGTGCCGTACGAGCCGTGGGTGTCGAAGACGAGCAGCAGGATGCCCAGGCTGAGCATGGCGTACGGGAGTCGCGCGGCGAAGGCGGGCGCCAGGAACGTCCAGGCGCCCGGGGTGCGCAGCAGTGCGCCGTACCCGACGCGGGCGGGGGCCTCGGTGGCGGACGCGGTGTCCGGCGAGGTGCCCGAGGGGGCGTCCATCGGGACGCCGCTGTTGTCGACCGTTCGGCGGGCCGTCACGGTCGGTCCTTCCTGCTGCCTGGTAGCGCGGAAGGGGCATGGGGTGGCCCCGACGGCGCCGAGAGTCGTCCTCTCGCGCGTCGACCGGGGTAGTTACCGGGCCGGCCCGGCGTGGTTTCCGGGGGTCTGGCCGCGGCCGCCGAGCGGTCGCGCCAACTCTGCGTCAGGCAGATGCTGGGTGTGTATCAACCATCATACATATACGCGCGTAGATGTCGCGCTTGCCTCCACAGTACAGGGCCCGTCCAAAATTGTCCTGCCAATTGAAGGTGAACGCCGGACGAACCCTTCAGGACCCCTGCCCGCGGCGCCCCAAGGCCCCCGCCCGCGGCACCCCGGGTCCACGCCCCCGTTGCGCTCCCGGCCCCCGCCCCCGTGGCGCTCCCGGCCCCCGCCCGCGACGCTCAGGCCCCCCGCCCGCGACGCTCAGGCCCCCCGCCCGTACAGCCACCCGGCGAGCTTGCCGCCCTTGTCCACGGCCCGCAGCCGCCGCTCCGCCGCCTCGCTCACGTCGTCCGTGGTGACCACCAGCAGCTCGTCGCCGCCGCGCAGCACGGTGGCCTTGTCCGGCACGAAGCTGCTCCCCTCGCGGACGACCAGGGTGACCGCCGCGCCGGCCGGCAGCCGCAGCTCGCCGATCTCCACGCCCGACATCTTCGAGTTCGGGGACAGTGCCACCGACAGCAGGTGCCCGTGCAGCTTCTCCAGCGGGGCGGACTCGATGCCGAGGTCCTGGCCCATCGAGCCCTCGCCGATCCGCAGCCACCTGGCGACCAGGGGCAGGGTCGGCCCCTGGAGCAGGGTGAAGACCACGACCAGGATGAAGACGATGTTGAAGACGTCCTGGGCCATCGGCGCGTCCGCCACCATCGGGATGGTGGCCAGCACGATGGGCACCGCCCCGCGCAGCCCGGCCCAGCTCAGCAGCGCCTGTTCGCGCGCGGGCAGCTTGAACGGCGTCAGGGTCAGCACGACCGAGAGCGGCCGCGCCACGAAGACCAGGACGGCACCGATCACCAGCGCGGGCACCACGGCCGAGCCCATCGTCTCGGGGGTGCAGAGCAGGCCGAGCAGCACGAACATGCCGATCTGACCGATCCAGGCCAGGCCGTCGGCGAAGCCGCGGACGGCCGGGCCGTGCGGAAGCTTGGCGTTGCCGAGGATGACGGCGCTGATGTAGACGGCGAGGAAGCCGGAGCCGTGCAGCAGCGCACCGCCCGCGTAGGCGAGCACGGTGAGCGCCATGACGGCGATCGGGTAGAGGCCGGAGGACGGCAGCGCGACGTGCTTGATCCCGAACGCGCCGATCTTGCCGACCGCGAAGCCGACGGCCGCGCCGATGGCCAGCTCGGCGACGATCGTGCCGGCCAGCACGTACCAGGAGTCCAGTTCGCCGGTGGTGGCGAAGGCCACGACCAGGATGACCACGGGCGCGTCGTTGAAGCCGGACTCGGCCTCCAGCAGGCCGGTCAGCCGGTGCGGCAGCGGCACCATCCGCAGGACGGAGAAGACGGCCGCGGCGTCGGTCGAGGAGACGATCGCGCCGAGCAGCATGGAGGTGCGCCAGTCGAGGCCGACCAGCCAGTGCGCGCCGGCGGCGGTGACGAAGACGCTGACCCCGACGCCGACGGTGGCGAGCACGGTGGCGGCCGGCATCACCGGTCTGACCTCACGCCAGCTGGTCTTGAGACCGCCCTCGGCGAGGATCACCACCAGGGCGGCGTAGCCGAGCACCTGGGTCAGCGCGGCGTTGTTGAAGGAGACGCCGAGGCCGTTCTGGCCGAGCGCGACGCCGATGCCGAGGTAGATCAGCAGGCTGGGCAGTCCCGACCGGGTCGAGATGCGCACGGCGACCACCGCGACCAGCAGGATCACGGAGAACTCGAGGAGCAGCTGGTTCAGGTGGTCGACATTCACGCAGGGGCACCTCGGGCAGGCTGGGGGCGGGCGGGGTGTCTGACGGCGGTGAGGCCGAAGGAGTCGACCGGAAGGCGAGGCTGGGCCCGGATGGCCGATTGCTCCCCTTGCGGATCGTTACTCAGTCTAACATTTTGCCATATCTTTAGCTTCGCCTGTGACATCGGCCTCCGCCTCCGTTCCCCGGAAGGTTCTCCGGCGCTTCTCTGACCTCCGCAGATCCCACCGTGAGCGTCCCCCGTGCACGCCCGCCAGCCGAGTCGGCCTAATGTGGTGCCCTGTCATGGCCGAGTGCCCTGGACACGCCCACCTGCTCCCCAGTCGAGGACCGCAAGGACCCAGATGCCCCGCTCGAAGAAGTTCCGGCGCGCCCGTCTGATCGTGATCGTGCTGGTCGTGCTGCTGGTGGCCGGCGCCGGCTACGGCGGCTACCAGGGGGTGGCCGCGGTCCGCGCGTCATTCCCGGAGGTCGACGGCAGCGTCAAGGTGGCGGGCCTGAGCGCGCCGGTCGACGTCAAGCGGGACGCCAACGGCATCCCCCAGCTCTACGCCGACACCAGCGAGGACCTCTTCCGCGCCCAGGGCTACGTCCAGGCCCAGGACCGCTTCTGGGAGATGGACGTCCGACGGCACATCACCGCGGGCCGCCTCTCCGAGATGTTCGGTGACAGCCAGGTCGAGACCGACTCCTTCATCCGCACCATGGGCTGGCGCCAGGTGGCGCAGAAGGAGTTCGACGAGAAGCTCACGCCCGAGACCAAGAAGTACCTCCAGGCCTACGCGGACGGCGTCAACGCCTGGCTCGGCGAACACCCGGGCGGCCAGAGCGCCTCGCTGGAGTACACGCTGCTCGGCGTCGTCAACGGCGGCTACAAGCCCGAGCAGTGGACGCCCGTCGACTCGGTGTCCTGGCTGAAGGCGATGGCCTGGAACCTCTCCGGCAACCTCCAGGAGGAGATCGACCGCTCGCTGCTCGCCCAGGACTTCAGCCCGGAGAAGATCGCCGAGCTCTACCCGGAGTACCCGTACGCGAGCAACGGCACGATCGTGAAGACCGGCACCGTCAGCGGCGACACCTATCGTCCCGCCGACAGTTCCGGCCAGGCCAACGCCGGCGCCGCCGGTACCGCCGCCCAGGGCGCGGCCGCCACCAAGGCGACGCTCAAGGACATCACCGACCGGATCGACGCGATGCCGCAGCTGCTCGGCCGCCAGGGCCAGGGCATCGGCTCCAACTCCTGGGTCGTCGCCGGCTCGCACACCACCACCGGCAAGCCGCTGCTGGCCAACGACCCGCACCTGGGCCCCGGCCTGCCCTCGGTCTGGTACCAGATGGGCCTGCACTGCCGCACCACCTCGGCCGCCTGCCAGTACGACGTCTCGGGCTTCACCTTCGCCGGCATGCCGGGCGTGGTGATCGGCCACAACAAGGACATCGCCTGGGGCTTCACCAACCTGGGCGCCGACGTCACCGACCTCTACCTGGAGAAGGTCACCGGCCCGGAGACGTACCTCGTGGACAACAAGGAGGTGAAGTTCGCGCTACGCAAGGAGACCATCAAGGTCGCCGGCGGCGAGGACCGCACCATCACCGTCCGCACCACCCAGACCGGTGCCCCGCTGATCTCGGACCAGAGCACCGAGCAGCAGAACGTCGGCAAGTACGCCCCGAACGGCACCGCCGCCCCCGACCGCGGCACCGGTGGCTACGGCGTCGCCCTGCAGTGGTCGGCACTCAACCCCGGCAAGACCATGGACGCCGTCTTCGCGCTGGACCGCGCCAAGAACTGGGAGGAGTTCCGGGGCGCCGCCAAGGACTTCGCCGTCCCCGCGCAGAACCTGATCTACGCCGACGCCTCGAACATCGGCTACCAGGCCCCCGGCGACATCCCCGTGCGCGGCAAGGGCGACGGCAGCTACCCCGCCCCCGGCTGGGACTCCGCCTACCAGTGGAAGGGCTCCATCCCCTTCACCGCCCTGCCCTACAGCTACAACCCCTCCGCCGGCTACATCGTCACCGCCAACCAGGCCGTGGTCGACCCGTCGTACAAGTACCTGCTGACCAAGGACTGGGAGTACGGCACCCGGGCCAAGGAGATCACCGACCAGATCGAGCTCAAGCTCAGGAACAACGGCCGGATCTCGCCCGACGACATGCAGGAGATGCAGCTCGACAACACCAGCATCCTCGCGAAGAAGCTGGTCCCGCTGCTGCTCAAGGTGCCGATCGACGACCCGTACGTGCGTGAGGCGCAGGACCTGCTGAAGGACTGGAACTACCACCAGGACGCCGACTCGGCCGCCGCCGCCTACTACAACGGCGTCTGGCGCCAGCTGCTCAGCCTCTCCTTCGGCCAGAAGTTCCCGGCCGACCTGCGGGCCGAGGACAACTGCCTGCTGGTCCGCCGGCAGACCGACCCGACCAAGCCGGACAGCAGCTCCCAGATCGTCACCGAGTGCGGCACCCGCGACCCGGGCAAGGCCCAGCCGGACGGCGGCGACCGCTGGACCGAGGTGGTGCGCCAGCAGCTCGACAGGCCCGACAGCAGCTGGTGGACGTACATCGACTCGCAGCACAAGGAGCAGAAGGGCCTCGACAACCTGCTCGCCGAGGCCATGAAGAACGCCCGCCAGGACCTCACCTCGCTGCTCAGCAAGGACATCTCGACCTGGAGCTGGGGCCGACTGCACAAGCTGACCCTGCGCGAGCAGACCATGGGCACCGACGACTCCTCGATCGCCTCCGGCGTCGTCCACAAGCTGCTCAACCGCGGCCCGTACCGCCTCTCCGGCGGCTCGGCGGCGGTCGACGCGGCGGGCTGGAACGCGGCGGCCGGCTACCAGGTGGACTGGATCCCGTCGATGCGGATGGTGGTCGACCTGAGTGACCTCGACGCCTCGCGCTGGATCAACGTCGGCGGCGCCTCCGGGCACGCCTTCCACCCCAACTACAACGACCAGACCGACCTCTGGCTCGGCGGCAAGCTGCTGACCTGGGCCTACTCGCCGGACGCGGTCGAGAAGGCGGCCAAGCACAAGCTGGTGCTGACCACCGGCTGACCCACCGCACGACCGTGGCCCCGCCCTCCCCGCTCCGGGAAGGTGGGGCCACGGTCGTGTTCAGGCCCGACGGCCAGGACCTAGATGACTGATGCCAAGGATTAGAGGTCGTTCGCGGTCAACAAGCGCGGCGATCTGTCGGCTTGGTGCCGATTTACGGACGTTCGGCAAGGAGTTCGCCACTGTCCGGGTCGTAAAGCTCGATGGTGCAGCGGTGGCCGATCCGGCCGAAGGTCTCGATCAGCTCGGTGATCCCGGTGATCGCGATCTCGCCCATGAAGGTCACCGGGTCCAGCGGGAGCACCGACAACCGGGCGTAGGTGTGCTCGGCTTCGAACTCTGTCCAGGACTGCTTGCGCACTCGCCAGCCCCGCCCGAAGAGGATCTCTGCCACCTGCTGGGCGTCGGCCGCCGTCGGCACCGAGCCAGCGATCTCGACGGTGAGGACCTGGTCGTCGAACGCCGGGCCGGCGCTCCAGCCGGACGAGAAGTTCATGGCCGCAGAGTAAAGCCGGACGCGCAGACGACACACCCGGTTATCCCCACCACGCGCGCATGACATGAAGCGAGGGAATCCAAAGATCGGTTGTGACGCTTGATCTGGACTCCCTCGCCGCCGCACTCTATGTGAAGACCGACGATCTGCTGGCCGTTGACACCAGCCTGTGGACCGACGACGTGTGGGTGGTCGACTCAACCCCGATCGAGTGCGGCCGCTCCCGGGAGACGGTCAAGCGCTCCGAGCTGGCCGGATGGGCCGAGTACGGCTACCGCGCCAGCCACTCGCGGTTCTTCTGGGGCTTGCCGCTGCACCCGGTGTTCACCCTGCACGGCCTACCCGTCGCGTTCGCGCTGACCGGTGCCAAGGCCGACGATCTGGCACAACGACCGCACTGGACAGCCCGTCATGCGCTCCCTGACCGCATATGACCACTGAAGTCCTTGGCATCAGTCATCTAGCCCAGCCGGTGCAGCCCCGACGGCGTGAGCGCGGCGTCCACCGGCAGGTCGTGCGGCTCAGCCGGCACGCTCGCCAGCAGCTCGTGCTCGTACAGCAGCACGGCCAGCAGGGGGCGCACCCCGGCCCGCCCCAGCCGGGCCAGCACCCGGTCGTACGAGCCGCCGCCCCGGCCCAGCCGCAGCCCCTGCCGGTCCGCCGCCAGGCCCGGCAGCAGCACCAGCTCCGCCCCCGTCACCGCCTCCGGTCCGAGCCGGCCGCCGACCGGCTCCAAGAGCCCGCGCCCGGCCGGCGCCAGCGCCCCCGGGCCCTCGTAGGCGGCCCAGTCCAGGTCGTTGTCGGCCAGCAGTACCGGCAGCAGCACCCGCACCCCGCGTGCCAGCAGCGCGTCCAGCAGCGGCCGGGTGCCCGGCTCGGCGCCGACCGACACGTACGCGGCCACCGTGGCACCCGGCGCGGCCAGCTCCCCGGCGTGCCCGGCCAGCGCCTGCGCGGCCGCCTCCCGGGCCTCCGGCGACAGCGCACGCCGCTGCGACAGCAGCCGTGTCCTCAGCGCGTTCTTCTCGTTGTGCATGGGATGCTCCACGGCTCGATCCTTCACGGCCCGATCCTCCCCGGTTCGGTGCTCCCCGGCTCTGTGCGGGCGACGCCCAGAGCCTGACACGCGGAAGGCGCCCCGATGTCCACCCCGCTGCTGGTCCAGGCCCTGGCCGCGCTGAGCGTCCCCGCGCTGGCCGGCGCCACCGTGCTCGGCCTGCGACTGCGCCGCGGTGAGCGGGGCGGGGCGGCCCGCGAGGCCGCGCTGCGCGAGCGGGCCGCCGAGCTGGAGGCCCGCTGCGCCGAGCTGGAGCGCACCGCCTCCTGCGACCCGCTCACCGGGGTCTGGAACTACCGGCACCTGCAGCTCACCCTGGACCGTGAGATCGAGCGCGCCCGTCGCGCCGAGCAGACCGAGCAGCAGGAGGGCCCGCGCCCGCTGGCCGTGCTGCTGCTGGAGATCGCGGGCTTCGAGGCGGTCATCGCCGAGCACGGCCGGGCCCGGGCCAACGCGGTGCTGCGCGACCTCGCCCAGCGGCTCGGCATGGAGATCCGCCGCTCGGACACCTTCGGCCGGTACAGCGGCGAGGAGTTCCTGGCCGTGCTCCCGGACACCGGCGCCGAGGGCGCCGCGCAGGTCGCCGAGCGGCTGGTCTGGTCGGTCCGGCGCCACCTGCTGCTGGACTGGTCCTCCGGCCCGCGCGAGGACCGTCGCCCGCACGGCAACGGGCTGACCGCCGCCGTCGGCCTCGCGGTGCTGCCGGAGGACGGCACCCACGCCGCCGTCCTGCTCCGGGTCGCCGACCGGGCCCTCGCCGAGGCCCGGGCGGCAGGCGGGGACTGCTGGCGCGGAACGGTCCCCCCGCGGTCGGAGGGCAGCTCCGATGCCGAGCGTGACCGTTCGGGAAAGGCGGGTAGTCTGTCGGCCTGTGCCGGAGGGGACACCCTCGCCTCTCCCGTCACTTCCCCCCTGCCTGCCATCGTGGCCGGGCCCAGCGACGCGCTGTCATCACCGGTCAACCGCGCTCGGCCAGGCGTAAACATGCCTTAGTAAGGTAAAACGCATGACGACGACCAGCTCTCGAGTGCCGGTAACCAAGGCCGTGGTCCCCGCGGCCGGACTGGGTACCCGCTTCCTCCCGGCGACCAAGGCGACTCCGAAGGAGATGCTGCCGGTCGTCGACAAGCCTGCGATCCAGTACGTCGTCGAGGAGGCGGCCGCCGCCGGGCTGTCCGACATACTGATGGTCACCGGCCGTAACAAGCGCGCCCTCGAGGACCACTTCGACCGCGCCTACGAGCTGGAGGAGCTGCTCGCCCGCAAGGGTGACCAGGACCGCCTGCGCCGGGTCCGCGAGTCCGTCGACCTGGCCAACATGCACTACGTCCGCCAGGGCGACCCCAAGGGCCTCGGCCACGCCGTCTCGGTCGCCGAGCAGCACGTGGCCGGCCAGCCCTTCGCCGTCCTGCTGGGCGACGACCTGATCGACCCGCGCGACCCGCTGCTCTCCCGCATGATCGAGGTCCAGCAGGAGCTCGGCGGCTCGGTCGTCGCGCTGATGGAGGTCGACCCCTCCCAGATCCACCTGTACGGCTGCGCGGCCGTCAAGGCCAACGGCTTCGGCGAGGACGTCTTCCAGGTGACCGACCTGGTCGAGAAGCCCGAGACCGCCGACGCCCCGTCGAACTACGCCGTCATCGGCCGTTACGTCCTCGACCCCTCGGTCTTCGACGTGCTGCGCGAGACCCCGCCCGGCCGCGGCGGCGAGATCCAGCTCACCGACGCCCTGCGCGAGCTGGCCACCCGCGAGCCGGAGGTCGGCGGCCAGGTGCACGGCGTCCTCTTCAAGGGCCGCCGCTACGACACCGGCGACCGCGCGGACTACCTGCGCGCCATCGTCCGACTGGCCTCCGAGCGCGAGGACCTCGGCCCGGAGTTCCGCTCCTGGCTCCGCGAGTTCGTCGCCTCCGAGCTGCAGGACTGACCCACCGAACAGAGAGCGAGTGAGCCGATGACCGGGTCCACGGAAAGCAGCACCACCCCTGCCGCAGCCTGCTGCGAGGGGACCGCGGACCCGGCACCGGCCGCTCGCCCGGCCAGGCTCTGGACGGTCGACGAACACCTCGCCGACGTGCTGGCCACCGTCGGCCCGCTGCCCGCGATCGAGCTCCAGCTGCTCGACGCCCAGGGCTGCCGGCTCGACGAGGACGTGCTCGCCGACGGCGACCTGCCGCCCTTCGACAACAGCTCGATGGACGGCTACGCGCTCCGTACCGCCGACACCACCGGCGCCACCGCCGCGTACCCCTCGGTGCTCGCGGTGGTCGGCGACATCGCCGCCGGCGCCGGCGAACTGCCGAAGGTCGGCCCCGGCCAGGCCGCCCGGATCATGACCGGCGCCCCCGTCCCGCCCGGCGCCCAGGCCGTCGCCCCGGTCGAGTGGACCGACGGCTCCACCGGCAGCGGGCAGGCCGCCGACGCGATGACCGCCGCCGTCGAGGACGAGGAGGTCCGGGTGCTGCGCCCGGTCTCCGACGGTGCCCACATCCGCCGCCGCGGCAGCGACGTCGCGGCCGGCTCGCGGGTGCTGGAGGCCGGCACCCGGCTCGGCCCCGCCCAGCTCGGCCTGCTCGCCGCGATCGGCCGGGCCACCGTCAAGGTCTGCCCGCGCCCGCGCGTGGTCGTCCTCTCCACCGGCAGCGAGCTGGTCCAGCCCGGCGAGCCGGTCGGCCCGGGCCGGATCTCCGACTCCAACAGCTTCACCCTCACCGCCGCGGCCCGCGACGCCGGCGCCATCGCCTACCGCGTCGGTGGCGTCCCGGACGACGCGGCACGGCTGCGCGCCGTCCTGGAGGACCAGCTCGGCCGGGCCGACCTGATCGTCACCAGCGGCGGCGTCAGCGTCGGCGCGTACGACGTGGTCAAGGAGGTCTTCGAGTCCTACGGCGGAGTCGACTTCCGGCGGCTGCGGATGCAGCCCGGCAAGCCGCAGGGCTTCGGCCGGATCGGCGCCGGGAGCGGTGCCGGGGCCGGCGGCGCCGGGGTTCCGCTGATGGCCCTGCCCGGCAACCCGGTCAGCGCCTACATCTCCTTCGAGCTCTTCGTCCGCCCGGTGATCCGCACCATGCTCGGCGCCGCCGACGTCCACCGCCCGGTGGTCCGCGCGCTCTGCCCCGCGACGCTGCGCTCGCCGGCCGGCCGGCGGCAGTTCCTGCGCGGCCGGTACGACGCGGCGGCCGGCGTGGTCGAGCCGGTCGGCGGGGCCGACTCCCACCTGGTCGGCGCGCTGGCCCGGGCGGACTGCCTGATCACCGTCCCCGAGGACGTCACCGAGCTGCCCGCCGGCAGCGAGGTGGACGTCGTCCTGCTCGGCGGCTGACCAGCCGGCGCGGCGGGCCGTCTCGCGGACGCGGCCCGTCCCACGCCCCGGCCGGGACGGGGGGTACGGTAGCGCGGTATTCGACCTGCGCGCCCCCTGGAGCACCCGTGAGCACCTCACCCCCCGGCGACCGCCTCACCCATGTCGACGACCAGGGCGCGGCCCGGATGGTCGACGTCTCCGAGAAGGCGACCACCGCGCGCACCGCCGTCGCGGCCGGCCGGGTCCGGGTCTCCCCGCGCGTGGTCGAGCTGCTGCGCGGCGAGGGCGTGCCCAAGGGTGACGCCCTCGCCGTCGCCCGGATCGCCGGGATCATGGGCGCCAAGAGGACTCCGGACCTGATCCCGCTCTGCCACCCGATCGCGGTCTCCGGCGTCAAGGTCGACCTCTCCGTCGCCGACGACGCGGTCGAGATCACCGCCACCGTGAAGACCGCCGACCGCACCGGCGTCGAGATGGAGGCGCTCACCGCCGTCGCGGTGGCCGGCCTCACCGTGATCGACATGGTCAAGGCCGTCGACAAGAGCGCCACCATCGAGTCCGTCCGGGTGCTCAGCAAGACCGGTGGCAAGAGCGGTGACTGGTTCACCCCGGAGGCGGGCGCATGAGCGAGCCGGGCATGCGCGCGCTGGCCGTCACCGTCTCCAACCGGGCCTCGGCCGGCGTCTACCAGGACAAGGGCGGCCCGCTGCTGGTGGCAGGCCTGCGCGAGATGGGCTTCACCGCCGACGGCCCCGAGGTGGTCCCCGACGGCGAACCGGTCGAGGCGGCCCTGCGGGCGGCCGTCGCGGCCGGCTACGACGTGGTGTTGACCACGGGCGGCACCGGCATCTCCCCGATGGACCTGACCCCCGAGATGACCGCCAGGGTCATCGACCGGCAGGTCCCCGGCATCGCCGAGGCCATCCGGGCCCACGGCCGCGCGAAGGTCCCGACCTCCGCGCTCTCCCGCGGGCTGGCCGGCCTCGCCGGACGTACCCTGATCGTCAACCTGCCGGGCTCGACCGGCGGCGTCAAGGACGGCCTGGCCGTCCTGGAGCCGCTGCTCGCCCACGCCGTCGACCAGCTCGGTGGCGGGGACCACCCCCGGCCCGACGCACCTGCTTCCGGGAGAGCGCACTGAACGCCGGCTGGCCGGTCGAGCTCCACGAGGGGGACGTCGCGCTGCGCCCGATCAGGGTGCGCGACCAGCGTGAGTGGCAGGAGGTCAGCCGGCGCAACCGGGACTGGCTGCGCCGCTGGGAGGCCACCGTGCCGCCCGGTCCGGCCGGCCAGGGCGCCGGTCCGCGGCCCACCTACCGGCAGATGGTCCGCTTCCTGCGCGGCGAGGCCTCGGCCGGGCGGATGCTGCCCTTCGTGGTGCTCCACAAGGGCTGGCTGGTCGGCCAGCTGACCGTGGGCGGGATCACCTGGGGTTCGATGTGCTCGGCCAATGTCGGCTACTGGGTCGACGAGGCGGTGGCCGGCCGGGGCATCATGCCGACCGCGGTGGCGCTTTCGGTGGACCACTGTTTCCGCACGCTCGGACTGCACCGGATCGAGGTCTGCATCCGCCCGGAGAACGGGCCGAGCCGGCGGGTGGTGGAAAAGCTCGGCTTCCGCTCGGAGGGAATGCGGCCGCGCTATCTGCACATCGACGGCGACTGGCGGGACCACCTGGTGTACGCGCTCACCGCGGAGGAGGTCCCCGAGGGGATGCTGGAGCGCTGGCGGGCGCTCAGTTCCGGGCGCGGCCGCAGGAATTGAATACATGTTCGAAAGAAATATCGATATGGCATCGGCGTGGCGACGGACGGGCACAAATACCGGCAAAATAGTCGGAGAATCAGCTTGATCACACGACACGCCGTGCCAAATTGCTGCCAGGCCTTCCCCGGCGCCCGTACGGTGTGAAACGTGAGCAGTAGCGGCCTTATCTACGCCGTCATCGTAGGGGCCTGGGCCGCCTATCTCGTGCCGATGTGGCTCCGCAGGCAGGACGAGCTCAACGAGGCGCGCCCGACGGAACGCTTCAGCACCGCCATCCGCCTGCTGGCCGGGCGTTCGGCGCTGGAGCGGCGGGCATCCCGGGCCCTGGGCGACGAACCGCGTGACGACGAGCAGAGCAAGGACGGCCCTCCCGGACGGGACGAGGCCGACTCAGGCGACCCCGGGAACGGCCCCGCCGAGGATCGGGCGGGGGGCCCGGCGGACGATCCGGCCGAGCGGCCCGTGGAGCACCCCGCCGGGCACCCGGCCGAGCGGACGGGCGAACGCGCCGCGGAGCGCGCGGCCGAGGAGACCGCCGAGCGGCGGGCCGGGGTCGAGCGCCGGGCACGGCTGCTCGCCCGGCGTCGCCGGATGGTCAGCGTCCTCTTCCTGGCGTTCGCGCTCGGCGCGGTCGTCGCGGCGGTGGCCGGTCTGGCCTTCCTCTGGGTCCCGGCCGTGCCGGCCGTCCTCCTCACCCTCTACATCGGCCACCTGCGCAAGCTGGAGCGCCAGCGGTACGAGGTGAAGCTCGACCGCGCCCGGGCCGCCCAGGCCGCCGAGCGGCTGCGCAAGCGCGAGCAGCAGCGCGCCGAGGCCCGCCCGGCCGAGGAACCGGTGCCGGACGCCCCCGCGGAGCCCCTCCGCGGCCGCCCGCACCTGCGGCTCGCCACCGAGCCGGCTCCGGCCGACCCCGCCCCGGCCACCGGCTCCGCCTCGGCGTCCGCCGTGGCGGAGGCGACCGAGCACGAGGAGTGGGTCGACGGCATGCGCGAGCGCGGCGCGGCCGGCCCGGACTCCTGGGAGCCCGTGCCCGTCCCGCTGCCGACCTACGTCACCGCTCCGGTGGCCCCCCGGGTCACCCGCGGCCTCGACCTGTCGGCCCCCGGTACCTGGACCGCGGGCCGGCCCACCGAGGCCCGCACCACTCCGCTCTTCGACCAGTACGCCGAAGCCCCGGCCCCCGAGACCCGCCCCCGCGCCGCCAACGAATGACCGCGCCGGCGCCGACCAGGACGGCGTCCCGGGGGGTGGTCACAAGCCCCCTCCGAAAGGTGCTAAAGTTTCTTCTCGTTGGGGCTGTGGCGCAGTCCGGTAGCGCACCTCGTTCGCATCGAGGGGGTCAGGGGTTCGAATCCCCTCAGCTCCACCCAACAGGAAGTCCCGCCCGATCATCAGATCGGGCGGGACTTCTGCGTTGTGGGGGCGTGGGCGCCGGACGGCGGGTCAGGCGCTCGGGGCGGGGCGCCGGTTCGGCGGCGTGACGATGATCACTCCTGTGGGGCGGAAACGGCCGAAGGCCGGGCGGAGCGGGTGCTCCGGCCGGCCCTCGGGGGGTGGGCGGGGTCCGTCAGGACTGACCCGAGCCCGCGTAGGGGCCCGGCTGCGGGGCGCCGGCCTGCGGCGGGACGGTGCCGTAGCGGGCCGGACGGTGGCCGCGCGGGTGGCGGGTCAGGGTGTAGCCCGCGACGCCGGCCAGGGCGGCCAGGGCGCCGCCGGCGAGGGTCCAGAACCAGCGGCTGTTCCAGCCGGAGAACCAGCCGGTGTACCAGTGGTCCTCGGGCTCCGCCGGTGCGGCCGCCTTGGCGGTCGCGGCGCCGCCGCCGGTCGGCGGGACGAGCGGGGCCTTGAGCTCGCCGCCCTCCGGCTGGGCGTTGTCCGCGTCGCCCTTGGCGGCGACGTGCAGCTGGACGGAGGCGGCGAGGCCGAGGTCGGGCTGCGGGACGTCGGAGACCGAGAGACGGACGTAGTAGGTGCCGGGCAGCGGGTCGCCGGACCACGGCTCGGCCCAGGAGCGGACCTCGCGCAGGGTGCAGCTCAGGGCGAGCGACGCCGCTGTGGGCTCGGCGGTCGCGTTCTGGGTGCCGGCGGTGCAGGACTGGCGGCGGCGCAGCCCGTCGAAGACCTCGACGCTCCAGGTCTGCGGGCCGTGCCGGTCGGTGGAGGGGGCCAGGTTGACGGTCAGGCCGACCGTCGGGGTCTGGCCCTCGGAGGCGCCGAACGCCCAGTACAGGTAGTCGCCGGTGGAGGCGGCGACGTTGGCGTCCTGGCGGGCGGCGAGGTTGATCGCGGTCAGGAAGGACGTCCCGGCCTTGGTGACGGGGGCGGGAGTGCCGCTCGCGCTGGGCGAGGCGGACGGGGAGGCGGCGGAGGCGGCCGGGGCCGCGACCACGAGGGCCGGGAGCAGGGCGAGCCCGGCCAGGGCCTTGCGGAAGGAGCCGCGGGTCGTCGAGTTGGGCATGATCAGTTCTCCCGCCAGACAGCGATCCGCCAGCGTGCGATCCAGCCGAAGAGCAGGCCGGTCAGCAGGCCGGCCAGGGTGAGCACCAGCAGCAGGATCCAGCCGCGGCCGAGACCCATCGCCGGGCCGTCCGGGGCGGGCGACGCGGCGGTCAGGTCGACCGTCAGTTCCAGCGGCAGGCCGGGCTCGGCCTGGACGCCGGGCTGGGCGGCCAGCGAGTTGCTGACGACCAGGCAGACGGTGGTCTCCGGCTTGCCGCTCGGGGAGGCCGAGGGCGTCGCTGTGGCGTAGCCCTTGGAGTCGTCGGTGGACCAGCGCAGGCCGGTGGAGACCACGTCGGTCCGGCCGCTGCCGGCGTCGGTGCCGCGGACCAGTTCCTGGCCGGCGGTGCTGGTGGCCTGGAGCAGGACCCCGTAGTCGCGGGCCACGGCCCGGTCCACGGAGACGCTGACCGAGGCGCGCAGCTCCTGTCCGGCCTTGACCGGGACGCGGTAGACGCGGTGCTGGGAGAACTTCTCCCGGTCGCTGTAGACGCCGGGGGTCAGCACGGGCGCGCTCTCGCACTTGTCGGTGCCCGCGGTCTTGACCGGCGTCACGGTGTAGGTGTCGTTGGAGCGGTCGACCAGCTGCTTCACCTTGTCGGTGAGCTGTTCCTGGGTGCGGACGTCGGTGTAGGTGCCGCCCGTCGCGTTGGCGATGCACAGCAGCTGCTGACGGGTCTTGTCGTCGTGCGCCAGGCCCAGGGTGTCGACCACCAGGTGGATGCCCTGGGCGGCCAGCTCGCGGGCCACGTCGCACGGGTCCGGCGGGGCGCAGGAGTCCTCGCCGTCGGTGATCAGCACCACCCGGCGGGTGGTCTCGCCCTTGCCGAGGTCCTGGGCGGCGCCGCGCAGGGCCAGGCCGATCGGGGTCCAGCCGGTCGGGCGCAGCGTGGCGACGGCCGTCTTGGCCTCGACCTTGTTGGTCTTGCCGACCGGGAAGAGCTGCTTGGTGTCCTGGCAGCCCTGGGCCTTGTCGTCGCCGGGGTAGTTGGCGCCGAGGGTGCGGATGCCGAACTCGGTCTCCGCGGGCAGGGCGTCGATCACCTCGTTGAGGGACTGCTGGGCCACCGCGATGCGGCTCTTGCCCTGGATGTCGGCGGCGCGCATGGAGCCGCTGACGTCCAGGACGAGGTCGACCCGGGGGGCTTCCTTGCCGGCGGAGCCGGCTGATGGTTCGTCGGCATGGGCGGGCAGGCCGCTGAGCAGCGCACCGCCTGTTATCGCCAGGGCGGCCAGCAGGCTGCCGAGCCTGGCCTTGGGTCGTCGTCCGGTAGTCACCCGCCAGATCCTAGGGATCATCAGTTCGCCGTGGCCAACGCGGTCCGGTGTGCGGGCGGCCGGGATCCGGCGTGAACTCCCGGGCGCCGGTGGGCGATCGGGCGCCGGGCGCCGAAGGATGCACCGAGGGTGCGGAGAGGAGTGTGGAGGGAGTGCGGAGGGGGTCCGGGTAATCCGGGACACACCGGGCAGAAGAGCCGATAAATATGGATAGTGCTCGTTAGGGTGACGAAAGGGGCTCCGGCGTCGGATGTGCCGGCACGCCGCCCCGGCCGGAACGTCCGACGGAGTGGAAGGACCCGCACGTGAGAAAGCTCTTCGCGATCGCCTACCCGGATCCGGCCACCGCCCAGGCGGTGCGCAACGAGGCGGTCGGCGGCGCCGCGGGTGCCGCGGTCGGCGCCACCACCGACATCGGGGTGGACGACGACTTCATGCGCGAGGGCGGCCGGCACCTCCGGCCGGGCACGGCCGCCGTCTTCCTGCTGGTCCGCAAGGCCACCGCGGACAAGGTCGTCCCGGCGCCGGCCCGCTACGGGGGCCGGATCATCCAGACCTCGCTCTCCGCCGAGGCCGAGGCCGAGCCGAGGGCGACCGTCGAGGCGTCCCGGCCGCAGAGCGCCCGGGCCTCCGTCTGAGCCACCGGCCCACCTGACCAGCCGCTCACGTCGGGGCGGACGGGCCCGGCCGCCCGTCCGCCCCGATCGCCGTCGTACGACGGCCCACCCACCACCACCGCAGCAGGGACACCCAGGACGGTCCGTGGCGACACCCTCCGCCGTGACGAGAAGCGCCGGCCGGCCGCGCCGGACGGTTCCCACCCGGCGCAACACCGAACTCGCGCTGGTCCTGGCCGCCGTGCTGATCGCCGTCTTCGGCTACGCCGAGGTCGGCGTCAACGTCGACGGCACGGTGCCCGCCGACGCGGCCGAGTACGGCGCCGCGCTCGGCGTGCTCGCGCTGCTGGCGCACGCCGTGGTCCGCTGGAAGGCGCCGTACGCGGACCCGCTGCTGCTGCCGATCGGCGTGCTGCTCAACGGGACCGGCCTGGTCGTCATCTACCGCCTGGACCGCGCCACGGCGGGCAGCGGCGCGGCGCCCACCCAACTGCTCTGGTCCACCCTCGGGGTGGGCCTGTTCATCGCCGTCGTCCTGCTGCTGCGCGACCACAAGCGGCTGCAGCGCTACGCGTACATCGGCGCACTGGTGGCGCTGGTCCTGCTGGTGCTGCCGATCTTCTTCCCGCCGGTGTACGGCTCGCGCATCTGGATCACGATCGGGCCGCTCTCCTTCCAGCCGGGGGAGTTCGCCAAGATCCTGCTGGCGGTCTTCTTCGCCGCCTACCTGGCGGTGCACCGGGACGCGCTGGCGCTGACCGGCCGCCGGGTGCTCTGGTTCCAGCTGCCGCGCGGGCGGGTGCTCGGGCCGGTGCTGCTGATCTGGGCGGCGTTCGTCGGCGTCCTCGTCCTGGAGACCGACCTCGGCACCTCGCTGCTCTTCTTCGGCCTCTTCGTGGTGATGCTCTACGTGGCCACCGCGCGCAGCGGCTGGATCGCGATCGGGCTGTTCCTGGCCGCGGTGGCGGCGGTCGGGGTCGGCTGGCTCTCGCCGCACGTGCACAGCCGCGTCAACGACTGGCTGGACCCGCTCGGCTCGATCGCGGCCGGCCGGGGCGCCAACCAGATCGCCCAGTCGCTGTTCGCCTTCGCCTGGGGAGGGGAGCTGGGCGCCGGGCTCGGCAACGGGCACTCCGTGCTGATCGGCTTCGCCGCCAAGTCCGACTTCATCCTCGCCACCATCGGCGAGGAGCTGGGCCTGACCGGGCTGATCGCGCTCTTCCTGCTGTACGCGCTGCTGGTCTCCCGCGGGTTCCGGACCGGCATCGCGCTGCGCGACCCGTTCGGGCGGCTGCTGGCGATCGGGCTGGCCGCGATCGTCGGCCTCCAGGTGTTCGTGGTCGCCGGCGGGGTGCTGGACCTCATCCCGCTGACCGGGATGACGCTGCCGTTCGTCGCCCAGGGCGGCTCCTCGGTGGTGACCAACTGGATCATCGTCGCGCTGCTGGTGCGGATGAGCGACCTCGCCCGCCGGCCGGCCCCCGGGGAGGCCTGATGGCGCTGGGCCGCGGCAGGGGCAACGGGCCGCAGGGCCGGCCCGGGATCTCCGTCACCGGACGCCGGGCGGGCACCTTCTGCCTGCTGCTGATCGTGGCGCTCTGCGTCCAGGCCACCCGGGTGCAGGTGTTCCAGGCCAAGGAGCTGGACCACAACCCGGCCAACCAGCGGCTCACCATCGAGCGGTACTCCCAGCCGCGCGGCAACATCCTGGTGGGCGCCGACAGCGTCACCGGCTCGGAGCCGACCGGCGGCCGGTACGACTACAAGCGCACCTACACCGACGGGCCGCTGTACGCGGCCGTCACCGGGTACTCCTCGCAGGCGTACGGCAACACCCAGCTGGAGGGGACGGAGGACGACCTGCTCTCCGGCACCGACAGCCGGCTGGCGAGCTGGGCCGTCTGGGACGCCATCGCCCGGAAGCAGAACCCGGGCGGTGACGTCCACACGACGATCGACCGGGCCGCCCAGCAGGCCGCGATGCGCGGGCTGGGCGGCCAGAAGGGCGCGGTCGCCGCGATCGAGCCCGCCACCGGCCGGATCCTGGCGCTGGCCAGCACGCCCTCGTACGACCCGGGGAGCTTCGCCGGCTCCTCCGCCGCGGACCAGGCGGCCTGGAACGGGCTGCAGGCCGACCCGGACCAGCCGATGCTCAACCGGGCGCTGCGCCAGACCTACCCGCCGGGCTCGACCTTCAAGGTGGTCACCGCGGCGGCCGCGCTGCAGAACGGCGTGGTCTCCGACATCGACGCGCCGACCACCGCGCCGTACCCGTACGTGCTGCCGGGCACCACGACGCCGCTGGTCAACGACACGTCGGCCTGCGACGAGCCGGGGCAGTCGCTGGACACCGCGATGGTCCTCAGCTGCAACAGCGTCATGGGCTACCTCGGAGTGCAGGTGGGGCTGGACAGGATGGTGGCGACGGCCGAGGACTTCGGCTTCAACGACGCCCGGCTGGACGTCCCCGTCCGGCCGGCGCGCTCCAACTTCGACACCGCGATGAACCAGTCCCAGGTGGCGCTCTCCTCGATCGGCCAGTTCGACACCGCGGCCACCCCGCTGGTGATGGCGATGGTCGCGGCCGGGGTCGCCAACAACGGGACGGTGATGCATCCACAGCTTGTGGACAAGCTGACCAGGAGCGACGGCACCACCGTGCAGCTGATGCGTCCGGAGGTGTACCGGCGGGCGATGAGCCCGGCGGTGGCCGGGCAGGTGCAGAAGCTGATGACCGACGTGGTGGAGAACGGCACCGGGCGCAACGCCCGGATCGCCGGCGCGGTCGTCGGCGGCAAGACCGGCACCGCCCAGCACGGGGTGGACAACACCGGGACGCCGTACGCCTGGTTCATCTCCTGGGCCGCGCCGGCCGGCTCGAACGACGTGCCGCCGGTGGCCGTCGCCGTGGTGATCGCGGACAGTGACGCCACGGACGTCACCGGTGGCGGCCTCGCGGCGCCGGTCGCGCGCTCGGTGATGCAGGCCGTACTGGGCGGCTGACGGCGCTCAAGGCGGCGCTGACCTGCGGCTTAGCTGCTCGATGAGAGATCCGCCGTTTGCGAAGTGTCCGGTTTGTACAGTCTGATGCGACGATTCGTACAATGCGCGCGGCGCGACTGTTCGTTTGCGACACTGGTGCTTTCGCGGGGTACTGTCCCATGTTTGTTCGGTTGGTCCTTGATGTCACCCCATGGCGTATCGAGTGACCGGCCGCTAGGACACCCTCCCCCGCCTAGAAGGATCGTCGTTTTGGCCAGCAACACCCTCGGCGCGCGCCTGCTGCGGCGCAAGCCCGTCTCCACCCTGATCGCCGAGAGTGAGGGCCACGACGCCCTCCCCGCCGGTGCGCCCGAAGAGGGCGGACGCTCCGGCATCCACCTGCGGCGTTCGATCGGACTCTGGCAGCTGTCCTCGATCGGCATCGGCGCCACCATCGGCACCGGCATCTTCTTCGTGCTCAGCACCGCGGTCCCCTCGGCGGGCCCGGCCGTGATCCTGTCCTTCGTGATCGCCGCCGTCACCGCCGGCCTCACCGCGCTCTGCTACGCCGAGATGGCGTCCGCGATCCCGGTCTCCGGCTCCTCGTACTCGTACGCCTACGCCACCCTCGGTGAGGGCGTCGCGTTCGCCGTCGGCATCTGCCTGCTGATGGAGTACGGCGTCTCGGCCTCCGCGATCGCGGTCAGCTGGGCCGAGTACCTGAACAAGTTCCTCGACCTGGCCTTCGGGACGAAGATCCCCGAGACGCTGTCCGGCGCGCCCGACAGCACCCACTGGTTCAACCTGCCGGCGCTGCTGCTGGTCGCGATGGTCTGCTTCCTGCTGATCCGCGGCGTCAGCGAGTCGGTCAAGGTCAACGCGGCCATGGTGGCCATCAAGATCCTCATCCTGGTGCTCTTCGTCGGCGTCGCGCTGACCGGCTTCCACTCCGGCAACCTGACCCCGTTCATGCCGCTCGGCATCGGCGGTGTGCAGGTCGCGGCCTCCAGCATCTTCTTCTCGTTCATCGGCCTGGACGCCGTCTCCACCGCCGGCGAGGAGGTCAAGAACCCGCGCCGCACCCTGCCGATGGCGATCATCATCTCGCTGGTCGTGGTCACCCTGCTCTACATCCTGGTCGCCCTGGCGGGCATCGGCGCCCAGCCCTGGGAGAAGTTCGACGGCCAGGAGGCCGGCCTCGCCCAGATCCTGCAGGACATCACCGGCCAGAGCTGGCCCGCGATGGTCTTCGCGATCGGCGCGATCCTCTCGATCTTCTCCATCACCCTCGTGGTGATCTACGGCCAGACCCGCATCCTGTACTCGATGGGCCGCGACGGCATGCTGCCCAAGCGCTTCGCCCAGCTTTCGCCGCGCACCGGCACCCCGGTCTGGAACACCATCGTGGTGGGCCTCGGCGTCGGCGCGCTGGCCGCCTTCATCCCGCTGGAGAAGCTGGCCGACATCACCAGCCTCGGCACCCTGATCGCCTTCTCGGTGGTCTCCATCGGCGTGATCATCCTGCGCCGCACCCAGCCCGACCTGCCGCGCGGCTTCAAGGTGCCCGGCTACCCGGTCGTCCCGCTGGTCAGCGTCGGCTTCTGCATCTACCTGATCACCGGCCTGCACGCCGACACCTTCGAAGCCGGCGGGGTCGCCCTCGTGATCGCCCTGGCCGTCTACTTCGGCTACAGCATCAAGCACTCCAAGCTGGAGCGCGCCGAGCAGCCCGACGCGGCCGCCGTGCCCGCCGACAGCAAGGCCGGCTGACCATCACGGCCACCCGCGGACGGGGCCGCCGGACGGTGACGACACCCCGGCGGCCCCTTGCGTCCCCGTGGACACGCACATCCCGGACACGGCGACAGGGCGCGGTCCCCGCCAATAACCTTCCACCATGGTGAGCACCCGCACGCCCGGCCACTCCCGCCCGCGCGGCCGCTTCACCGGCCGTGGCGCGGCCGTCCCGCCCGCGGCGGCCGGACCACCGACCGCGCGCGAACGGCTGCGCCGCAGCCTGACCGCCAGGCCGTTCCCCCGTCAGCGTGGTGACGGCACGCCCTCGCCACCCCCCGATCGGCTGAATCCGGCCCGGCTCGCCTCGATGCGCCGAGTCCAACTGCTCGGCTGCCTGATCGCCGCAGGCTGGGCGGCGGCCTTCCCGCTCGTCTCCGACCTGCCCAACCAACGGCTCTGGGGCACCGTCGCGGCCCCCGCGTACGCCCTCGCCGGGCTGCTCTGCCTGACCCTGCCCCGGCGGTTCGCCGCCCGTGCGGCGGCCGGGGTCGCCCTCCTGGGCGCCGTCCTGGTGCCGCTGGCGCTGCTGGCGCTGGAGGGCCGCCACCAGTCCGAGGTGATGGTGGTCGAACGCTCGGCGCACCTGCTGCTCACCACCGGCAGCCCGTACCTGCCCCACCCGGTGGTCGTCACCGACTACAACCCGTACCTGCCGGCCATGACCCTGTTCGGGATGCCGCGCGCCCTGGTGGGCAGCGGCAACCCGGTGGCGCAGGTGGCCGGGGACGCCCGGATCTGGTTCGCGCTGACCTTCCTGGCGTGCCTGCTGGCCAGCTGGCGGCTGCTGCGGCCGTCCCGGGACCGCGCCCCGCTGCTGCCGCTGGGCGTGCTCACCGCCTCGCCGCTGATCGCGCTGGCGCTGGTGGTCGGCGGGGTGGACCTGCCGCTGATCGGGGTCTGCTGTCTGGCCATGGCGCTGGCCGAACGGGACCGCACCATCGGTGCCGGGCTGGTCCTGGCGCTGGCCTGCACGCTGAAGTGGACGGCCTGGCCGGCGCTGCCGGTGGCCGTGCTGCTGCTCTGGCGGCTCTACGGGCGGCGCCCGGCCGCCCGGGCCGGGCTGACCGCGCTCGGCGCGGGCCTGGCGGTGATCGGGCCCTCCGCGCTGGCCCGGGCGGACGCGCTGCGCGAGCAGGTGGTGCGGTTCCCGCTGGGGCTGACCGCGATCCAGACGCCCGCGGGCAGCCCGCTGCCCGGCAAGGTGCTGGCCGGGTTCGGGCCGACCGGGCACACCGTGTCGCTGGCGCTGATGACGGTCGGCGGGCTGGGGGTGGCGATCTGGCTGCTGGCCCGGCCGCCGGTCTCCGCGATCGCCGCCGCCGACCTGCTCGCGGCGGGGCTGGCGATCGCGTTCATGCTGGCGCCGGCCGGGCGGTTCGGATACCTGGCGCTGCCGGTGGTGCTGGTGATCTGGCCCCGGCTGGCGGCCCGGCGCTGGAGCGGGCGGCGGCCCGTCCCGTCCACCTGCCTGCTGGCCCGGCCGGAGCCGGCCCTGCCCCGGAGCTGACCGGGGCAGGGCGTTCCTCGGCAGGGCTCAGCGGGTGCCGGCCGCCTTGATGACGGAGGCGACGGCGGGGCCGGCCGCGTCGGCGCCGTGGCCGCCGCCCTGGACCTCGGCGGCGATGGCGATGTTGCCGCGGTAGGCGGTGAACCAGCTGTTGGTGGTCTCGACGCCGGTGGCCTCCGCCGAGCCGGTCTTGGCGCCCGCGTTGTCCGAGATCCCGTTCATGACGGCCTTGGCGGTGCCGTCCTTGGCCGTGGCCGCCATCATCGCGCGCAGCTTGCCGGCGACATCGGGGGAGAGCGACCGGGCCGCCTTCTGCTGCGGCAGGTCGGCGACCAGGATCGGCTGCTTGAACTCGCCGCTCTGCACGGTGGCGGTGATCGAGGCGATGGCCAGCGGGTTCATCTGGACCTTGCCCTGGCCGATGGACTGCATGGCCTGCTCGTCCTTGTTGGTCCCCGGGTCCGGCACCTTGCCGTCGGAGTTGGTCAGGCCGGTCTTCCAGTCCATCCCGATGCCGAAGACCTCCTTGGCGGTGCTGCCCAGGGTGTTCGGCTTGAGGCTGGCCAGGCCCTGGTTGATGAAGGCGGTGTTGCAGGAGATCATGAAGTCCTGCTGGAGCGTGTTGTTCGGGTAGGCGTCCGGGAAGGAGTTCGGGATCGCCTGCGCGTTGCTGCTCTTCAGCGGGCAGGGCACCACGGTGTCCGGGTTGACGCCGGCCTCCAGCAGGGCCGTCGAGGTGACGATCTTCATCGTCGAGCCGGGGGCGAGCTGGCCCTCGAAGGCGCGGTTCTGGCCGTTGGCGGGCGCGTTGGCGAAGGCCAGGACCTGGCCGGTGCTCGGCTCGATGGCCACGATCGAGCCCGACTTGCCGCCGAGGTCGGTCATCGCCTTCTCGGCGGCGGCCTGGATCGCGTTGTCGATGGTCAGCTTGAACGGCTTGGCGGGCTTGGGCTCGACGATGGTGAACAGCTTGTCCTGGGCGCCCTTGCCGGCCGCGTCGGTGATCACCACGCCGCTGCCCGCGTCGCTCTGGTCCTTGGTCGGGTCCGACTGGAGGATCTTGCGGTAGTTCGTCTGCAGGGTGGAGAGCAGCGCCGGCGTGATCGAGCTGCCCTGCAGCGGCTTGCCGTTGCGGTCGACCACGTTGCCCGGCGGGGCGAAGACCGGCTGGGTGGAGATGACCTCGCCCGGGCCCAGGTGAGGGTGGAGCACCGAGGGCGCCCAGTGCACGGCCGGGGTGTTGTCGCTCATCTTCACGACGCTGAGGAAGCCGTTGTAGTCCCAGACCCGGTTGGTGCCCTCGAACTCGGCGCGGGCCTTGAAGCCCATCAGCACACCGGTCGGGGCCGCCGAGGCGGAGGCCGACGGCGCATCGGTGCCCGCCGCGGACGGCGTCGCCGAGGCGGAGGCCGCGCCGGTGGCCTTGGCGGCGGGGGAGGGGGTACCGGTCGCCGAGGCGAAGGCGGCGGGGGTCGCCGGGCCGGACGGCGCGAGGGTCAGCCCGCTGGGCTTCACCTGGTCCTTGAAGGCCGTCAGTGCGGTGGTCGCGGCCGCCGGGTCGTCGGTCAGTCCGGCGGCCTTGGCGAGGTCACCGGCGGCCCAGGCCTCCAGGAAGTCCTTGGCGCCGGCCGTCGCCTGCTCCGCGCTGGGAGGTTCGGCCACCACCGTGCGGGCCTTCTTGCCCTGGGCTCCGTCCGTGCCGCCGGAGCCGCCGACGAGGCTGTACGCCCCGTACCCGCCGCCCGCGAGCACGGCCAGGGACACGCCGGTGATGATGCCGATCTTCGCGCCTCTGCGCATGGTGCTGCTCCCCCAAGGGTCTGGCGACTGGCCGCTTTCGGAGGTGGCCGGATACGCGTTCGGTGCTCAGCCTAGGCAGACCGGCTCCGCACACTGACGAAATGCCGGGGTCTTGTGACGGATCTGGTACGTGTCGGGCACCACGTCGGCACCGTTCCCCCGCTCAGATCCAGCTGTTGAACCACATCCGCCTGCGCCAGTCGTCCATCGGAATCGTCTCCCCCGTGAACAGGGGGTAGAAGAAGAGAAAGTTCCACACGATCAGCAGCACCAGCAGCCCGGCCGCCGCCGAACCGATGATCCGGCGGTCCCGGGAGGCCCCGGGCGGGCCGATCAGGGCGCCGACCATCATGGTGACCGCGAGCACCAGGAACGGCACGAAGGCCACCGCGTAGAAGAGGAAGATCGTCCGCTGCTGGTAGGCGAACCAGGGCAGGTAGCCCGCGGCCAGGCCGCAGAGCACCGCGCCGGCCCGCCAGTCGCGCCGGGCGGCCCAGCGCCAGAGGCAGTACACCAGCGCCACCGCGCCGGTCCACCAGAGCAGCGGGGTGCCGATGCCCAGCACCTCGCGGGCGCACTCGCTCACCGTGCAGCCGGCCTGGCCCTGCTTGGGGGACTCGTAGAAGAAGGAGACCGGGCGGCCCAGGACCAGCCAGCTCCACGGGTTCGACTGGTAGGTGTGCGGGTCGCTCAGGTGGGTGTGGAAGTCGTACACCGTCGAGTGGTAGTGCCAGAGCGCCCGCAGGCCCTCCGGGATCCACGGGTAGTCGGTGGACCGGCCGACCGCCCAGTCGCGGCCGTAGCCGCCCCTGCCGGGCACGGTGCTGCTGGCGAACCAGCCCCACCAGGAGGTCACGTAGACCACCGCGGAGACCACGACGACCGACACGAAGGCCGGTACGACGTCCCGCACCAGCGTCCACAGGTACGGGCGGCCCGCGCCCGCCAGGCGGCGGGCGCCGGCGTCCCAGAGCACCGTCAGCACGCCGAAGGCGGCCGCCACGTACAGGCCGCTCCACTTGGTCGCGCAGGTCAGGCCGACGCAGACACCGGCCGCGATCCGGTACGGACGCCAGCCCAGGTTCAGCCGCTGGGCGGCCGCCGCGTCGGCGACGCCGCCGAGCCGCCGGGCGATCCGGGCCCGGGTGTGGTCACGGTCCAGCAGCAGGAAGCCGAAGGCGGCGAGGATCCAGAACATCACCACCAGGTCCAGCAGCGCCGAGCGGCTGAGCACGAAGTGCAGGCCGTCCACGGCGAGCAGCAGCCCGGCCACGCAGCCCAGCAGCGTCGAGCGGAACAGCCGGCGGGCGATCCGGGCCACCATCAGGACGGAGAGCGTGCCGAGCAGCGCCACCGCGAACCGCCAGCCGAACGGGTTCATCCCGAACAGCTGCTCGCCGGCGCCGATGATCCACTTGCCGACCGGCGGATGGACCACGTAGCTCGGGTCCGCCCGGTAGGGCACCGGCCCGCCCGCGATGATCTGCTCGTTGGCGCCGTCCGGCCAGTTGATCTCGTAGCCGCCGTGCCAGAGCGCGTAGGCGTCCTTGGCGTAGTACGTCTCGTCGAAGACGATCGCGTGCGGCTGCCCGAGGTCGGTGAACCGCAGGATCCCGGCGAACAGCGCCACCGCGAGCGGGCCGAGCCACCCCGCCCAGCGGAGGAGCCAGGACCACAGGGCCTCCGGCAGGGCTACGCCGAGCCGCAGCAGCAGCGGCCAGGGCGCGACGCGGTCCGGCGTCACCCCCGGGCCGTCCGGCATCGGCGGCACCAGAAGCTCGGCGAGCGTGGCCCGCGGCGCCGGCGTGTAGCCGTACCGGGACAGGCCGCGCAGCCAGGCCGCACCCGCGGACCGCGGCCGCCCGGGCTCCGGCTCGGGCGCGCGCGGGGCCGGGACGGCGGGGGACGCCTGGTCCGTCAGGACCGGCACGCCGACGCCACCCTGCGCGGTGGGGTCTGTACCAGTGGGCGTCTCTGCCGCCGTGTCGCCGTTCATCCGCCACATCGTAGGGGCGCTTCCCACACGGAGAACGGCTCCCTCCGAAGCTGCCCGAATCGTCACCAAAAGCACCTGGGGCCTCGATGCTGGAAGGATGGGGCGCGTGACAGGAGTACTCGTTCTCGCAGGCACACCCATCGGCGACGTCTCGGACGCCCCGCCCCGACTGCTCACCGAGCTGGCCACCGCGGACGTGATCGCGGCGGAGGACACCCGGCGGCTGCGCCGGCTCACCCAGGCGCTCGGGGTGACCCCGGCCGGGCGGGTCGTCTCCTACTTCGAGGGCAACGAGGTCGGCCGCACCCCCGAACTCGTCGAGGCGCTGGTCGGCGGCGCCCGGGTGCTGCTGGTCACCGACGCCGGGATGCCCTCGGTCTCCGACCCCGGCTACCGGCTGGTGGCCGCCGCCGTCGCCGCCGACGTCAAGGTGACCGCGGTGCCCGGGCCGTCCGCCGTGCTCACCGCGCTGGCGCTCTCCGGCCTGCCGGTGGACCGCTTCACCTTCGAGGGCTTCCTCCCGCGCAAGACCGGAGACCGGGCCCGCCAGCTCGCCACGGTCGCCGCCGAGCCGCGCACCATGGTCTTCTTCGAGGCCCCGCACCGGATCGCCGAGGCGCTGGCCGCGATGGCCGAGGCGTTCGGCGCCGACCGGCCCGCCGCCGTCTGCCGCGAGCTGACCAAGACGTACGAGGAGGTCAAGCGCGGCCCGATCGGCGAGCTGGCGGCCTGGGCGGCCGAGGGCGTCAAGGGCGAGATCACCGTGGTGGTCGCGGGCGCCCCGCCGGCCGCCCCGCAGGAGCTGACCCCGGCCGAGCTGGCCCGCCTGGTGGCCGTCCGGGAGGAGGCCGGCGAGCGGCGCAAGGAGGCCATCGCGGCCGTCGCGGCGGAGCTCGCGCTGCCCAAGCGGGACGTGTTCGACGCGGTGGTCGCGGCCAAGAACGCGGCGGTGGTGAAGCCCTGAGACCGGGGGTGCCGCGGTCGGCGGGGGCGCGTACCTTGGAGAGAAGGCCCCGGGTAAACACCCGTTGAGCTGAAGCTTTGACCGTGGTTTCCGGAGACGACCCACCCTTTCGTATAGGGATTCCCAATCCGCGTCCAAGACTTCACAAGACGGGCATCGACCGGGGCGTTCCGGGCATTTCCTGGGTTGGAAAGACCCAGCCGGGCGAGCGTCCGGCGGGCGCTGGGAGACGGCTATGAGCGAGACGATCGGTAGCCCTCGTGGTGGTAACGCGCTGAGCGACCCCGGCCTGACCGGCCGGCCGCACTCTCCCGTGGAGACCGTCCGGGAGGCCTACTCCTTCGCGTGCCTGAGCTGCGGGTACGGCTGGGAGCAGGCGTACGACATCGAGCACCACGTGGCCCGCGACGGGCGGGTCGTGTTCGAGTACCACGCAAACGGTGTCAGGGTGCCGTCCCCGCTGCTCAAGCCGACCTGCCCGGGATGCGGCGGACACACCGTCCGGATCATGCGCGAGGGCCGGGTGGCCGTCGCGGACCAGCTCTGGCAGCACGCCCCCGGCTACTCGGCGCACGCCGAGCCGGCCGGGGTGCCGGTGGCCGCCCCGGTGGCCGCACCGGAGGCCACCCCGGAGGCCGGTCCCGCCCGGCAGCGCGGGTTCCTGGGCCGGCTCTGGTCGCGGCTGACGGGCTGACGGGCTGACCGCCCGGCGGGCAGCGCGGCCCGCCGGGGAGGTGAGGGGGCCGGCGGGTGGCGGTGCCGCCCGGGAGTCGACGTGGCCGGCGGGTGGCGGTGCCGCCCGCCGGGGTAACTCGGTCGAGGGCGGCCCCCGCACCCGATTAAGCTTTCCGACCATGGCGGCCACTGCAGAGCACAGCACCACCGGGAGCACGACCCCGGCGTACTACGTTTCCACCCCGATCTACTACGTCAACGATCGCCCGCACCTGGGCCACGCCTACACCACCGTGGCGGGTGACGTGCTGACCCGCTGGCACCGCCAGCGCGGCGAGAAGGTCTGGTACCTGACCGGCACCGACGAGCACGGCCAGAAGATCCTGCGGACCGCCGAGGCCAACGGGGTCAGCCCGCAGGAGTGGTGCGACAAGCTGGTCGAAGAGGCGTGGAAGCCGCTCTGGCAGCACCTCGACATCGCCAACGACGACTTCATCCGCACCACCCAGCAGCGGCACACCGACCGGGTGCAGGAGTTCGTCCAGGACCTGTACGACAAGGGCGAGATCTACAAGGGCGGCTACTCCGGCCCGTACTGCGTCGGCTGCGAGGAGTACAAGCTCCCGGCCGAGCTGCTCGACGGCGCCACCGAGGGCGAGAAGCTCTGCCCGATCCACAAGAAGCCGGTCGAGTGGCTGGAGGAGGAGAACTACTTCTTCCGCCTCTCCGCCTACGGCCCGAAGCTGCTGGAGTTCTACGCCGAGAACCCCGGCTTCATCGCTCCCGAGTCCGCCCGCAACGAGGTGCTCCGCTTCGTCGAGCAGGGCCTGCAGGACCTCTCCATCTCCCGCTCCACCTTCAACTGGGGCGTGCCGCTGCCCTGGGACGAGAAGCACGTGCTCTACGTGTGGGTGGACGCGCTGCAGAACTACATCACCGCCGCCGGCTACGGCAGCGACCCGGAGCGCTTCGCCGAGCTGTGGCCGGCCTCGGTGCACCTCGTCGGCAAGGACATCCTGCGGTTCCACGCGGTGATCTGGCCGGCCATGCTGATGGCCGCCGGCCTGCCGCTGCCCAAGCGGGTCGTCGCCAACGGCTGGCTGATGGTCGGCGGCGAGAAGATGTCCAAGTCCAACCTGACCGGCATCGCCCCGCAGGACCTCACCTCGCACTTCGGCGTGGACGCCTACCGCTACTACTTCCTGCGGGCGATCCCGTTCGGCACCGACGGCTCGTTCTCCTGGGAGGACTTCACCGCCCGGTACACCTCCGAGCTGGCCAACGACTTCGGCAACCTCGCCTCCCGGGTGGCGGCCATGGTCGGCAAGTACTTCGGGGGGGTGCTGCCGGCCGCCGTCGCCGCCGGCCCGGCCGAGCAGGCCGTCGCGGACGGGCTGACGGCGGCGGTCGCGACCGCCGACCGGAAGATCGGCGAGGAGCTGGACTTCGCCGGCGGCCTCGCGGCGGTCTTCGAGTTCGTCAAGCAGGTCAACGGCTACCTCACCGAGCAGGAGCCCTGGAAGGTCGCCAAGGACGACTCCGAGGAGGGCCGCGCCCGCCTCGCGACCATCCTCTACACCGCCGCCGAGGCGCTGCGGGCCACCGCCGTCCTGCTCAACCCGGTCATGCCGGCCACCGCCGAGAAGCTCTGGGTCTCGCTCGGCGCCGAAGAGGGCCTCGGCGAGCTGGCCGCGCAGACCATCGCCACCGTGGCGGACTGGGGCCGGCTGCCCGCCGGTGCCACCGTCACCAAGGGCGAGATCCTGTTCCCGCGTCTCGAAGAGAAGCCCTCCGCCTGATGGCCAAGAAGGACGACGACCGGTCGACGCCGCCGCCACTGCCCGCCCCGCTGGCGGTGGCGGTCGCCGACTCGCACACCCACCTGGACATGCAGGCCGGCACCCCCGCCGAGGGCCTGGCACGCGCCGCCTCGGTCGGCGTGACCACCGTCGTCCAGGTGGGCTGCGACGTGCCCGGCTCACGCTGGGCCGCCGACCTGGCGGCCCAGTTCGAGCAGGTGCACGCGGCCGTCGCCCTGCACCCCAACGAGGCCCCGCGGATCTACCTGGGCGACCCGGACGGCTGGTCCGGGCAGCAGCGCCCGGCCGGCGGGCAGGCGGCGCTCGACGCCGCCCTCGCCGAGATCGACGCGCTCGCCGCGCTGCCGCACGTCCGCGCCGTCGGCGAGACCGGCCTCGACTACTTCCGTACCGGCCCCGAAGGCGTCGAGATCCAGAAGGAGTCGTTCCGCCGCCACATCGAGATGGCCAAGCGGCACGACAAGGCCCTGGTCATCCACGACCGGGACGCCCACGAGGACGTCATCGCCGTCCTGCTGGAGGAGGGCGCCCCCGAGCGGACCGTCTTCCACTGCTACTCCGGCGACGCCGCGATGGCCAAGACCTGCGCCGAGCACGGCTGGTACCTCTCGTTCGCCGGCCCCGTCACCTTCAAGGCCAACCAGCCCCTGCGCGACGCCCTCGCGGCCACTCCGCTCGACCGCGTCCTGGTCGAGACCGACGCCCCCTTCCTCACCCCGCACCCCTACCGGGGCCGCCCCAACGCCCCGTACCTGATTCCGGTCACCGTCCGCTCGATGGCCGGCACCCTGGGGCTGCACGAGGACGAGCTCGCCACGGCCATCGCGGCGAACACGGCGCGGGCCTTCGGGTACTGAGCCGGCCGAACGGACATCGGTCGAACACATATCGGGTCGCGCCGAAACGATTCGGCACTCTCGTCGGACTGCGATGCTGCCTGGCATGGGTGCCCGGGCCGTACGCCGAGCCCGGGATCCCGTACTACTGGCGGGTCGAGCGCGGGATCGACAACCTCCCCGTCCACGAGTTCCACCGGGACGAGGAGAAGGGCGTCTACCTGCCCGTCGCCCAGCACGAGGGCGTCCTGCGCGCCGAGCTGCCGTACGCCGTCGAGATCGACCTCCAGCAGGCCGTCGAACCGTGAGCACCCGCCCCGCCCGTATCCTTGCGGGGTGAGCACCACCGACCCCACCTCCGACACGCACCTGCTCGGCGCCTCCGACATCAGGGAGCTGGCGGCCACCCTCGGGGTGAAGCCGACCAAGCAGCGCGGGCAGAACTTCGTCATCGACGGCAACACCGTGCGCCGCATCGTCCGGGCCGCCGAGGTGACGAGCGAGGATGCGGTGGTCGAGGTCGGCCCCGGGCTCGGCTCGCTCACCCTGGCGCTGCTCGACGTCGCCGCGCACGTCACCGCCGTCGAGATCGACCCGTTGCTCGCCCGGCACCTGCCCACCACCGTCGCCTCCCGGCTGCCCGCCCGCGCCGAGGACTTCGACCTGGTGCTCAGCGACGCCATGGAGGTCACCGAGCTCCCCGGTCCGCCGCCCACCGCGCTGGTCGCCAACCTCCCCTACAACGTGGCCGTGCCCGTGCTGCTGCACATGCTGGCGACGTTCCCCAGCATCGAGCGCACCCTGGTGATGGTGCAGAGCGAGGTCGCCGACCGGCTCGCGGCCAAGCCCGGCAACAAGGTGTACGGCGTCCCGTCCGTCAAGGCCAACTGGTACGCGGACGTCAAGCGGGCCGGCGCCATCGGGCGCAACGTGTTCTGGCCCGCGCCGAACGTCGACTCCGGCCTGGTCTCGCTGATCCGCCGCGAGCCGCCGCAGACCACCGCCACCCGCGCGGAGGTGTTCGCGGTCGTCGACGCCGCGTTCGCCCAGCGCCGCAAGACCCTGCGCGCCGCCCTGGCCGGCTGGGCCGGCTCACCGGCCGGGGCCGAGCAGGCGCTCGCCGCCGCCGGGATCGACCACAAGCTGCGCGGCGAGATGCTGACGGTCGAGCAGTTCGCCGCGATCGCCGAGCACAAGCCCGCGAAGTCGGAGTCCGAGTGATCACGGTACGGGTCCCCGCCAAGGTCAACGTCCAGCTGGGGGTCGGCGGCCTGCGCGCCGACGGCTTCCACGACCTGGCCAACGTCTTCTTCGCCGTCGCCCTCGGCGACGAGGTGACGGCGACGCCCGGCTCACCCGGCGAGGGCGTCACCCTCAGCTGCTCCGGGCCGGACGCCGCCGTCGTCCCGCTCGACGACAGCAACCTGGCCGCCCGCGCCGCCCGGCTGCTCGCCGCCCACCACGGCCTCGCCGACCCCGCCGTCCACCTGCACATCGCCAAGGCCATCCCGGTGGCCGGCGGCATGGCCGGAGGCAGCGCGGACGGTGCGGCGGCGCTGGTCGCCTGCGACGCGCTCTGGGGCCTCGACACGCCGGCCGACACCCTGCTGGAGCTGGCCGCCGAGCTCGGCTCCGACGTCCCGTTCGCCCTGGTCGGAGGCGTCGCCCTGGGCCGCGGCCGCGGCGAGATCCTCGACCCGCTGCCCGTCGCCGGGATCTTCCACTGGGTGTTCGCCGTCGCCGACGGCGGCCTCTCCACCCCGGCCGTCTTCCACGAGTGCGACCGCCTCCGCGAGGAGGCCGGCACCGGCTCCAGCGCCACCGACGTGCCCACCCCCGACGCCGACCCGGCCCTGCTCGCCGCCCTCGCCGACGGCGACGCCGTCGCCCTGGCCGGTGCGCTCGCCAACGACCTCCAGCCGGCCGCCCTCTCGCTGCGCCCCGCGCTCGCCGCCACCCTGCGCGCGGGCACCGAGGCCGGCGCGATCGGCGCCCTGGTCTCCGGCTCCGGCCCGACCTGCGCCTTCCTCGCCAAGGACGCCGACGCGGCGGCCGCCGTCGCCGAGGCGCTGCGGGCGTCCGGCACCTGCCGCACCGCGCACGCGACGTACGGGCCGGTGCCCGGGGCGGCGGTGCTCGGCGGCTGAGGCGCCGCGGGGGTGGCGCCGGGGAGTGCCTGGGGTGGAGGTGCTCCGGGGTGGTGGTGCTCGGGGGTGAGGCGCCCGGGGTGCCGGGGACGGGTGTGCTCCGGGGTGGTGGTGCTCGCAGGTGAGGCGCCCGGGAACGGCCGACTAGGCTGGGGAGATCGGGGCCTTCCCCGAAGGGGGGTGCGCCGCGAGACCGGGGCGGCCCCGAGACCGCCGAACCCAGGAGCGCAGCACACGTGGCCGTCAACCTCGCCACCATCGAGTCCGTCACGAAGGTCTACGGCACCCGGGCCCTTCTGGACGGGGTCAGCCTCGGCGTCAGTGAGGGGGACCGGATCGGCGTCGTCGGACGCAACGGCGACGGCAAGACCACCCTGATCCGGATGCTCGCCAAGCTGGAGGAGCCGGACGGCGGCCGGATCACCCACTCCGGCGGACTGCAGCTGGCCGTCCTCACCCAGCACGACTCGCTCGACCCCGAAGCCACCATCCGGCACGAGGTGATCGCCGACCGCGCCGACCACGAGTGGCTCGGCGACGCGCGCATCCGCGACATCATCGAAGGCCTCTTCGGCGGCCTCGACCTGCCCGGCTTCGCCGACGGCCTGGACACCGTCATCGGCCCGCTCTCCGGCGGCGAGCGCCGCCGGATCGCCCTCGCCAAGCTGCTGCTCGGCTCGCCCGACCTGATCGTCCTGGACGAGCCCACCAACCACCTCGACGTCGAGGGCATCGCCTGGCTCGCCAAGCACCTCCAGAACCGCCGCTCCGCCCTCGTCTGCGTCACCCACGACCGCTGGTTCCTCGACCAGGTCTGCACCCGGATGTGGGACGTCCAGCACGGCGCCGTGCACGAGTACGAGGGCGGCTACTCCGACTACGTCTTCGCCCGCGCCGAGCGCACCCGGATCGAGGCCACCGAGGAGCAGAAGCGCCAGAACCTGGCCCGCAAGGAGCTCGCCTGGCTGCGCCGCGGCGCCCCGGCCCGTACCTCGAAGCCGCGCTACCGCATCGAGGCCGCCAACGCCCTGATCGCCGACGTGCCGGAGGTGCGGGACAAGAGCGAGCTGATGAAGTTCGCCAACGCCCGGCTCGGCCGGACGGTCTTCGAGCTGGAGAACGTCACCGTCACCGCCGGCCCCAAGCTGCTGCTGGAGAACCTCACCTGGCAGCTCGGCCCCGGTGACCGGATCGGCCTGCTCGGCGTCAACGGCGCCGGCAAGACGTCGCTGCTGCGCGCCATGCGTGACGCGTACGCCTCGGAGGGCGACGTGCAGCCCGCGTCCGGCGTGATCAAGGTCGGCAAGACCGTCCGCCTCGCCTACCTCTCCCAGGAGGTCGCCGAACTGGAGCCGGAGACCCGGGTGCTCCAGGCCGTCGAGCAGGTGCGCTCCCGGGTCGACCTCGGCAAGGGCCGGGAGATGAGTGCCGGCCAGCTCTGCGAGCAGTTCGGCTTCGGCAAGGACAAGCAGTGGACCCCGGTCGGCGACCTCTCCGGCGGTGAGCGGCGCCGGCTCCAGCTGCTCCGGCTGCTGATGGACGAGCCGAACGTCCTCTTCCTCGACGAGCCGACCAACGACCTCGACATCGAGACGCTCAACCAGCTGGAGGACCTCCTCGACGGCTGGCCCGGCTCGATGGTCGTCATCAGCCACGACCGCTTCTTCATCGAGCGGACCACGGACGTGGTGCACGCGCTGCTCGGCGACAAGAAGCTGCGGATGCTGCCCAACGGCGTCGACGAGTACCTGGAGCGGCGTGCCCGCATGGCGGCAGCGGCTGCCGCTGCCGCCGCTGCCGCCACCGGGGCCTCGGCCGCCGAGGCCGCGGCGGCCCCCGGGCTGTCGGCCGGGGACGTGCGGGCGGCGAAGAAGGAGATGCAGAAGCTGGAGCGGCAGATCGCCAAGCTGGACGACAAGGAATCCAAGCTCCACACCCAACTCGCCGAGCACGCCGCCGACTTCTCCAAGGTCGCGGAGCTGGACACGCAGCTGCGCGCCGTCCGGGAGGAGAAGGAGGAGCTGGAGATGAGCTGGCTGGAGCTGGCCGAGCAGGTCTGAGCCCGGCCTTCGGTGGCCGGGCCACCCGGGCCCGCCGGTTCGGCGGCGGGTCCGGGGCGGGCCCGGGGAGGTGGGGTGGGGATGGCACGGCAGGGTCCTGTGCGTGTCAAGTTCGTACCGATCGCGCTCAGTCGTGCCATGGGCCCTGCCGGGGCGACGGCGGTGGTGGCTACGATGGCCGAGGCAACCGCTGTCCCTCCGTGCGGACCGACGGGTGCATGAGTAAGACTGTATGACCGAGAAGTTGACGGTGTGTTGCGGTGCGGCGGCCTCGGGGCCGCCCCGCACACGGGGGAGAGGTGGATTACGGTGGCAGACGCGCCTGCAGGCGACGGTACGGGGACGGCCAACGGTACGACGGGCGCGGCCAAGCCCGACGAGACGCCGTTCTCGCTCGGTACGGGCCACAGCAACAGCTTGTTCGGCTTCGGCGCCGTGTTCGGCGCCGCCGACACCGTTGTGCGCGCCGTCCAGACGAACGCCAGCGCCTCGGAGCTGGTCTCCGCGTTCGGCAGCAAGAACGTCCAGGTCGAGTTGGACACCCTGACGGCGTTCACGAAGAAGATCGAGGCACTGCTCCAGGCGATGGAGGGTTCGGCGGCAGCGCCGTACAACCTCCAGGAGCAGCGGCTCCAGGCGGACAACTTCGGCAAGAACTTCTCGCAGTCCACCGATCTGACGTCGGCCTACCAGCGGGCTCACAACGAGCTCGTGAACATGCACAAGGTCTTCGTGAAGCAGATCGAGGAAATGCAGAAGTCCGTCACGAAGGCGGCGGCCAACTACGCGGGCAACGAGGAGAACACGGCCGCCGCCCAGCAGGCCGTGGCGAAGAACGCGGGCGTCGCGACGCCGGCAGCCGGGCCGAACGGGCCCGGCCCGAAGGTGGGCTTCTGATGTTTGGTCCAGGGGGCAGGACGCTCGGTATGACGGGGAGTGAGTGATGGCAGGCGGAACGAACTTCGAGCCCATGAAGCACGAAGAGCTCAAGGTCATGGTCGACAGCAGCGACCCGTCGAAGGTCCTGGGCCGGGGAAGTCAGCTGCAGGCTGCCGGCCGTGTTCTCAAGGACCTCAGCGGGGCGCTCAAGTCGCACATCGACCAGATCGCCTGGGAGGGCCCGGCCGGCGAGGGCTTCAAGGCGTGGGCCAGCAACTTCCACAAGTCGGCGGCGAAGCTCGCCGACTACTCCACGGGTGTCGGCGATGCCATGCACCAGGCGGGCGAGGCGCTCAGCACGGCCAAGGTCGCGATGCCGAAGCTGCCGCAGGCCGAGATCGACAAGGTCGCCAAGCACAAGAACCAGAACATCCCGTACCTCCCCTCCGACTTCGAGGCCCGGTACGGCGTGGGTTCCACCGTGGACTCCGTCATGAAGCAGGCCAACCCGAACTGGGTGACCGGGGCCGAGGCGGCCGAGGCGGAGAAGAAGGTCAAGCAGGAGCACCAGGAAGCCGTCAACCAGATGGTGAAGCTGGCGCAGGCCTACGAGGCCGTGACCACCAAGCTGAACTCGCTCGAGACCCCGGAGGAGCTGAAGCCGCCGGGTGAGGGTGGCGATCGAGACTCCTCGTCGGACCACTCGATTGGTGGTGGCGGCGGCACCGGCTCCGGTGGCACCGGCCGCAACCCGCACGGCGGAGTCGGTGGCGGTGGTGGCGGCAGCTACAGCCCGCCCGGTGGTGGCGGTGGTGGTGGCGGTTCGGTGACGCCGCGTCCGCCCGTGCCGGGCCCGCAGGGTCCGAGCGGACCGGGACACGTCGACCCGATTCCTCCGCGCAACGGTCCGGTGCCGTTGCCGCCGGACCCGGGCGTGCCCGTGCCCACCCCGGCACCGTCGTACCCGCCGGACCGTCCCGGGACCGACCTCAACAGCCTGCCGCCCGCTCCGACCCTGCCCGACCAGACCGGTCCGTTCACACCGGGCGGCCCCGGCCAGCTGCCCCCGAACGGTCCGGGCGGCGGACCGCCTTACCCGAACGGTCCCGGAGGCAACAACAACTTCCCGGGCCCCGGTCCCGTCCCGTTCGGCGGTGGCGGCACCATCCCGCCCAAGGTCACCGGCCCGAGCCCGAGCCGGACGAGCACCTTCGGCGGTGGCAACCTGCCGGCGAAGAACGGCAACCCGGGTGTCCCGAGCGGTGGAACGGTCTTCGGCCGCGACGGCCAGGCGGGCCGGTCCGGTGGCGGTCCGGGCGGCCCTGGCGGGGGCGGCATGCACCCCGGGGCTGGCGGCGGCCACGGTGGCGGCGCCTCGGGCGGCAGCGTGCGCGGCCGCGGGCTGACCTCGACCGGCGGCGGTACGGTCGGCGGCCGCAAGGGGCCGACCGCGGGTGGCGAGTTCACCCCGGGCGGCACGGGTCTGCGCAACCGGGCCGGCGCGGTCGGGCCCGAGGGCGGGTCGCGTTCGGGCCAGAACGGCATGGCGGGCGGTCCCGGCATGACGGGCGGCGGCGCGGGCAAGAGCGAGCGTGAGCGTCGTCAGCGGGCCGACTACCTGCACGAGGACGAGGAGACCTGGACCAGCGGTACGCCGCAGAGCAATCCGGGCGTGATTGAGTAGGACTGCAGTAGCTGCCCGGCCACTGGGCCCAACCAGTGGCCGGGCAGACCTGTCCGGGGCGCAGTCCTCGGCCGACGGGAGACAACAAGGAGTTGTGATGGGGCGGACGAACGTGCGAGTGGGTGGGCGGATGTTCGCTGCGGCGCTCCTGGCGGCAGGTGTGGCTGTGGGTCCCGCAGCGGTTCCGGCGGCTGCGGACGGCTCCATCCGTAAGGACCAGTGGCACCTGGATGCCATGCATGCCCCGGAGATGTGGCAGATCTCGAAGGGCCAGGGGATCACGGTCGCGGTGATCGAGGGCGGGTTCAAGCTGGATCACCCGGATCTCGTGGGACAGTTGCTGCCGGGCAAGGACTTCAGCGGGCTTCCCGGTGGAGTGGGGTCCTACAGCAACGGCCACGGAACGCAGATGGCCAGCCTCATCGCGGGGTCCGGCAAGGGAATGGGGGGCAACGGTGCCTATGGCCTGGCCCCCGGCGCCAAGATTCTGCCGCTGAAGATTCAGAACGGGTCCGATGGCAGCGGTTTGTCCTCGGCCGACTTCCTCGACCAAATCGGCCAGGCCGTCAGCTACGCGGCGGACCAGGGGGCGAAGGTCATCAACATCTCGCAGGGTATCGAGGCCATCAAGACCTCTCCTGACGATGTGGCCAAACTGAACCGCGTCATCGCGAGCGCAACCGCAAAGGGTTCGTTGGTGGTCTCCAGCGTCGGAAACTCGGCCCAACAGGGCAATCCGGTCGAGTACCCCGGCGGCCTGCCCAATGTCGTCGGGGTCGGGGCGGTCGACCGCAACGGGGAAGTGACCTCGGAGTCCGAGCGGGGGCCGCAGGTTGATCTTGTTGCGCCCGGTGCGGAGATGGTCGAGGCCTGCACGGGACAGACCGGCTACTGCGACAGTCATGGCACGTCGGACGCGACCGCGCTGGTCTCCGCCTCGGCGGCGTTGGTGTGGTCCGTCCACCCGGACTGGACCGCCAATCAGGTTCTGCGTGTGCTTATCAGCTCGGCCGGAAAGCCGAGCGATGGGTCAGTCCGAGCCGACAATGTCGGTTTCGGGGCTGTTCGGCCGCGGATCGCGCTGACCGCTCCCGGCGACCCCGGCCCGGCGAATGTGAACCCGATCCCGGAGAAGCCGGCCGAGGCCCCTGCCGCGTCGTCTTCCGCAACGCCTTCCACGTCGCCGTCGGCGGCGGCGTCCTCACCGGCGTCCTCGTCGGCGTCGGCGGCGGCGAGTCCGTCCTCGGGTGGGGGCACGACGCCGGCGGCGTCGCCGGTCGCGCAGCCTGTGGTCGCGAAGGATTCCGGCGGTTCCCTGCCTGTTGTGGCGGCGGTGGTCGGCGGGTTGGTGCTGGTGGCGGGTGTGGTGTTCTTCGTGCTGCGGAGGCGGTCGGCGGCCTCTCGGGAGGGTGCGGTCGTGCCGCAGATGCCGCTGCAGGCCGGGCCCGGGGTGCCGCCCGCGCCGCCGTCGTACGAGCCGCCGGCTCCGTCGGGGGACAACCCGTACGCGCGGTAGTCGAGGACCGGGGCAGCCGCCCGGCCGCCGGGTTCACCCCGGCGGCCGGGCGGCTGCCGTTTCGGGGGAGTGCCGTGGGGAGCGCCGCGGGGTGGGGCGTGGGGCGGGCGTGGAGGGGGGTGGCGCGGGGGCGGGGTGTGCGCGGGTGTCACCCGGGTGGGTGCTGTCGCGGGGGTGAGCGGGTCGCCAGGGTGGCGGTATGGATACGCAGGACGCCCGGCGGGCGGCGCAGTTGCGGAGGGCCGCAGCGGCGGCGCTGATCGGCACGGCGATCGAGTTCTACGACTTCTTCATCTACGGGACGGCGGCCGCGCTGGTCTTCGGGCCGGTGTTCTTTCCCGGACTGGGCACCGTGGGGGCGCTGTTGGCGTCGTTCTCGGTGTACGCGGTGGCGTTTCTGGCGCGGCCGCTGGGGGCGGTGGTGTTCGGTCACTTCGGGGACCGGTTGGGCCGGAAGGCGACGCTGGTGGTGTCGCTGCTGCTGATGGGGTTGTCGACGGCGGCGGTGGGGGCGCTTCCGGGGTACGGGGTATGGGGGTGGTGGTCGCCGGTGGCGCTCGTGGTGCTGCGGGTGTGCCAGGGGCTCGGGCTGGGCGGGGAGTGGGGCGGGGCGGCGCTGCTGATCGCGGAGAACGCGCCGGCCGGGCGGCGCGGTCGGTACGGGGCGTTTCTGCAGCTCGGCCCGACGATCGGGTTCGTGCTGGCGAACGGGGTGTTCCTGGTGCTGCAACTGGCCTTGGACGAGCGGGCGTTCCACGGGTGGGGCTGGCGGGTGCCGTTCCTGGCGTCGCTGGCGATGGTGGCGGTGGGGCTGTTCGTGCGGCTGCGGATCGAGGAGACGCCGCTGTTCGCGGCGGAGGCCGGGCGGGTGCGGGAGCGGCCGCCGGTGGTGGAGGTGCTGCGCGGGCATTGGCGGACGGTGCTGGTCGGCTGTGGCGTGATCACCGTGGGGTACGCGATGTTCTACCTGACCACCACGTACGCGCTGGCGTACGCGACGACCGGGCTGGGGGTGTCGAGCACGCTGGTGCTGTCGATGCTGCTGGCGGGCGGGGTGGCGATGGGCGGAACGGTCTGGGTGAGTGCCCGGCGCAGTGACGGGTGGGGGCGGCGGCGGACGTTGCAGGGGGCGACGGGGCTGGCGTTGCTCTGGTCGCCGTTGTTGTTCCCGCTGTTGGAGACGGTGCGCCGGCCGCTGATGTTCCTGGCCCTGGCGGGGGCGATGGTGGTGCTGGGGTGTCTGCTCGGGCCGGTGGCGGCGTATCTGCCGGAGCTCTTCCCGACCCGGGTGCGGTACACGGGGGCCGCGCTGACGTACAACCTGGGAGGGGTGGTGGGCGGGGCGACCACGCCGCTGATCGCGACCAGGCTGACCGACGTGTACGGCACGGCGGAGCCGGCCGGCTGGTACCTGGCGGTGCTGGGGCTGGTGGCGCTGGGTTGCCTGAGGTTGCTGCCGGAGACCAGCGGTACGGATCTGGCGGTGGCCGGGGCGGACGGCGGACGCCGCCGGGCGCCCGTGTTGGGGGCGGATCCGGCGGCGTAGCCCGCGGGGAGCGGGTGCGGGTCAGACGGCCTGGGCGGCGCGGCCGGCCAGCAGGGTCGCGGTGTGCTCGGCGACCCGCCCGCCGAGGTGCTCGGCGGTGGCGATGTCGGCCTTGTGCACGGTGTCGGGGCCGCCGTCGGAGGGGGTGGAGGCGGCGGCGCCGGAGAAGAAGCCGAGGCGGTTGAGGTCGTTCTCGGTGGCGGTGGTGGAGTTCCATCCGGGCTTGAGGCCCAGGTTGACCCAGTTCATGCCGTGCTGGGCGGCCAGGGTCTGGAAGAAGCCGAGGGTGCCGGCCTTGTCGCCGCTCTTGGAGGCGGAGTTGGTGAAGCCGGCGGCGACCTTGTCCAGCCAGGCGTCGCCGAACCAGCGCTTGCTGCTGGCCTCGGCGAAGGTGTGGAAGGCGCCGGAGGCGGTGCCCATGTAGGTGGGCGAGCCGAAGATGATCGCGTCCGCGGCGTCGAGCCGGGCCCACTGCTCGTCGGTGATGGTGTCGACGGCGACGGAGACGACCTCGGCTCCGGTGGCGGCGGCTCCGCGGGCGACGGCCTCGGCTATCACGGCGGTGTGGCCGTAGCCGGAGTGGTAGGCGATGGCGACGGTCGGGCGGATTGCGGTCATGGCGGGTGCTCCTCGCGGGAGGTGGAAGGAAGGGCCCAGGGGGCGGGGTGAACGGCGGGACCAAGGGGAAGGCAGAACCGGGAGGCCTTGCGGCCGCCGTGGTCTCCAATATAGACCAAGTCTCCATTGGTTACTAGGAGCGGATTGGAGACCGCCCGCTACCCTGGAGGTATGACGACGAAAGAAGAGGCCCCGGCCGGGCCCGACCAGGCCCAGAGCCGGGATGTCTTCGCCCAGCTCTGTCCGAGCAGGGACGTGTTCGCCGAGCTGGCGGACAAGTGGTCGCTGCTGATCCTCATGGGCCTCGACCAGTGCGGTCCGCAGCGGTTCTCCGAGCTGCAGCGCGCGGTGGGCGGGGTCAGCCGGAAGATGCTCACCCAGTCGTTGCGCTCGCTGGAGCGGAACGGGCTGGTGCGGCGCACCGTTCACCCGGAGACGCCGCCGCGGGTGGTCTACGACCTGCTGCCGCTCGGCCGGGAGCTCGCCGAGCTGGTGGCGCCCGTCGGTCGCTGGACGGAGGCGCGCACCCCCCTGATGATGGCCGCGCGGGAGGGGTTCGACCGGGCGCACACCGAGGGTTGAGGGGCGGAGGCCGGCTCCGGGTTCCGGGGCCGGGGCCGATTTCCCTTCCGGGCCGTCGGCCGTGTAATCTCTTCCTTGTTCGAGCGAGCGAGTGAGCAAGCGAGAACACAAGGTTCAGGCCCCTATAGCTCAGTCGGTAGAGCGTCTCCATGGTAAGGAGAAGGTCTGCGGTTCGATTCCGCATGGGGGCTCAAGTGAAAGACCCTCGCCCAACGGCGAGGGTCTTTTTCGTGTCCGGGTTCGTGCGCCCGGCCGGCCCCGGCGCCGAGGCGGCCTGGCGGGCCGGGCCCGAATGCGCTGTGATGGTGCGTCATCGGCCGCCCGCCCCACCGGGTGCGGGCGCGGGCCGGACCCCGACCGGGAGGGCGTCATGGGCGTTCGACTCGTGGTGGTCGACGACCATCGGCTGCTGGCCGAGGCGCTGGCCACCGCGCTCCAGCTGCGCGGCCACCGGGTGCTCGCTGTCGGCTCGCCGGCCGGCTCCGCCGCCGACCTGGTGGCCGGCCGCCGGCCGGAGATCTGCCTGCTGGGGGTGGCCGGGCCGGGCGAGCCGGGGGCCTTCGACGGGCTGCGCCGGATCCGCCGGGAGCGGCCCGAGGTGGCCGTCATCGTGCTCGGGCCGGTCGGTGAACTTCGGGGCGTGGCAGCCGCGTTCGCGGCGGGCGCGGCCGGGTATGTGCCCAGCGACGAGCGGATCGAGGTGGTCGAGCGGGCCATCGCGCGCGCCCGGGCGGGGGAGGCGGCGGTCGCGGTGGACGTCCTGCGCGGCGCCTTCGACCAACTGCTGTGCCCGGCGGCCGAGTCGGACGACGAGGCGGTCCGGCTGCTGCGGTTGCTGACCCGCCGTGAGGTCCAGGTGCTGACCCGGATCGCGGACGGCGAGGACACCGCGGCGATCGCGGCCGGGATGCGGATCGCCTCCAGCACGGCCCGGACGCACGTCCAGCGGGTGCTGATGAAGCTCGGCGCGCGGACCCGGCTGGAGGCGGCGGCGGTCGCGGCCCGGACCGGGTTGCTCGAACGGGTGGCGCGCGACTGAGCGGGCTCGCCCCCCGGAACGGGGGAACGGCTTCCGGGGCGAGGGCTTGCTCTCCGGGGCGAGGGGACGGCCCCCGGAACGACGGCTTGCTCTCCGGGACGAGGGAACGGAGCCCCGGAACGAGGGAACGGCGCCCCGGCGCCGGGCGGCGGCGACCGGAACAGCCGGTGAACGGTGGTCCGGGCCGGACGGACGCGGTCCGGAGCACTCCCGGTGGCCAGGGAGAATGGCCCCAGTCGTACGTACGTCACCGATGGCCCGCCGAGGCCGCGGACCATCGCCCGCTGGAGGTCGCATCATGAGTAAGTACCTGGTCACGGGTGGTGCCGGATATGTCGGCAGCGTGGTTGCCGCCCACCTGCTGGAGGCGGGGCACCGGGTGACCGTCCTGGACGACCTGTCGACGGGCTTCCGCGAGGGTGTGCCGGCGGGTGCGGAGTTCGTGCAGGGCCGGATCCAGGACGCGGGCACGGTGCTGGACGGCTCCTTCGACGGGGTTCTGCACTTCGCCGCGTCCTCGCAGGTCGGCGAGTCCGTGGTGGACCCGGAGAAGTACTGGCGCAACAACGTGGCCGGCTCGCTGGAGCTGGTGAGCGCGATGCGCGCGGCGGGCGTGCGCAAGCTGGTCTTCTCCTCCACCGCCGCCACCTACGGCGAGCCGGAGGTCGTGCCGATCGCCGAGACCGCCCGTACCGCGCCGACCAACACGTACGGCGCCACCAAGCTCGCCGTCGACCACCTGATCACCAGCGAGGCCGTCGCCCACGGGCTGGCCGCCGTCTCGCTGCGCTACTTCAACGTGGCGGGTGCGTACGGTGTCTACGGCGAGCGGCACGACCCCGAGTCGCACCTGATCCCGCTGGTCTTCCAGGCCGCTCTGGGGCAGCGCGAGCACATCGCGGTGTACGGCGACGACTACCCGACCCCGGACGGCACCTGCATCCGTGACTACATCCACGTGGCGGACCTGGCCGACGCGCACCTGCTGGCGCTGGACGCGGCCAAGCCGGGCGAGCACCTGATCTGCAACCTGGGCAACGGCAGCGGCTTCTCGGTGCGCGAGGTGATCGAGTCGGTCAAGCGGGTCACCGGCCGGGAGATCCCGGTGCGGACCGTCGGGCGCCGTGCGGGCGACCCGGCCGTGCTGGTGGCCTCCGCCGAGCGCGCCCACCGGACGCTCGGCTGGACGCCGCGCCGTCCGAACCTGGACGACATCGTGGCCGACGCCTGGAAGTTCACCCTGGAGAAGAACGGCCTGTAGGCCGGACGACCTCGTGAGGCGCCGCCCCCGGCCGGTCCGGGGCCGGCGCCTCAGCTGTGCGGCGCCCGGTCCTGGGGTGCCCGGCCATGGGGGCCGGTCCCGCAGCGCCCGGTCCCGCAGCGCCGCGACGCACTCAGTGGCGCGACCTCATCGGCGGGGCGCCGCGTAGGCGCGCAGAAAGGCCCGGACGCCCGCGACGACGATCTCCTCGGTCTCCGGCCGGGCGAGCGGGTACGCGCCCCAGTACGAACGCTGGGTGACCTCCGTCGCGGTCAGCAGCACGAAGTGCGAGGCGGCCCGCCCCGGGTCGGGCGCCTCCAGCCATCCTTCCTCGGCCAGCTCGGCGAACCGGCGCCCGAGCGCGGCGAACACCCGGCGCGGTCCGGCCTCCTGCCAGGCGTCCAGGGCGGCCTTCGGCAGGTGCCGGGCCTCGGCGTTGATCTGGCGGACCAGTCCGAAGTGGTCCGCGAACTCGGTCAGCGGGGTCACCCAGGCCAGTGCGAACGCGACGAGGTCCGCCTCCAGGTCGGTGACCTTCCCGAGCCGGCGCTCGATGATGTCCAGCTGGGCGTCGCCGACCTGCGCGGAGCTCTCCTGGACGACGGTCTGGAAGAGCAGTTCCTTGCCCGCGAAGTGGTTGTAGATGGTGCGGGTGGACACCCCGGCCTCCGCCGCGATGGCGTCGATGCTGGCGCGGGTGTAGCCGTCCCGGCCGAAGACCGTGCGGGCGGCCCGGGTGATGGCCTGGCGCTTCTCGGCCAGCCCCCGGCGGGGCCGGTCCGGCGTTTCCTGCCGACTGGTCACTGAGGCTCCTTCATTGAGGCTCATTCGAAAAGTTACAGTCACCGTTGTACGTATTGCCATGCACGTTGTACTTTACCTGACGTGCCGTCCGAACGGGCGGTGGCCAACAGCAGCGCATCCCTGGAGAGAGCCATGTCCGCGACCCCGTTCCGCCTCGCCGTCATCATCGCCAGCACCCGCCAGGGCCGCTTCGCGCCCACCGTCGCCGACTGGTTCGTCCGCACCGCCGGGCAGCGCGCCGACCTCGATCTCGACGTCATCGACCTGGCCGAGCACCCGCTGGCCCACGTGGGCGAGGAGCCCACCGCCGAGCAGGCCGAGCGGCACGCCGCGCTCTCGCCCCGGCTGGCCGCCGCCGACGCCTTCGTGGTGATCACCCCGGAGTACAACCACAGCTTCCCGGCCGCCCTCAAGAACGCGATCGACCTGCACGGCGCCGAGTGGCGGGCCAAGCCGGTCGGCTTCGTCTCCTACGGCGGCCTCGGTGGCGGGCTGCGCGCGGTCGAGCAGCTCCGGCTGGTCTTCGCCGAACTGCACGCCGTGACCGTCCGCGACAGCGTCAGCTTCCACAACGTCTGGGGCCTCTTCGGCCAGGACGGCGACCCGGTCGACCCGACCATCCCGAACGGTGCCACCAAGGGCATGCTCGACCAGCTCACCTGGTGGGCGCACGCGCTCCGGGACGCCCGCGCCGTCCGCCCCTACGGCGTCTGAACCGCGGTCGGGGGGAACGACGATGAGCACCACCACCGTGCCGGCCACCACCGCGCCGGCCGGCACGCCGGAGGCCGCCGCACCCGGCCCGCGCACCGCGGCCGTCGCCGCCGTCGTGGTCCTCGGCTCGCTGATGACCGTCCTCGACACCACGATCGTCAACGTCGCCCTCAACCGCCTCGCCGGCGACTTCCACGCCCCGCTGGCCACCATCCAGTGGATCACCACCGGCTACACCCTGGCCCTCGCCACCGTCACGCCGGTCACCGCCTGGGCGATCGGACGGTTCGGCACCCGCCGCCTCTACCTCACCGCGCTCACCCTGTTCGTGCTCGGCTCGGTGCTGGCCGGCGCCGCCTGGGACGCCCCCTCGCTGATCGCCTTCCGGGTGGTCCAGGGCCTGGGCGGCGGGATGGTGATGCCGGTCGGGATGACCGTCCTGGTCCGCGCCTCCGACCCGGCCCGCACCGGCCGCACCATGAGCGTGCTCGGCATCCCCGTCCTGATCGGCCCGCTGGCCGGGCCGGTCCTCGGCGGCTGGCTGGTCGACGAGGTCTCCTGGCGCTGGGTCTTCCTGGTCAACCTGCCGCTCGGCGCGCTCGCCCTCGTCCTCGCCGCCCGGCTGCTGCCCCGCGACGGCGGCGGCGACGCCCGCCGCCGCCGACTGGACCTGCCCGGCCTGCTGATGCTCTCCCCGGGCCTGGCCGCGCTGATCTACGGCCTCGGCGCCGAGCACGGACACCCCGGCGCCGCCGGCAGCCTGCTGCCCACCCTGGCCGGTGCGGCCCTGGTCGCCGGGTTCGTCGCCCGGGCGCTGACCACGGGCGAGCCGCTGATCGACCTGCGGCTGCTGGGCCGACGCGCCTTCGCCGGGCCCGCCGCCACCATCGCCCTGTTCGGCTGCGGCTACTTCGGCTCGATGCTGCTGCTCCCGCTCTACTACCAACTGGTGCGCGGCCAGAGCGCCACCGACGTCGGCCTGCTCGGCATCCCGCAGGCCCTCGCCACCGGCATCACCATGCAGTTCTCCGGCCGGCTGTCCGACCGCTTCGCCGCCGGCCGGATCGTGCTCACCGGCACCGCCGTGGCCGCCGCCGGCTTCCTCGGCTTCACCGTCCAGGTCGCCGCCGACACCCCGTACTGGCACCTGATCGCCGCCCTGGTGGTGACCGGGACGGGCATCGGCATGACACTGATGCCGGCCATGGCGGCTGCCACCCGCAGCGTCACCCCGGCCGAGGTCCCGGCTGCCACCACCCTGGTCACCATCGTCCAGCAGGTCTCCGGTTCGGTCGGCACCGCCCTGATGTCCGTCCTGCTCACCGGGGCGATGGCCGACCGGCTGCCCGGCGCGGTCGGCGGCGGGGAGGCCGGCGGCGGCCTGGCCGCCGTGCACGCCCTGGACGGCGCCGCGCGGGCCGCGCTCGCCCCCGGCCTCGCGGACGCCTTCCGGGACACCTACGGCTGGGCCGTCGCCCTGATCGCGCTCGCCCTGCTGCCCGCGCTCCTGATCTCCCGCCGGACCCCCGGCGGCGGCGCCGGGAGCACCAAGTCGCGCCAAGTGCGCACCTCCTGACGAAACTTCACCAAACCCCCACCGAGCCGTCCCCCACCCCGTACGCTGATTTCGGTACCGGTGGGGGTCGGCGCCTCAGGTCCTCCCGGCAACCGGGGGGTGGGCGGCGGACGAGTGCCCAGGTCAAGGCGGTGGAACCGGGCTGTCGCCCCGGGCCCGGCCCGGCCTGAGCAGGGGGGAGTGACGATGGGGCGGATCCGCGTCCTGGTGGTCGACGACCACCGGATCTTCGCCGAGGCCCTGGCCGCGGCGCTCGCCGCCGAGCCCGATGTGGAGGTCGGCGCGGCCGGCAGCGCGGCCGCCGCCGAGCGAGCGCTGGAGCGCGCCGGCGTCGAGGGCCGCGCCTTCGACGTGATCCTGATCGACGCCGACCTCGGCGCCGACTCCGTTGCCGCGGGGGCCCGCAGGCCTGTCCGGCCGTCCGCCGACCCGCTGGACGCCGCCCGCCGCCGCCCGTCGGCCGTCGTGCCCGCACCCCGCCGCCCGGCCGCGGCTCCCGGCCAGGGCGCCGTCCCTCAGCAGGCCCCGCCCGCAGCGCCGCCGTACCCGGCGGCCACGGCGTCCGTGCACCCGGCCGGGCCGCAGTACGGCGCCGCGCCGGCGCCGGACGGCATCACCCTGCTCGCCCGGGTCCGCCGCAACCACCCCACGCTGCGGGCCGTCGTCCTGGCCACCGCCGACGACGCCCACCGCGCCGCCCGCGCGCTGCACGCCGGCGCCACCGGCTGGGTGGCCAAGGAGAGTTCGCTGGCCCGCCTGCTGGCCGTGGTCCGCGGCGTCCTGCGCGACGAGACACACCTGCCGCCCGCGCTGCTCACCGGTGTGATCCGGGAGCTCACCACCGCCCGGCGGGACCGCACCGAGAGCGAACGCCTGGTCGAGACGCTCACCCCGCGCGAGAAGCAGATCCTGCGCTGCATGGTCGCCGGGCTCGGCCGGCAGGCCGTCGCCGAGCGCCTCTACCTCTCCCCGCACACCGTGCGGACCCACATGCAGAACGTCCTCGGCAAGCTCGGGGTGCACTCCACCCTGGCCGCCGTCGCGGTCGCGCGCCGGGCGGGCATCAGCCCGTCCGAACCGGCCGCGCCCGCAGCCACGCCGTCCGTCGCCACGACCACAGCTCCCGGCGCCGGCTGATCCGCCCGTAACACCCAGGTACCGGCTCAGTTCCGTCAGGTCAGGGAAATCCGGAGGACAGATGTCGTCGCACAGCACTTCCGCACGCCCGCACACAGCCCAGGACGGCCCGGGAGCGGGCCGGAGCGCACCGCCGACGGGCCTGCGCACCCTGGTGGTCGGCGCCGGCGCGGCCGGCACCGCCCTCGTCCGCGACCTCGGCCGGACACCCGACTTCGGCCTCGCCCCGATCGGCCTGCTCGACGACGACCCGGCCAAGGCCGGCCGGGCCGTGGACGGCGTCCCCGTCCTCGGCACCCTCGCGGAGCTCACCGGACTCGCCGTCCGGCACCACGCCCAGGTGGTCGCGCTGGCCATCCCCGGCCTCGCCCCGCAGCGCGTCCGCGCCCTGGCCACCGCCGCCGCCGCGGCCGGTGCAGCCGTCCGCTACCTGCCGTCCTTCCTGGCCGCACTGCGCCGCGAGGTGGTCGGCTCGGACATGCGCAGCCTCGACGTCAACCGGCTGATCGGCCGGCACGAGGTGCACGTGGTCTCCGCCGACGTCCGGGACGTGATCGAGGGCCGGCGGGTGCTGGTGACCGGCGCCGGCGGCTCGATCGGCAGTGAACTCTGCCGCCAGGTCCACGCGTTCAAACCGAGCGCGCTCTACATGCTGGACCACGACGAGTCCAACCTGCACCGGCTCCAGCTGGAGATCTGGGGCGAGGCGCTGCTCACCGACGACTCGCTGGTGATCGCCGACATCCGGGACCGCCCGCGGATCCAGCAGATCTTCCGCGACCTCGAGCCCGAGGTGGTCTTCCACGCCGCCGCCCACAAGCACCTGCCGCTGCTGGAGCGTCACCCCAGCGAGGCGGTCAAGTCCAACGTGCTGGGCACCGACCACCTGGTGGAGGCCGCGCTGGCCACCGGTGTCGAGCGGTTCGTCCTGATCTCCACCGACAAGGCGGCCGACCCGACGTCCGTGCTCGGTGCCAGCAAGCGGCTGGCCGAGCTGATCGTGCAGGCCAACGCCCGGGACGCGCGCAACCTCGGCACCGGGGTGTTCTCGGCGGTCCGCTTCGGCAACGTGCTGGGCTCGCGCGGCTCGCTGCTCTCGGTGCTGGCCGAGCAGCTGCGCAGCGGCGGCCCGGTGACCATCACCCACCCGGACGTGACGCGGTTCTTCATGACCATCGAGGAGGCCGTCGGCCTGGTGCTGGAAGCCGGCCGGATGGCCCACGGCGGCGAGGTGTTCGTGCTGGACATGGGCGAGCCGGTGCGGATCGTCGACCTGGTGCACAACTTCGCCGAGCAGGTGCAGCTCGGCCGGGACGAGGTGGAGATCCGCTACACCGGCCTGCGGGCCGGGGAGAAGCTGAACGAGGCGCTCTTCTCGGAGGGCGAGGAACGGCTGCCCACCGCGCACTCCCGGATCTACGCCACGGTGGCCGAGTCCGCCGCGGGCCCGGAGGACCTCGCGGGCGGGCTGACCGGCCTGTACGAGGCCGCGGTGGGCAACAGCGACGAGGAGGTGCGGCGCCGCCTGGCGGAGCTGCTGCCGGGCTACCGGACGGCGGAGGCGGAGCCGGCACCGGTGCCCGCGCTCAGTGCCCCCTACCCGGACGGCTTCTAGCGGTGCCGTGGGGCGCTGCGGCTCAGCCCGGGATGTTGTCGAAGGGGGCGACGAGCTGCCGCAGCAGCCCGGCGAGCTCGCCCTGCTGGGCGCCGGTGAGCTGGGCGAGCAGCTCGCGCTCGTGCGCGAGCAGCCCGGCGAGCGCCTGGTCGGCGCGGTCGCGGCCGTCCTCGGTGAGCCGGACCAGTACGCCGCGCCGGTCGTCCGGGTCGGGCAGGCGCTTGACCAGGCCCTTGCCGGTGAGCCGGTCGATCCGGTTGGTCATCGTGCCGGAGGTGACGAGGGTCTGGGTGAGCAGCTGCCCGGGGGACAGCTGGTACGGGGAGCCCGCCCGCCGAAGCGCGGTCAGGACGTCGAACTCCCAGGGCTCCAGGCCGTGCTCGGCGAAGGCCGTCCGGCGGGCGCGGTCGAGGTGCCGTGCGAGACGGCTGACCCGGCTGAGCACCTCAAGTGGTTCCACGTCGAGGTCGGGGCGCTCTCGGCGCCATGCTGCGACCAGGCGGTCGACCTCGTCCTCCATGACGATCAGTGTATCGGGGGATGTGTCGATGTGAAGTCTCTTGACGTCGAGAAATGTAATGTGGAAGCTGCCACTGGATATCTTGACGTCGAGATACTTGTGAGGCCCGTCATGACCACCCCCGTCTGGGACCCCGAGCAGTACCTGCGTTTCGCCGACGAACGGACCCGCCCGCTGCGCGACCTGCTCGCCCGCGTGCCCGAAGTCCCGCACCAGCCCGCCGCCACCGTCCTCGACATCGGCTGCGGCCCCGGCAACTCCACCGCCGTCCTGCGCGAACGCTGGCCCGAGGCCCGGATCACCGGCATCGACAACTCCGCCGAGATGCTCGCCACCGCCCGCACCACCGGCGAGCCCACCGCCGACTACCTGCTCGCCGACGCGGTCACCTACGACCCGGCCGGGGCGGCGCCGGACCTGATCGTCTCGAACGCGACCCTGCAGTGGCTCCCGGGCCACCTCGGACTGCTGCCGCGCTGGGCCGCGGCGCTCGCGCCGGGCGGGGTGATCGCCTTCCAGGTGCCCGGCAACTTCGACTCGCCCAGCCACACCGTGCTCGCCGAGCTGCGCCGCAGCCCCCGCTGGCGCGAGGCCCTGGGCGGGGACGCCACCCGGGCCGGCGTCCACCGGCCGGGCGACTACCTCCGGGCCCTCGCCGACGCCGGCTGCACCCCCGACGTGTGGGAGACCACCTACAGCACCCTGCTCACCGGCCCCGACCCGGTACTGGAGTGGGTCAAGGGCACCGCGCTGCGGCCCGTCCTCACCCGGCTCACCGACCCCGCCGCCCGCGAGGCCTTCCTCGCCGAGTACGGCGCCCTGCTCCGCGAGGCCTACCCGGCCGGACCGCAGGGCACCGTCTTCCCGTTCCGGCGGATCTTCGCCGTCGGGACCAGGCGTTAGGCCTTCCGCTCGCCGACCAGCTTCGGGTGCCGCTCCATCCCCTCCAGGCCGTGCCAGGCCAGGTTGACCAGGTGGGCGGCCACCTCGGCCTTCTGCGGCTTGCGCACCTCCAGCCACCACTGGCCCGTCAGCGCGACCATCCCCACCAGCATCTGCGAGTACATCGGGGCGAGGCGCGCGTCGAAGCCCCGCGCCTTGAACTCCAGGCCCAGGATGTCCTCCACCTGCGTCGCGATGTCGCTGATCAGCGAGGCGAAGGTGCCGGTCGACTGGGCCACCGGGGAGTCCCGGACGAGGATCTTGAAACCGTCCGTCGACGTGTCGATGTAGTCCATCAGCGCGAACGCCGCCTGCTCCAGCAGCTCCCGCGAGTGCCCGCCGGTCAGCGCCCCCGTCACCATGTCCAGCAGCAGCTGCATCTCGCGGTCCACCACCACCGCGTACAGCCCCTCCTTGCCCCCGAAGTGCTCGTACACCACCGGCTTGGAGACCCCGGCCCGTTCGGCGATCTCCTCCACCGACGTGCCGTCGTAGCCGCGCTCGGCGAACACCGACCGGCCGATCTCCAGCAGCTGCTCCCGCCGTTGCTTCCCGGTCATCCGCACCCGGCCGGCCCGGCGGCGGCCCGCCGGCGCAGCCGCACCCGCCGGGGCGGCCGCACGCGGACGGGCCTGCGCCGCATCGAGCGCGGCCTCCGTCCGCGTGCTCTCGTGGCCGCCTGTGCTGTCTGCGCTGCTCCCGTTCACCCCTACATCATGCTGCAGGCGCGCCCTCATGCGGCGCGGCGGGCGGCGATCCGCTGTGCGTCCGGCCAACGGACGTCCCGGGCCCAGCCGGCCAGCTCGAACCAGCGGATCAGCCGGGCCGAGGAGTCGACCTGCCCCCGCAGCACACCGTGGCGGGCCGAGGTCGGGTCCGCGTGGTGCAGGTTGTGCCAGGACTCGCCGCAGGAGAGCACGGCCAGCCACCAGACGTTGCCGGAGCGGTCGCGGGAGCGGAACGGGTGTGCGCCCACCGCGTGGCAGATCGAGTTGATCGACCAGGTGACGTGGTGCAGCAGTGCCACCCGGACCAGCGAGCCCCAGAAGAACGCGGAGAGCGCGCCCTGCCAGGAGAGCGTGACCAGCCCGCCGACCAGCGGCGGCAGCAGCATCGAGAGCGTCGTCCAGAGCCAGAACAGCCGGGAGACCACTCTTATGGCCGGGTCGCGCACCAGGTCGGGCGCGTACTTCAGCTGCGGGGTCTGCTCCTCGTCGAAGAGCCAGCCCATGTGCGCCCACCAGAGGCCCTTGAGCAGGGCCGGGACGGTCTCGCCGTAGCGCCAGGGCGAGTGCGGGTCGCCGTCCTTGTCGCTGTACCGGTGGTGCTTGCGGTGGTCGGCCACCCAGCGCACCAGCGGCCCCTCGATCGCCAGCGACCCGGCGATGGCGAGGGCGACCCGCAGGGCCCGGTTGGCCTTGAAGGCGCCGTGGGTGAAGTAGCGGTGGTAGCCGACCGTGATGCCGTGGCAGGTGAGGAAGTACATGGCGGTGGCGATCGCGAGGTCCGTCCACCCCAGCCCCCACCCCCAGGCCACCGGCACGGCGGCCAGCAGGGCGGCGAAGGGTACGGCGATGAAGAGCCCGAGCGCGACCCGCTCGGCGAGCCCCTGCTTCTCCCCGCCACGGGTGGCGGACAACTGCGTCGGGGCGGGATCGATGGAGTGCGCGGTATCGGCGCGCGCCTCGCCGGCCTGGATGGTCATGGGCGTCCCTTGGGGGAGGGGGCGGAGGCTACGTTGGCGTAACCTACGGCATCGTAGGTTGTGCCCGGTTGTCCGGGGAATACGCCGCTGGGGTCACTTGAGTGAATTCACCCGACTGGATGGATGAAGCTCTGATTCGCCCCACATGGGACGTATCGCACACAGAATCGCCGCATGCGAGCCAAGACCGAGCTGCGGGAAGCCGCCCGCCGCCTCCGCCGCGAGGGCCGGACGTACGACGAGATCCGGGCCGAGCTGGGGGTGTCGAAGAGCTCGATATCCCTCTGGGTGCGGGACCTGCCGGCACCGCGGCCGAGCCGGGAGCGGATGCGCAGAGCGGCCGAGACCCGCTGGGGGCCTGTCCGCAGACAGCGGGAGGAGGAACGCAGGGCCACGAAGACGGCTGCCGCTGCGGAGATCGGCCCGATGAGCGACCGGGATCTCTTCCTCGTCGGTGTCGCGCTGTACTGGGCTGAAGGCTCCAAGGACAAGCCCTACGACCGGCGGGAGAAGGTCACCTTCATCAACAGTGACCCGGGAGTGGTGTCGGTCTACCTTGCCTGGCTCCGGCTTCTGGGGGTGGCGGAGGACCGATGGCGGCTCAGGGTGTCGATTCACGAGTCGGCGGACGTGCCCGAGGCGGAGCGCTTCTGGGCAGGCGTCGCCGGGGTGCCCGGAGAAAGACTCCAGCGTGCGACGCTGAAGCGGCACAACCCGAGGACGGTGCGGAGGAACACCGGCGAGGGTTATCACGGTTGCCTGGTTGTCAGCGTGCTGGGCGGCGCCGACCTGTATCGCCGGATCGAGGGATGGTGGAAGGGGATTGCCGATACACAGCGCGCGGCGGACTCGGGTAAGGTCTGAGCAACTATCCGCCGTGGGGTAATTGGCAGCCCGCAGGCCTTTGGAGCCTTGCAGTGATGGTTCGAGTCCATCCGGCGGAGCATTGCCATGGCCGAGGCCCCTGGATCCAGGCCAAACTGTCCGTTTCCCGGCCCCGGTTATCCTCTAGGCGCCAGGGCGTAGACGTGCGGATCCTCTCTCTGGCTGCACTGCCCTCTCTGTGAACCGACTGAGGAGCCTCCACCCGTGAGTGCCAATTCGCCTGCCGCCGTTGTCGTACTTGCCGCCGGTGGCGGGACCCGGATGAAGTCGAACAGCCTGCCCAAGGTGCTGCACGAGGTGTGCGGGCGGTCACTGGTGGGTCATGCGGTGGCGGCGGCAGAGGAGCTGACTCCGCAGCAGTTGGTCGTGGTGGTCGGGCACATGCGCGAGAAGGTGCAGGAGCACCTGGCGGCGCACCACCCGGCGGCGCGCGCCGTGGTACAGGAGGAGCAGAAGGGCACCGGGCACGCCGTGCGGACGGCGCTGGAGGCGCTGGCCGCGGACGGGGTGGAGCTGGACGGCACGGTGATCGTCACCACCGGGGACGCACCGCTGCTGACCGGTGCGACGCTGGCCGCGCTCGCCGGTGCCCACACCGAGCAGGGCAACGGCGTCACCGTGCTGACCGCCGTGGTGCCGGACCCGTTCGGCTACGGCCGGATCCTGCGGGACGGGGCGGACGGCGCGGTCGCGGCGATCGTCGAGGAGAAGGACGCCTCGGACGCCCAGCGGGCGATCGCCGAGATCAACTCCGGGGTCTTCGCCTTCGACGCCAAGCTGCTGGCCGAGGCGCTCTCCCGGGTGACCACCGACAACGTGCAGGGCGAGGAGTACCTCACCGACACCCTGGAGATCCTGCGGACCGCCGGCCACCGGGTCGGCGCCGTGGTGGCCGCGGACTACCGGGACATCCTGGGCATCAACGACCGGGTGCAGCTGGCGCAGGCCCGGCGGCTGCTGAACGACCGCCTGCTGGAGCGGGCGATGCGCGCGGGCGTCACCGTGGTGGACCCGGCGACCACCTGGATCGACGTGCAGGTGTCGTACGAGCCGGACGCGGTGGTGCTGCCGGGCACCCAGCTGCAGGGCCTCACCCACCTGGGCGAGGGCTGCGAGGTGGGCCCGAACTCGACGCTGAAGGACACCCGGATCGGCGCCGGCGCCCGTGTGAGCAACACCACGGCGGACGGCGCCGAGGTGGGCGACCTCGCCACCGCCGGCCCGTACGCCTACCTGCGGCCGGGGGCGAAGCTGGCCCGCAAGGCGAAGGTCGGCACTTACGTCGAGGTGAAGAACTCGGAGCTGGGCGAGGGCGCCAAGGTGCCGCACCTCTCCTACATCGGGGACGCCACCATCGGCGAGGGCACCAACGTCGGTGCGGCCTCCGTCACGGTGAACTACGACGGGGTGAACAAGCACCGCACGGTGATCGGGGCGCACTGCCGTACCGGATCCGACAACATGTTCATCGCTCCGGTCACCGTCGGCGACGGTGCCTACACCGCGGCCGGCTCGGTGATCTCCTCGGACGTGCCGCCCGGCGCACTGGGCGTGGCCCGGGCGCAGCAGCGCAACATCGCCGGCTGGGTGGAGCGCAAGCGCCCCGGGACCACGTCGGCCCAGGCTGCGGCCGCCGCCTCGGAAGAGGCTGCGGAGGCCTGACGGGGCGGGGCGGGAGTCCGAGGGGCGATCCCGGGGCGGACGGTTTCTGCGCGGGCGCGTAACCTTGGGGACATACGTGCGCCATTGGGCTTACCGCCCGTGTCCAGGCGTACCGACATTCCCCCGACCCCTATCGCCAGCGGGCTCGCGCCTGCCTGCGGTGCGGACGGGTTCAGCGTCAGCAACGCGAGGAGACGGTGCAGTGAGCGGGATCACGACGTCGGGTGAGAAGAAACTCAAGCTCTTCTCCGGCCGTGCCCACCCGGAGCTGGCGAGGGAGGTGGCCGCGTCGCTGGGGACCGAGCTGGTCCCGACCAAGGCCCTGGACTTCGCCAACGGCGAGATCTACGTCCGCTTCCTGGATTCGGCGCGCGGTGCGGACTGCTTCGTGATGCAGAGCCACACGGCTCCCATCAACCAGTGGATCATGGAGCAGCTGATCATGATCGATGCTCTGAAGCGGGCCTCCGCCCGGAGCATCACGGCGATCCTGCCGTTCTACGGCTACGCCCGCCAGGACAAGAAGCACCTGGGCCGGGAGCCGATCTCGGCCCGCCTGATCGCGGACCTGCTGCGGCAGGCGGGCGCCGACCGCCTGATGGCGGTGGACCTGCACACCGCGCAGATCCAGGGCTTCTTCGACGGCCCGGTCGACCACCTGTTCGCGCTGCCGCTGCTGGCGGACTACCTGGGCGAGAAGGTCGACCGCGACCGGCTGACCATCGTCTCGCCGGACGCCGGCCGGGTGAAGGTCGCGGACCAGTGGTCGGACCGGCTGGGTGCGCCGCTGGCGATCATCCACAAGCGCCGCGACATGACGCAGGCCAACACCATCCTCTCCGCCGAGGTGGTCGGTGACGTCAAGGACCGGGTCTGCGTCCTGGTCGACGACATGATCGACACCGCGGGCACCATCTGCGCCGCGGCCGACGCGCTGTTCGAGAACGGCGCGGCGGACGTCATCGTGGCCGCCACCCACGGTGTGCTCTCCGGCCCGGCGGCGGACCGCCTGAAGAACTCCCGGGTCAGCGAGTTCGTGTTCACCAACACGCTGCCGACCCCGGCCGAGCTCCAGCTCGACAAGATCACCACGCTGTCGATCGCCCCGTCGATCGCGGCCGCGATCCGCGAGGTGTTCGAGGACGGTTCGGTCACCAGCCTGTTCGAGGGCGTGCACTGACGAAGCCCGCGCAGGCGGCCCCGGTCCCGAAAGGGCCGGGGCCGCCGCCGATTTCGCGAGAGGCCACCGGTGCGGTTAGACTCGTGAAACTGCTCGGCGAGGGATGCCGTGTGCCTGCTTGCCGGGTGCCCGCTCCGTGATCGACGCGCTGCCGGTGCCGGATTTTCGGCTGTCGGCAGAGGTCGTAGGCCGCCGAGTGACCCCCGAACGTACTGAGGGTGTGGTCCCGGCGGTTTTTCGCGTTGCCTGCACCCCCGCGCCATTTTTCACGAGGAGTGCAGTCGTGTCCGAGATCCGCCTTGCCGCTGAGACCCGTACCGAGTTCGGCAAGGGTGCCGCCCGTCGCGCCCGCCGTGCCGGCTTCGTCCCCGGTGTCGTCTACGGCCACGGCCACGCCCCGGTTCACCTGAACCTGCCGAGCCACGACCTGATGATGGCCCTCAAGACCCCGAACGCCCTCCTGGTCGTCCCGATCGAGGGCAAGGACGAGTACGTCCTGCCGAAGGCCGTCCAGCGTGAGGCCATCAAGCGCACCATCGAGCACGTCGACCTGCTGCTCGTGAAGCGCGGCGAGAAGGTCACCGTCGAGATCCCGGTGCACACCGAGGGCGAGCTGGCCCCCGGCGGCAACCTGCTGGAGCACGTGCTCAACGCCCTGCCGATCGAGGCCGAGGCCACCCACCTGCCCGAGTCCGTGACCGTCTCGGTCGAGGGCCTGGAGGCCGGTGCCTCGATCACCGCCGGTGACATCGAGCTCCCCAAGGGCACCACGCTGGCCGTCGAGGCCGACGCCGTCGTGCTGCAGGTCATCGGCGCCCAGGCCTCGCAGGCCGACGCGGACGCCGAGGCTGCCGAGGCCGCCGAGGCCGGCGCCGAGGCCTGAGCCTCTCGCACAGCCTGACCGCTGCCCCGGTCGCTCCCGTGCTGGAGCGGCCGGGGCAGCGGCATGTCCGGGATGATGACGGTGAACATGACCACGAGGAGCGGTGGGATGAACGACGACGTGTACGAGGGGCCCTGGCTGGTGGTGGGGCTGGGCAACCCGGGTGAGCAGTACGCCCGCAACCGGCACAACATCGGGTTCATGGTGGTGGACCTGCTGGCGCAGCGGATGGGCGCGAAGTTCAAGGCGCACAAGAGCCGGGCCCAGGTCGCCGAGGGCAGGCTGGCGGGCCGGCGGGTGGTGCTGGCCAAGCCGATGTCGTTCATGAACCTCTCCGGCGGCCCGGTGACGGCGCTGCGGGACTTCTACAAGGCGCCGGCCTCGGCCGTGGTGGCGGTCCACGACGAGCTGGACATCGACTACGCGACGCTGCGGCTGAAGCTGGGCGGCGGGGACAACGGCCACAACGGGCTGAAGTCGATCACCAAGTCGCTGGGCCCGGAGTACCACCGGGTGCGCTGCGGGATCGGCCGCCCGCCGGGCCGGATGGAGGTCGCGGACTTCGTCCTGAAGGACTTCTCCGGTGCCGAGCGCAAGGAGCTGGACTGGTTCGTGGACCGGTCGGCGGACGCGGTGGAGGCGCTGCTGACGGAGGGGCTGGAGCGGGCCCAGGGGACGTACAACTCCTGAACCGGTGACCGACCGTCAGAAGTCCGGTGGCGGTACGCAACAGTCGTACAACGCTTGGCCCTCCAAACCTGAACGGGCGTGAGAATCACGTGCGGGATCCGATAGCGTCGGGCCCGTACGCGAACGGGTCCTGGGGAGTTCTCGATGCGGAGTTTTCGGCCGGTCCGGCGCCTTCGTCGGGTCCGGGTGGTGCGGCTGAAGCAGCTCGGACGGCGAGTGGGTACGGCCGGTGCGCTGGGAGCGGCCGGGGTGCTGCTCTCGGGCGGCGGCGTGGCGCACGCGGAGACGGTGGCGGATCCCGATCCGGGTGTGGTGTCCTCGGATCCTGCGGCGGCGCAGTTCGGCCCGGTGCTGGGCGGCTCGGTCGGCGGTGACGCGGGCCTGCTGGCCGTCGGCGGCGGCCTGGTCGTGGCGGCGGGCGGTGCGGCCCTGTGGGTGAAGCGCCGGCGCGCGGGCGATCCGGGGGAGTGACGCGAGAGGTGCCCGGCGGGGCCGGTGTCCGGAGGTCCGGGCACCGGCCCCGCCCTTTCTCTCCGAAGAGTCGTCATCCGTTGCCGTCGGCCGGTGGTGGCCGGGGTCCGTTCCCGGGAGATGCCGAAGGGGCCGGCGGCGGGCGAGGTGCCCGCCGCCGGCCCCTTCTCCGTGGGGCGGCCGGGGTCAGCCGGTGTTGCGCAGGCCGGCGGCGATGCCGTTGACGGTCAGCAGCAGCGCGCGGGCGCGCAGCGGGTCCTCGTGCCGGCCGGTGGCGGCCTCCTCGCGCTGGCGGCGCAGCAGCGCCACCTGGAGGTAGGAGATCGGGTCGAGGTAGGCGTCGCGGACGGTGAAGGTCTGCTTGAGCACCGGGTTGTGCTCCAGCAGCTCGCTCTCGCCGGTGAGCCGGAGCACCTCGCGCAGGGTGCGGTCGTGCTCGGCGGTGATCTGGTCGAAGATGTGGTGCAGCTCGGCCGGCACCAGCTGCTCGACGTAGTGGCGGGCGATCCGCAGGTCGGTCTTGGCCAGCGTCATGGCGACGTTGGACAGGAAGTTCTGGAAGAAGTGCCACTGGCCGTACATCTCGTCCAGCACGTCGCCGAGACCGGCGTCGCGGGCGGCGGCCAGGCCGGAGCCGACGCCGAACCAGCCGGGGACGATCTGGCGGGACTGGGTCCAGCCGAACACCCACGGGATGGCCCGCAGTCCGTCCAGGCCGGCGCCGGAGTCGGGGCGCCGGGACGGGCGGGAGCCCAGGTGCAGCGAGGCGAGCTGGTCGACCGGGGTGGCGGCGAAGAAGTACTTCGGCAGGTCCTCCTGCTCGACCAGGGCCCGGTACGCGGTGTGGGCGGCCGCGGAGACCTGGTCCATCGCGGCGTCCCAGCGGGCCAGCTCCTCGGGGGCCTGGCGCGGGGCGGTGTGCAGCGCGGAGGCGGAGAGGGTGGCCGAGATGGTCAGTTCGAGGTTCTCCCGGGCCAGCGAGGGCAGCAGGTACTTGTCGGAGATGACCTCGCCCTGCTCGGTGACCTTGATCTCGCCCTCAAGGGTGCCCCAGGGCTGGGCCAGGATGGCCTCGTGCGAGGGGCCGCCGCCGCGGCCGACGGTGCCGCCGCGGCCGTGGAAGAGACGCAGCCGGATGCCGTAGCGGTGGGCGACGTCGCGCAGCCGGCGCTGGGCGCGGTGGATCTCCCACTGGGAGGTGGTGATGCCGCCGAACTTGGAGGAGTCGGAGTAGCCGAGCATGACCTCCTGGACGTCGCCGCGGAGCGAGACGAGCAGCCGGTAGGAGGGGTCGGAGAGCATCTCGTCCAGGATGCGGTCGGCCTCCTGGAGTTCGTCGGTGGTCTCCAGCAGCGGCACGATGCCGATCTTGGCGATGCCGGAGTGCAGGTCGATCAGGCCGGCCTCGCGGGCGAGGACGGTGGCGGCGAAGACGTCGTCGGCGCCCTGGCACATCGAGATGATGTAGCTCTCGACGATCTCGTCGCCGAACCGCTCGAAGCCCTCGCGGATGGTGTTGAAGACGCCGAGGGTCTTGGTGCCGGCGGCGTCCAGCGGGGCCGGGGTGGGGGCGAGGGGCCGGCGCGAGCGGAGCTCCTTGGCGAGCAGCTTCTGCCGGTACTCGCGGGGCATGTCGGCGTAGCGCCAGGCCTCCTCGCCGAGGCGGTCGAAGAGCTGGCCGAGCGCGTGGTGGTGGGCCTCGGCGTGCTCGCGGACGTCCATGGTGGCGAGCTGCAGGCCGAACGCCTCGATGGTGCGGATGGCGCGGGCGAGGCGGCCGTCGGCGATCAGCTCGCCGCGGTGGGCGCGCAGGGAGTCCTGGATGAGCCGGAGGTCGGTGATGAGCTCGCGGGTGCCCAGGTAGTCGCGGCCCGCGACGTGCGGGGTGCCGTGGGCGAGCCGCTCGCGGGTGTTCTCCAGCTTGAGCCGGACGCAGGTGGCCTTGAGGCGGTAGGGCTCCTCGGCGTTCATCCGCTTGTAGCGCGGGCTGAGTTCGGGGAGCACGTGCAGGTCGGTGTTGAGCGAGGCGAGCAGCTCGACCGAGGCTCCGGCCAGGCGCTCGGAGGTGGAGAGGGAGCCGCGCAGGTCGTCGACGGCGGCGAGGGCGTCCTTGATGCCGTACTCGTGCTGGAGGTTGAGGACGTCCCAGGTGACCTGCGGGGTCACGTTGGGGTTGCCGTCGCGGTCGCCGCCGATCCAGGTGCCGAAGGTGAGCGGGCGGACGCCGTCGGGCAGGGTGAGGCCGACCCGGGCGAGCTCCTCGTGCAGCTCCTCCAGGACCTCCGGGACGGCCTCGCGGTAGAGCTCGTCCAGGTAGTAGACGGCGTTGCGGGCCTCATCGGTGGGCTCCGGGCGGGCGATCCGCAGCTCGTCGGTCTGCCAGAGCAGGTCGATGACCTCGGCGAGCCGGCGGTCGGCCTGACGCTGGAGGGAGGTGCGCCGTGCAGCGGCCCGGTCGGGGCTGGTGGCCGGGTGACGGGCGGTCGAGGTGTGGGCCGGGTTCGCCTCGGCGAGGCCGGAGGCGAGCTGCTCGCGGTGGATCCGGTCGAGGAGTTCACCGATCCGGCGGAGCTTGTTGAGGACGCTGCGCCGGGCGGCCTCGGTGGGGTGGGCCGTGAAGACCGGGCGGACGGCCAGGTGGGCCAGGGTGTCCGCGAGGTGCTTGGGGTCGGCCTCGGCGAGCTGGTCGGCGGTCTGGGCGAGCAGCGAGCCCTCGCGGGCCCGCCGGGTGGCGAACTCGCGGCCGCGGTGCACCTGTTCGGTGACGTTGGCGAGGTGGAAGTAGGTGGAGAAGGCGCGGACCAGCTTGGCGGCGGTCTCCAGGTCGATGTCGGAGAGCAGCTCGGCGGTGGCCTCGCCGTCGGTGCGGCTGAGCAGCCGGACCTGTTCGACCAGGCCCAGCAGCTGGGGGCCCTCCTGGCGGACCAGCGTCTCGCCGAGCAGGTCGCCGAGGCGGCGGATGTCCGCGCGCAGGGCGGTGTTGTCGGCGTCGGCGCCGGCTGCGCCGACTCGGCTTGGGCTGTCCGCCGGGGTGGGGACCGGAGCGGTCACGGCTGGCTCCCTGTGGTGGTGGGGTTCGGCAACGGCTCATCGCCACAGTTCCGCGCGCGTGTGGCGCGTGTGACGCGTGCGGACCGCGCTGTCCGACGCGACCAGCATAGGTGTCGGGAGGGGTGGTGTCCGCGAGGTGGCCGGATGGCGGACAAGATCACGGTCTCGCCGTGTGGTCTGGACCACTGGGCCCCTCGAAAGGGTGTCGGAACGGAACCGGGTGGGGAGGAGACGGGGTTCACGCTTAGGCTGTGGGGCTATGAGCAAGTCGCCTGGGGAGCGCGCGCAGGACCGGTCGTTCTGGTGGTGGGAGCGGCGTCGCAGCGCTCTCCTGGACATCGGGCTGGCCGCGCTGGCGGCCCTGGAGTGCGCGGCCAGTGGGGTCGCCTTCCTCGCGCCCCGGGTCCACATGGGGACGCTCGCGATCGTCGGGGTCGCGCTGTTCGGCGCGCTAGCCGGGGCCAGCCTGGTGCTGCGGCGGCGCTGGCCGGCGGTGCCGCTGCTGGTGGCGCTGCTCGCGATGCCCGGGATGCTCGGCGTGCTGCTGCTGGTGGTGTCGCTGTACACGCTGGCGGAGACCTGGGAGTGGCCGACCCGGCGCCGGCGGGTGGTGGCGCTGTCGGCGCTGGCCTTCGCCGAGGCGGTCGGCGTGATGCTGGTGCAGATGCTGACGCCCTCCGACACGACGGTGGAACAGCCGCCGCTCTGGGGCCAGGTGCTGCTGTCGGTGCTGGTGGCCGTCGGCCTCACCGTGCCGCCGGTGGTGACCGGCCTCTACGTGGGCGCGCGGCGGCGGCTGATCGAGTCGCTCAAGGACCGCGCGCACGGCCTGGAGACCGAGCTGGACCTGCTGGCCGAGCAGGCCCGCGAGCGCGCCCGCCGGGCCCGGCTGGAGGAGCGGACCAGGATCGCCCGGGAGATGCACGACGTGGTGGCGCACCGGGTGTCGCTGATGGTGGTGCACGCCGGGGCGCTGGAGCGGATCGTGGCGAAGGACCCGCAGAAGGCGGCGCAGAGCGCCAAGCTGATGGGCGAGGTCGGCCGGCAGGCGTTGAACGAGCTGCGCGAGATCCTCGGGGTGCTGCGGATGTCGGACGAGACCGCGCCGGAGCCGGACTCGCTGACCGGGCTGCCCCGGCTGGTCGACCAGTCCCGGGCGGCCGGGATGGCCGTCACCCTGACCGTCAGCGGCAGCCACCAGGAGTTCACCACCGAGGCCGAGCAGACCGCGTACCGGGTGGTGCAGGAGGGGCTGACCAATGCGCACAAGCACGCCGGCGGCGCGGAGGTCTCCGTCCTGCTCGCGTACGCGCCCAACGGCGTGCGGGTGAGCGTGGTGAACGCCTGCCCGGACGGCGAGCGCGGCGCGGCGGCGCTGCCCAGCGGGGGCAACGGGCTGGTCGGGATGCGCGAGCGGGTGGTCGCGCTGGGCGGCACCTTCTCGGCCGGTCCCGAGCGGGACGGCGGGTTCCGGGTGGAGGCGGTGCTGCCGTCCCGGCTGGCGGTCCGCGCCGACCGGCTGGCCTGAGGCGCGGCCGTCCGGCCCCTGGAGATCGTCGGCGGTGCGCACGCGCCAGGCCCCCGGGCCTCGTCGGCGGTGCGCACCCGTCCGGCCCCTAGGCCTCGTCGGCGGTGCGCAGCCGCTCGGGTGCGGTGCCGAGGACCAGCGCGGTGATCGCCTGGTCGATGCCGTGGCCGAGGAACCACTCGCCGGCGTGGTCGAGGCTGTAGACCCGGCCTTCCTCGTCGATTGCGAGCAGCGCCTGCCCGTACGCCTCCTCGCCGAGCGGGGCGAGCCGGGTGTCCAGCGCGCGGCCGAGGTCGGCCAGGGTGCGCGGCTGGTGCAGCCCGCGGAGCGGGTCCACCAGGAACGGCGTGCGGGCCAGCTGCCGCCCGGGGCCGGCCAGGTCGAAGGCGAGGCCGCCGAACTCGGCCCAGGCCTCCACCGCCGCCGGGAACACCGTGTGCGGGACGCCGGCCGGGGTGCCGTACCCCATCAGGGTGTCGGCCCACTCCTCGGCCTGCCGGATCTCCCAGCGGCCGGGGTGCCAGCCGGCCGCCTTCAGCTCGGCGGCGACGTCGGCCGGGAAGCGCGGGCGGGTCCGGAGGGCGGGCCCGCCGAGCGTGCTCGGCGGGGGCGGGGGCGGGCTGGTCGGGTTCAGGACGGGCTCCGGTGGCTCGGGGACGGGGGACGTACGGGGGTGCGGGGCCGGCCGGCCGGTGTGGTCAGCGCGGTCCGACGGCGACGCTCTGCACGGTGAAGTGCTCCAGCAGCGGGACGCAGGAGCGGCAGGGCGGGGCGTGGGTGCCGTGCGCCGGGTCGTGCTCCTCGCGGATCCGGACGGTGGTCAGCCGGGAGCCCTTGAGCGCCTTGCGGGCGTCCTGCACGCTCATCGGCTTGCGGGAGGCGCGCTTGGAGCGTCTGGCGTCCACCGTGGTCAGGTACTGGGAGAGCAGGACGGCCTCCGGGCAGCGGCCGGTGAACCGCTCGCGGTGCTCCAGCGGCAGCGCGTCCAGGAAGTCCCCGACCAGCGGGTGCAGCACCGGACGCCGGGCGGGCTTGTCGCCGGCCAGCGTGTGCACCTCGCCGCCCTTCAGCGACAGGGCGGCGGCGACGGCGGGCAGCAGGCTGTCGCGGTGGTGGCGCAGCAGGGGCGGTCCGGCCGGTTCCCCGGTGGTCATGCGTCGTCCTCCTCCTCTTCCCGCTGACGGCACGGCCGGCAGGGGCCGGTCCGGGGCAAGCCTGTCAAATGTCACCGACATTCGTACAACCGGGGTGCGGGGGCGGACGGTCGGTCCCGGCGGCGGGCCGGGCGGGCACGTGGTCCCGGCCGGATCCGCACGCCGTCGTCACGACTCGTCCCCGGGTTTCCCGAATCCGCCCCCGGCCGGTGGTGGCGGCCGGTAGCGTTCCAGCAGGGGGCCAAGGGGACGGCCGGCCGGAGGGGGGTTTCCGGCAGGGCATGACAACTCCTTTGCCCGCACTGGCCGTTGAGGCCCCCGGGGCAAGGGTGCCCCGGGGCCAAGCAAGGGGGGTCTTGCGATGACGGAGACGGAAACCGCCAACGAGGCACCCGGCGAGCACGTGCCCACGCCGGGTGCGCCACCGCAGCCCACGCCCGCGCACCCGGTCGGGATCGCCGTGGTCGGGGCCGGCTACTGGGGCCCGAACCTGGTCCGCAACGCGCAGCAGACGCCGGCGCTGCGCCTGCACTGGCTCTGCGACCTGGACGAGAGCCGGTCCCGCCGGGTGCTGGGGGAGTACAGCACCGTCCGGTCCACCACCTCCTTCGAGCAGGTGCTCGCCGATGAGCGGGTCGGCGCGGTCGCCGTGGCCACGCCCGCCGCGGCGCACTACCGGCTGGTGCGGGCCGCGCTGGAGGCGGGCAAGCACGTCCTGGTGGAGAAGCCGATCACCACCTCCGCCGCGGAGGCCGCCGACCTGGTGGCGCTCGCCGAGGAGCGCGGGCTGGTGCTGATGTGCGACCACACCTTCTGCTACACCCCGGTGGTGCGCCGGATCCGCGAGCTGGTGCACGGCGGGGAGATCGGCGACGTCCAGTTCTTCGACTCGGTGCGGATCAACCTCGGGCTGGTCCAGCCGGACGTCGACGTGCTCTGGGACCTCGCCCCGCACGACCTGTCCATCCTCGACTTCGTGCTGCCGCCGGGCGTCGAGCCGGTCGGGGTCTCCGCCCAGGGCGCCGACCCGCTCGGCGCCGGCCGGGCCTGCGTCGCCTACCTGACCGTCCGGCTGAGCAACGGCGCGCTGGCACACTGCCACGTCAACTGGCTCTCCCCGACCAAGGTCCGCACCACGCTGATCGGCGGCTCCCGGCGCACCCTGGTCTGGGACGACCTCAACCCGCAGGCCCGGCTCGCGGTGCACGACCGGGGCGTGGACCTCACCCCGCCCGACGAACTGACCGACGCGATCCGCCACCAGGCGCTGATCTCCTACCGGGTCGGCGAGATGGTCGCGCCCGCCCTGGTCGAGCAGGAGGCGCTGCGCAACGTGATGGCCGAGTTCGCCGCCGCCATCACCGAGGGCCGGGCGCCGCTCACCGACGGACGGGCCGGTCTGCGCGTGCTGCAGCTGCTGGAGGCGGCCTCGCTCAGCCTCGAACTCGGCGGCGCCACCGTCCCGGTGGGCGCCGGACTGGATGACGCAGTGACGATCGACCGACTGTCCGATGCCCGGGAAGTCGCTCAGGAAAGGTCCGCCGCGCGGTGAACGCTGTACAGATCGAGGGCTCCCGCTGCCTGGTCACGGGCGGGGCCGGCACCATCGGCTCCACCGTGGTCGACCAGCTGATCGAGGCGGGCGCCCGCGAGGTGGTCGTGCTCGACAACTTCGTCCGCGGCCGGACGGCCAACCTGGCGCACGCCCGGGAGATGGCCGCCCCCGGGCAGCTGCGGGTGGTGGACGGTGACATCCGCGACCGTGCGCTGCTGCGCGAACTGCTGGACCCGGGCACCGACCTGCTCTTCCACCTGGCCGCGATCCGGATCACCCAGTGCGCCACCGAGCCCCGGCTGGCCCTGGAGATCATGGTGGACGGCACCTTCGACGTGGTCGAGGCCGCCGCCGAGGTGGGCGTCGGCAAGGTGGTCGCCTCCTCCACCGCCTCCGTCTACGGCCTCGCCGACACCTTCCCCACGCCCGAGACCCAGCACCCCTACAACAACGACACCCTGTACGGGGCCGCCAAGGTCTTCAACGAGGGCCTGCTGCGCTCCTTCCACGCGATGTCCGGGCTGGACTACGTCGCCCTGCGCTACTTCAACGTGTACGGGCCCCGGATGGACGTGCACGGCAAGTACACCGAGGTGTTCATCCGCTGGATGGAGCGGATCGCCGCCGGGCAGCCGCCGCTGATCTTCGGCGACGGCGCGCAGACCATGGACTTCGTCTACACCGAGGACATCGCCCGGGCCAACCTGCTGGCCGCCGCCGCGCCCGTCACCGACCGGGTCTACAACATCGCCAGCTCCACCGAGGTCTCGCTGCGCGGGCTGGCCGACGCACTGCTCCGCGCGATGGACCGCCCCGACCTGGACGTCGAGCACGGGCCCGCCCGGGGCACCGCCGGGGGCGTGGTCCGGCGGCTCGCGGACATCACCGCCGCCGAGCGCGACCTCGGCTGGAAGCCCGGCCTGGGCCTCGACGACGGCCTGCGCAGGCTGGTCGCCTGGTGGCGCGAGCAGTAGTCCCCCTCGTCCGTACGACATACGGCAGTCACGGCAGTCACGGCAGCGACATACGGCAGTCACGGCAGTCATGGCAGTTCGGAGTGCAGCTGTGTCCGAGAACAACCCCGTCATGCCCAACATCCCGGTGATGGTGCCGTGGCTCGGCGAGGAGGAGGCCGAGGCCGCCGCCGAGGCCGTCCGCTCCGGCTGGGTGGCCCAGGGCCCCCGGGTCGCCGCGTTCGAGCGCGCCTTCGCCGGGCACCTCGGCGCCCCGCACGCCGTCGCCGTCTCCTCCTGCACCACCGCCCTGCACCTGGCGCTGATCGGTGCCGGCATCGGGCCCGGGGACGAGGTCGTCGTCCCCTCGCTCTCGTTCGTGGCCACCGCCAACGCCGTCACCTACGTCGGAGCCGTTCCGGTCTTCGCCGACGTCGACCCGGTCACCGGCAACCTCACCGCGGCCACCGTCGAACCGCTGCTCACCGAGCGGACCAGGGCCGTCATCGCCGTCGACCAGGGCGGCGTCCCGGTCGACCTGGACGCGATCCGGGCCGCCGTCGAGCCCCGCGGGATCACCGTGGTCGAGGACGCCGCCTGCGGGGCCGGCTCGGTCCTCCGCGGCCGCCCGGCCGGCAGCACCGCCACGATCGCCGCCTACTCCTTCCACCCGCGCAAGCTCCTCACCACGGGCGAGGGCGGCATGGTCACCTGCCAGGACGGCGAACTCGCCGCCCGGCTGCGGCGGCTGCGCGAGCACGGGATGAGCGTCTCGGCCGCCGACCGGCACGCCGCGGCCGGCGGCGCGAGCCTGCTGGAGACCTACGACGAGATCGGCTTCAACTACCGGATGACCGACATCCAGGCCGCCATCGGCCTGGTGCAGCTGCGCAAGCTGCCGGCCATGGTCGCCCGGCGGCGCGAACTCGCCGCGCGGTACCGGGAGCTGCTCGCCGGCACCGGCGCCCGGCTGGTCGCCGACCCGGCGCACGGCACCACCAACTACCAGTCCTGCTGGGTGCTGCCGCCCGACGGCGCCCCCGACCGGGCCGAGCTGCTCGCCCGGCTCGCCGGAGCCGGCGTCTCCGCCCGGCGCGGCATCATGGCCGCCCACCTGGAGGCCCCGTACAAGGGGACCGCCCGGGTGCCGCTGCCCGCCACCGAGCTGCTCACCCGCCGCTCGCTGATCCTGCCGCTCCACCACGCGCTCACCGAGGAGCAGCAGGACCGGGTGGCCGCCGCGCTGCGCGCCGCGCTCGGCTGACCTGCCCGCGTGCCCGTCCCGCCCAGACCCGCCGAGACGCCCCAGGGGGAGACCAGGATGACCACCGACCAGCCGCCCGTCCCGCTCGTCGACCTGAAGGCCGCGCACGCCGAGGTCGAGGCCGAGGTCCGGGCAGGGTTCGACCGGGTGCTCGCCACCGGCGGCTACATCAGGGGCCCCGAGGCGGACGGCTTCGAGGCGGAGTACGCCGCCTTCTCCGGCACCCGGCACTGCGTCGGCGCCGCCAACGGCACCGACGCCCTCGAACTGGCCCTGCGCGCCCTCGACCTGCCCCCCGGCGGCGGTGTGGTGCTGCCCGCCAACACCTTCGTCGCCACCGCCGAGGCCGTGGTCAGGGCCGGACTGCGCCCGGTCCTGGTCGACGCCGACCCCGAGCACCTGCTGATCGACCCGGTGCGGGTCGCCGACGCACTGCCGGGCGCGGTGGCGCTGCTGCCCGTCCACCTCAACGGGCAGCTCGCCCCGATGGTGCCGCTGCTTGAGCTGGCCGGCGACCGGCCCGTGGTGGAGGACGCCGCGCAGTCCCAGGGCGCCCGGCAGGACGGCCGCGCCCTCCACGGCCGGATCTCGGCCACCAGCTTCTACCCCGGCAAGAACCTCGGCGCGTACGGCGACGCGGGCGCCGTCGTCACCGACGACGACGGCCTGGCCGCCGCCGTCCGGCTGATCGGCGACCACGGCTCCGGCCGCAAGTACGAGCACGAGCGGTTCGGCTTCAACTCCCGGCTGGACGCCCTCCAGGCCGTCGTCCTGCGGGCCAAGCTGCGCCGGCTGCCCGCCTGGAACGAGGCCCGCCGGGCCGCCGCCGCCCGCTACCACCGGCTGCTGGCCGGGCTCGACGGCGTCACCCTGCCGCGGACGGCTCCCGGCAACGAGCACGTCTGGCACCTGTACGCCGTACGGATCGGCCCCGGCCGGGACCGGGACGCCGTGCTGAACGCCTTGAAGGCGGCCGGCATCGGCGCGGGCATCCACTACCCCGTGCCGGTCCACCTCCAGCCCGCGTTCCGTCACCTCGGCCACGGGGAGGGCGCGTTCCCGGTCGCCGAGCGGGCCGCCCGGGAACTGCTCACGCTGCCGCTCTACCCCCAGATCACCGAGGGCCAGCAGGAGCGCGTGGCCGAGGCGCTGGCGAAGGCACTCTCGGACTAGTCCTGTCCGGCTGGTCCTGTCCGGGGACGCGCCGGCGATTCGCGCCCGGCGGGAGTTGCCGGACACGCCCCGAGGGCCGATCCCGCTCCGTCCCCCGGGCGGGGGTCCGGGGCCAGGGCCGACCCCCTACGCTGGTAGCCAGCAAGCGCACCGAAGTATTTGCAGCAGCCAGTGGGGGCTCCCAGATGACGACAGGTCGGCCCGGCGTCACCGCCGCACCGAACGCGGCGTACGCAGGTCAGGTGGTGCAGTTCCCGGACCCGGTCCGTGCGGAGCGGCACCCGGCCGGGATCCGGGTGGACGAGTACGGGTTCCCGGACTTCGGCCCCTACGCCGCTGCCGCGGCCGAGGTCGCCGACCCGCCGGAGGGCTTCGGCGTCGACGAGCTGCGCCTGACCGACTACGTCTCGGCCAACGCCGCGCAGTTCACCCAGGGCCACCCGCTCTGGGCCGACCTGGAGACCGCCGTCGCCACCCCGCCCGGCTGGACCTGGCACCACGCGGTCGGCCGGGCCGCGCCCGGCTGGCGCCGGATGGAGCTGGTCCCGGTCGAGGTCAAGGCGCTGCTGCGGCACCACGGCGGCCTGGCCACCTCCAGCGCCGACCACGGCCGCCGCGGCACCCGCCCGCTGCAGGAGCGCCGGCCGGTGCACTTCTCGCTCGCCAAGGACGGCACCGACCCGATCGGCGTCCCCGAGGACCTCGTGCAGCGCGCCGAGGAGCGCCTCGGCTACCGGCTGCCCGGCGCCTACCGGACCTTCCTCAAGCTCGGCGGCGGCCGCGCCCCCGTCGGCGTGGCGCTCGACCCCGAGCTCGGGCTGCTGCTCGACCAGCCGTTCCTGACCCTGAGTGAGGAGTACGGCACCGAGGACGTCGTCTACGCCAACAAGTGCCTGCGCGACCACCTCACCAAGGACTACCTGGGCATCGCCTACGCCCAGGGCGGCATCGTGGCGCTCAAGGTGCGCGGTGACCGGATCGGCTCGGTCTGGTTCTGCCTCTACGACGACGCCCGCGACACGGGTGCGCCCGAGGCGCCCGAGGACCGCGTCGCCCGGCTCCTGCTGCCCTGCGGCGAGGACTTCGACGCGTTCCTGCTCCGGCTGGCCGGCAGCCCGCCGGAGCTGGAGACGGTGGCGGAACTGATGGTGGACGGCGGGTTCGCCCGCGCCGTGCCGGTGGGCTGACGTGGCCCCGGTGGCGGTGGTCAAGGGTGTCCGGCCTGCTGGGACGAAGCGGCAGGCCGGGGCGAAGCAGCAAGCGGGGATGAAGGGGACAGGGGTGAACCGGGCGTGGTGACGTACGCGCAGGCGCAGGAGCTCGCCGACGAGTGGATCAACGGCGGGGTGCCGCGTTCGCAGCAGCGCGAGGTACGGGTCCGGGAGTTCGACCTGGGCTTCGTCTGCTGGGCGGTCCAGCCCGCCGACGGCCCGGGTGAGACGGGCGGTGCCGGCGAGGGTTCCGGGCCGGACGCGGCCGGTGGCGCGGGCGGCTCGGCAGGTTCGGGCGGCTCGGCAGGCGAGGCGCGGCTGGTGATCGCCCGGGACTCCGGCGCCAGCACGCTCTGGCCCGCGCTGCCCGTCAACGAGGTGGTCCGGCAGTACGAGGAGGTCTACGGACGGCCGGTGGCGGCCAACCCGGCCGGGGCGGCGCGGCCCGCGCCCGGCCCGGTCGAGGCGACGTCCTTCCTGCTCAGCCCGCCGCAGTGGCTCCAGGAGGCGGGCGCCGCGGCGATCGCGGCCGAGGCCGAGCGGCTGGGAGCGCCGGCGCCTGCTCAGGCTGCTGCGGCTCCCGCCCCGGCTCCCGTGGCTGCCGCTGCTCCGGTGCCGGCTGCAGCGCCGGAGCCCGAGCCCGCGCCCGTTCCGGCGCCGGCTCCGGCGCCCGCCGTGCTGACCACGCCGCCGATCTCCGAGCGGCCCGCCGGGGACGCGCCGACCATGCTCGCGCCGCCGCCCGGCCACGACGAGCCGGCGTTCCCCGCCCCGCAGCCCGCGCCCGTCGAACCCGTCGCGCCGGCCGTGCCCGCGCCGTCGGCCGGCTCCGCGGGTGTCGAGGCGGCGACCGTGCTGCTGCCCGACGGGCTGCGGACCAACGGCGCGGGCCTGCCCGGCGAGCCCCGGCCCGGCGCCGAGGCGGCCACCGAACTGCTGCCCGTGAGCGACTACGGCATGCCCCCGGCCCCGCCCGCGGGCCCGTCCGCCGCGCCCGCGCCCACCCTGCTGGCGCCGCCGGACGGTCTGCCGGGGCTGGCCGGTCTTCCGGGTGCCCCCGGCCCCGGTGCGCCGACGCCCGGCCCCGGTGCCCCCGTCGAGTACGCGGCGACCATGCTGGCCTCGCCGGACGGTCTGCCGGGGCTGGCCGGCCTTCCGGGTGCCCCCGGCCCCGGTGCGCCCGCCGCCCCGCCCGCCGCCGACGCGCCGCAGGGCGGGCTCGGCCGCAACCCGGGCGGCGCCCCGCCGCCGCCCCCGCCGGCAGCGCTGCGCGGCGGCGCGTCCGGCCAGCCCGGCGCCCCCGTCTCGCTCGGCCGCAACTCGGGCTCGGCCCCGCCGCCGCCCCCGCCGGGTGAGCTGCGCCAGACGCCCGGCTCCGGCACCCCCGTGGCGAGCCCGGGCGGCCGCAACGCGGCCGGTGCCCCGCCGCCCCCGCCCCCGGGGGGCCTGCGCGGAGCGGACGCCCCGGCCGGGCCGCCCGCGGCGCCGGCCGTCGGCGCCACGCCCGGCGCCGGGGTGGCGTACGAGCGCACCCAGCTGGCCGGCGCGATCGACCCGGCGCTGCTCGGCGCCGGCCCGGCAGCGCCCGTCGACCCGGGGACCCCGCCGTCCGGCGGCCCGGCCGTCCCGCCGCCGCCCGGCGGCCCGGGCCCCGGCGCGCCCGTGGCCGGCTACGGCTACCCCGGCGCGGCCTCGCCCGCCGCCCCGGCACCGGCGCCCGCCCCGGCGGCCGTCCCGCCGGCGCCCGTCCCCGGCCCGCCGCAGGGCTCCCCGGTGCCGCCCGGCGTGCCCGCCGTCGGCCCGGGCTACTTCGCCGCGCTCAGCTACCGGGGCCCGGACGGCTCCGAGCAGAAGCTGCTGCACCGCAGCGAGCCCGGCACCCCGCACCCGGAGTGGAAGATCCTTCAGGACCTGCGGCGGCTGAACGTCCCGCCGGAGCAGGTGCTGGAGCTCTACACCGAGCTGGAGTCCTGCGACCTCCCGGGCGGCTACTGCAACCGCATGATCGCCGCCTCCTGGCCGAACGTCCGGCTCACCCACACCGCCGACTACGGCCGCGACCACCACTCCCGGCAGGCCGGCATGGCCCAGTTGCTCGACCACCTGGACGAGCTGCACCAGCTGGCCTCCGGCGCCCAGCGGGTCCGCCCGTTCCGGGTGCCGCTGCCCGCGCCGGGGACGGTGCCGCCGCTGCCGCCGATCGCACCGCAGGAGCTCGCCCAGGAGCTCGGCCAGGCCTTCGGCCCGAACGTGTTCCGCTTCGAGCAGCGCGCCGTCTCCCGCCAGGGCGTCCCCGAGCCGGTGGCGCAGACCCTGATGTGGGCGGGCCTGCCGCGCGAGTTCGGCCCGTTCTTCTGGGCCCAGGCCCAGGAGGGCCGCCCGATCCCGACGCTCGCCGAGCTGGCCGCCGAGCGCGGCCTGGCCGGCGGCCCGGACTTCGGCGGCTACCTGGTGCTCGGCAACGACTACGGCCGTCAGCTCTGTGTGCAGTACGGCACAGCGCACGTGGTCGCGGTGGACATCGACGGAACCGGAGAGCCGCCTCGGTTCGTCAACAGCGGTGTACCGGAGTTCGTCCGCGCCCTGGCCCTGCTGGGCCGGATGTGGCGGCTGCGGTACGGGCTGACGCCGGACCAGGCCGGTCGCTGGACGACCGACTTCCAGGCTCAGCTCGCCGCGATCGACCCGGCGGCCCTGCAGTCGGCGGACACCTGGTGGGCCGTCCTGCTGGAGCAGTTCTGGGACGGCCTGTTGTAGCAGGTCGCTCCGGATCCGCGCAGGTGGAGGGGGTCGTTCCGGTGTCCGGAACGACCCCTTCGGCATGCCGCTGCGGCTCTGCCTCGTTGGGGTTTCGCCCTGATCTGCGCAAAATAGGTCAAGAGGATGGGTCTACTCGTCCGGTCCTCAACACGTTCCGATCAGTACCGCGTCGATAGTGAGACCCGGTCCTCGATCGGGTTCCCGATCCGTCCGATCCGTCCGATCATGGGCTCCGCAGCCCGCGACCCGAGGGGAAGAGCCCATGAGCGACGCCGTCCCCCAGTACGGCTTCACCGCTGCCCGGCGTGGTTACGCGCCCGAGCAGGTCGACCGAGCGCTGGCCGCTCTCACCGTCCAGCGCGACGAGGCGTGGGAACGGTTGAGTGTGCTCGGCGCCGGAATCCGGGAGATGGAGCGCCGCCTGGCCGACATCCAACAGGCCGCCGCCGACGCCCCGGAACCCGACTACCAGGTCCTCAGCGAGCAGGCCGCCGGCCTGGCCCGGATGGCCGAGAACGAGGCCCGCGCCGTCCGGGAGGCCGCCGAGCGGTTCGCCGAGGACCTGCGCGACGAGGTGTACGAGGCCGGCCAGGCCCTCGGCCAGGCCGCCAAGGAGTACGCCGCCACCACCCGCTCCGAGTCCGACCAGGCCGCCCGCCGCACCGACGAGCGGACCAGGGCCGAGGCCGAGACGATCCGGGCCGAGACCGACCGCGAGATCCGGACGCTGCGGGACTCCGCCACCGCCCACGCCGCCAAGGTGCGGGTCGCGGCCGCCGAGGCCTCCGAGCAGGCCGAGGCCAAGCTGGCCGAGCTGCGCCGCAAGGCCGACGAGACGTTCGCCGCGGCCGAGGCCAGGGCCGACGCCGAGGACGCGGAGGTCTCGGCGACCGCCGAGCGCCGGCTCAAGGAGGCCGAGCAGCACCGGGAGACCGTGCTCGGGCAGATCAAGCAGTCGGACGCCGAGGCGCAGGCCCGGGCGGACCAGCTGGTCGAGCAGGCCCGCCGCGAGGCCGAGCAGATCAACGCGGCGAGCGAGCGCGAGCAGCGCGAGTTCGCGGTCCGGCACGAGACGGTGCAGCAGCACCTGGACCACATCAAGGCCACCCTCGCCTCGCTCACCGGCGCGGCGGTGGGCGCGATCGAGCCCGCCGAGGAGGCTGCGGCAGCGCAGGCCCCGGCAGTGCAGGCCCCGGCTGTTCAGGGCGCGGCTGTTCAGGGTGTGGCCGTGACGGACGCTGCGGATTCGTCCGAGGCGTTCGAGGTGTCCGGGGTGTCCGGGGCGGGCGCGCCGGCGGTGGATTCGGAGGCGGACACCGGGGAGATCGCGGTGGCCGACCTGCGCAAGGACGTCGCCGTGGGCGCCGGCCGGCCGGCAGAGGCGGCCACCACGGTGCCGTCGGTCACCCCGGGCCGGGTCACGCCGGGGCCGGTGGCGCCAGCGCCCCTGGCGGCGTCCCAGCCCGCCGTTCCGGCCGCCTCTCCCGCCGCTTCTCCGGCCGTCGCTCCGGCCGGGGCGCCGCCGCGGCCGTCCTCGCCGCCGAACGGGTCGTCCGCCTCCGGCAGTGCCCTCTCCGGTGCCCCGGAGGGGCCGGGGAGGCCGGAGGAGGAGACCCGGATCATCCCGAAGATCGTGATCGTCGACGATGGCGGCGAGTACGCCACGCCGAACACGGTCGGCTACAACCGGCGCTGACGGCGGCGTCCGCGGCCTGGCGGCTGAGGCCCGAGGCCTGGCGCCCGACCGGCGGCCGGCGGCGGTCACGAGCCGTCGCCTGCCAGCAGCTGCGCGAGTTTCGCGTCCTGGGCCCTGACCGCATCCTTCTGGGCGGTCAGGGCCTCTGCGTTGCGGTCGATCTGCTGCTGCTGGTAGCCGGCCAGGACGGCGAACCAGATCCCGGCCAGGTTGGTCCGGCCCGTGCAGTCCGCGTCGGCACGGGCCGTCGCGAGTTCGGTGGGGGTGGCCTCCGGGGCGGCCCGGAAGCGGTCCGGCAGCACCGCCGGATCGTCGGTCCGGAAGCCGGCGGTGGCCATGCAGGCCGACCACTCCTTGGTCGCCGCGGCCACCCGGGTGTCGCGGCCGGTCGCCGCGATCGACTCGTCGAAGAGACGGCCGACCAGCTCCGTCCCCGGCCCGGACGGCGAGCCGATCCGCTCCGCCGCCTGCCGGTCGCAGTCCACCCGGGCGCTGTCGTACGCCTCGCCGGACCCGGCCGCCGGTCCGGCCGGCCGGGGGAGGGACCGCTTCGGCGGGTGGAAGCCCTGGACGCCCGCGACCGCCGTCCCGAGGTACCCCCAGGCACCGGCCGGCAGGGCGGTCGCGTTGTCGGGGGCCTGCGCGGCCTGGAGCCCGTCGCCGTCGAACGCCGCGTACCCCGCCTTGCGCATACAGGAGACGATCAGCGCATTCCTCGCCTGAATCTCTTTCACGGCCACCTGGTCATTGGCCTGATAAGCGGAGAGCGGAAGTCCGGTCATTCCGGCGCGCCCTGATTCCGGAGGTTTCGGTGCGCTGATCTCCGGCGGGGTCGGCGGGGATTCCGCCGGACCGCTGCCGGATGAACTGGTACAGCCCGCGGAAAAGGCCGATAAAGCGGCCGCCAGGGTGACGGCGGCGAATCGTCCGAAATGTGGTGGACGTGCCAACCTTCTGCTCCGATCCTCAAGCGCTGCAAGCTTGTTCGGACCCTAGCGCATTCCCTTTCGGCCCGTTCCGGGGACTGCTCGCGGGGCTCGGCTTGGCCGGAAATCAACTGTTCGGCGGCGGGGTCCCATGTAAATCTCTGGAGTCGCAACCGCCGTCGATGGAGGGGTTTCATGATTCACCGCACAAATCCCGCAAATCCTCGCAAGGAACGTCGCACCGGAAAAGGCCGGGCCCGCCGGGCCGGCGCGCTCGCCGTCCTCACCGCCGCCGCGGCCGCACTGCTGCCGGTCGCCGGTGCGCACGCGGTGAACCGGGTCGATTGCGGTGACCGCAACGATTACGCGAAGGTCTACAACTACGGCTACAGCGGGCAGCTCTGCTTTGCGAACGACGGCTGGATGGCGGTCCGCATCTACAACGTCGACCGGATCGACGCGGGCAACAACCGGGTCGTCACCTATCTCGGGGGCGGCATGGGCTCCTGGACCGTCTTCAACTGGGAGCAGTACGACTTCAACGGCCACCAGGGCCACCAGGTGATGATGTACGACATCAACCTGTCCCGCTGGTAGCCGGATCACGTCCCTTGTGCGGTGCCGGGCGGGTGCGGACGCCCGGCACCGCGTTCTGCCGTCCGGGGCGGGAGCGCGGTCAGAGCACCTCGACCGACGCGCCGGAGAGCCGGCGGCGGCAGTCCAGCACGTACCGGGCGTGCGCGGTCACCGCGTCGTAGTCGAACTCGTCGTGGTCGGCGAGCAGCACCACCGCGTCCGCCGCCGCCAGCTCCTCCGGCGTCGCCTCGACCCGGCGGACGGCGGCGAACGGGTCGCCGTGGCGGTCCTGCTCGGCCGCCCGCTGCCCGGGGATGACCGGCTCCGGGACGTGCACCCCGACCACCACGTGCGGGTCGGCCGCGCGGACCTCGGCGCCCATCCGGCCCAGCAGCTCGGCGATCCGGGCCGCCGGGGTCTCCCGGGCGTCGCCGGTGTTCTTCTTGTACGCCAGCCCGAGCAGCAGCACCCGGGAGCCCTTCACCGAGCGCTGCCGCTCGTTCAGCGCCTCGCCGAGCCGGCGCACCACGTAGTCGGGCATGTGGCTGTTGACGTCGTTGGCCAGCTCGACGAAGCGGAACGACTGGCCGAGCGCCCGCTCCACCCGCCAGGACAGGTAGGACGGGTCGATCGGCAGGCAGTGCCCGCCGACACCGGGCCCCGGGGTGAAGCGGAGGTAGCCGAACGGCTTGGTGGAGGCGGCGTCGATCGCCTCCCAGACGTCGATGCCGAGGTCGTGGGCGAACATCGCCAGCTCGTTGACCAGCGCGATGTTCACGTGCCGGAAGGTGTTCTCCAGCAGCTTGGTCAGCTCGGCCTCCTTGCAGGAGGAGACCGGCACCGTCCGCTCCACCAGCTGTCCGTAGAAGCCGTCGACCGCCGCCAGCGCCGCCGGGTCGATGCCGGAGACCACCTTCGGGGTGTTCTCCAGCCGCCAGGTCGGGTTGCCCGGGTCGATCCGCTCGGGGCTGTAGCCGAGGTGGAAGTCCCGGCCCGCGGTCAGCCCGGACCCCTCCTCCAGCAGCGGCGCGAGCAGCTCCTCGGTGGTGCCCGGGTAGGTGGTGGACTCCAGGACGACGGTCGCCCCCGGCCGCAGGTGCTGGGAGAGCAGCGCGGCCGAGGCCTCGATGTACGACAGGTCGGGCACGCCGTCGCGCAGCGGGGTCGGCACGGTGATCACCGCGATGTCGAAGCCCGCCACGTCGGCCGGCTCGGCCGACGGCAGGTACGTTCCGTTCTCCAGCAGCGGCCGCAGCCGCTCGGCCGGGATGTCCTCGACGTAGGACTCGCCGACCGCCAGCCGTTTGATCCGGCGCTCGTCCACGTCGTAGCCGACCACCCGGTGCCCCACCTCGGCCGCCCGGACCGCCAGCGGCAGCCCCACGTACCCCTGGCCTGCGATGACAACGCGCATGACGAAGAACCCCCTCCATCGCGACGCCCCCTGGCCCCTCCGGGCGTCTCCACACGGTCTTCACCACAGGGTAGGGAGGGCGGACCGGCCCGGGTGAGCGTTCGCGCAAATGCAGGGTGCGGATGTGCGCGGCGCCGTGAACGGGCGCGAAGGAGGCTGCGAACGGGGCCGTGAGGGGAAGCTGTGAGGGGAGGCCGCGAGGGGAGGCTGCGCGCGGGGGCGGGTCGGGACGCCGCTGAACGGGCGCCGCTGACGAAAGGGGCCGAGACCCGTGGCGCCCTCCAGGAAAGGGCGCCACGGTTCCCGGCGCTTGGGCGGGCGCCCCCACCCAGGGTCGCCCGGCCTCGCACCCCCGACCCCCATCGGGTGTGCGACTGTGCCCCTCCGCAGCCATCCCCCACGGTTGGGTGCGGCGGGCACATTCACCATGGTGCGCGATCTCCATGGACGGGCAGTGACAGGAGTATGTCCAGTTCGTGGCAGATCGCGGAGGCGCAGTCGCAGTCGGCGCCCGGTGCTTCGTCCTCGTCCCGGTGCGGCCGCGGCCGTCCGCGCGGGCGTGCCCCGGCCGTGCGCCACGTGCGTGTCGGTGCTGCGGCGTAGTCTGGAGACCCCCGGCCGCTCGGCGTGCCGGGCCGTTCGCGTTGCCCCGGCGGGCCTCTGCCGCCCCGGGCAGCACCAGCCACGGGACGAAGAAGAGACTCCAGATGAGCCTGACCGGACTGCTCGATGTCGTCGCGCGGGACGCGGCGCTCGCCGAGGCGATCGAGGCCGCGACCGCCACCGGTGCCGCGGCGGGCGGCCGCCACCACCTGGACCTGGTCGGTCCCCCCGCCGCCAGGCCGTTCGCCATCGCCGCGCTGGCCCGCGCGATGGCCGGGCAGGCGGCGGGGGAGCGCGGCCGCCCGGTGCTGGCCGTCACGGCGACCGGCCGGGAGGCCGAGGACCTCGCCGCCTCGCTCCGTTCGCTGCTTCCGCCGGACGCGGTCGCCGAGTATCCGGCCTGGGAGACGCTGCCGCACGAGCGGCTCTCGCCGCGCTCGGACACGGTCGGCCGCCGGCTGGCCGTGCTGCGCCGGATCGTGCACCCGCGGGCGGACGACCCGGCGGCCGGCCCGGTGCAGGTGATCGTGGCCCCCGTCCGCTCGGTGCTGCAGCCGCAGGTGAAGGGGCTGGCCGAGCTGGAGCCGGTGGCCGTCCGGCGGGGCGAGTCGCACGATCTGCAGGAGATCGCCCGGCGGCTCTCCGCGGCCGCCTACGCCCGGGTCGAACTGGTCGAGAAGCGAGGCGAGTTCGCCGTTCGCGGCGGCATCCTGGACGTCTTCCCACCGACCGAGGAGCACCCGCTCCGGGTGGAGTTCTGGGGCGACGACGTCGAGGAGATCCGGTACTTCAAGGTCGCCGACCAGCGCTCGCTGGAGATCGCCGAGCACGGCCTCTGGGCGCCGCCCTGTCGTGAGCTGCTGCTGACCGACGAGGTGCGGGCGCGGGCCGCCGAACTCGCCGTCGAGCACCCGGGGCTGGCGGAGATCCTCGACAAGATCGCCGAGGGCATCGCCGTCGAGGGCATGGAGTCGCTGGCGCCCGTCCTGGTGGACGACATGGAGCTGCTGCTCGACGTGCTGCCGCTCGGCTCGGTCACCGTGGTCTGCGACCCCGAGCGGGTCCGCACCCGGGCCGCCGACCTGGTGGCGACCAGCCAGGAGTTCCTGCACGCCTCCTGGGTGGCGGCCGCGGCCGGCGGCGACCGGCCGATCGACCTGGAGGCGATCGACGTCTCCGCCGCCTCGCTGCGATCGCTCGCCGAGGTGCGCGAGCACGCGGCCGAGATCGGCCTTCCCTGGTGGTCGGTCAGCCCGTTCGCGACCAGCGACGCCTCGGTCGGCACGGTCCTGGAGTTCGACGTCAACACCCTGACGCTGGGCATGCACGCGGTCGAGGCGTACCGGGGGGACACCGCCCGCGCGATCGCCGACGCCAAGGAGCGGCTGGCCGCCGACTGGCGGGTCGTCATGGTGACGGAGGGCCACGGCCCGGCCTCCCGGCTGGCCGAGGTGCTCGGCAACGAGGGCATCCCGGCCCGGCTGGTCGCCGACCTCGGCGAGGCGCCGACCCGGGACGTCGTCTACGTGTCCTGCGGTTCGATCGAGCACGGCTTCGTCGACGAGGCGCTCAAGCTGACCGTCATCACCGAGACCGACCTCTCCGGCCAGAAGTCCTCCACCAAGGACATGCGGCGGATGCCGTCCCGGCGCCGCAACGCGATCGACCCGCTGGCGCTGGTGGCGGGCGACTACGTCGTCCACGAGGCGCACGGCGTCGGCCGCTACGTCGAGATGGTGCAGCGCACGGTCCAGGGCGCCACCCGCGAGTACCTGGTGCTGGAGTACGCGCCGGCCAAGCGGGGCCACCCCGGCGACCGGCTCTTCGTGCCGACCGACCAGCTGGACCAGGTCACCAAGTACGTCGGCGGCGAGGCCCCCACGCTGCACCGCCTCGGCGGCGCGGACTGGGCGAAGACCAAGCAGCGGGCGAAGAAGGCGGTCAAGGAGATCGCCGCCGACCTGATCAAGCTGTACTCCGCCCGGATGGCCGCCCCCGGCCACACCTTCGGCCCGGACACCCCGTGGCAGCGCGAGCTGGAGGACGCCTTCCCCTACGCGGAGACGCCCGACCAGCTGACGACCATCGCCGAGGTCAAGTCCGACATGGAGAAGTCCGTCCCGATGGACCGGCTGATCTGCGGCGACGTCGGCTACGGCAAGACCGAGATCGCCGTCAGGGCGGCCTTCAAGGCGGTGCAGGACGGCAAGCAGGTGGCGGTGCTGGTGCCGACCACGCTGCTGGTGCAGCAGCACTTCTCGACGTTCGCCGAGCGGTACGCCAACTTCCCGGTGACGGTGAAGGCGCTGTCGCGCTTCCAGACCGACAGCGAGGCGAAGGCCGTCCTGGAGGGGCTGTTCGAGGGCTCGGTGGACGTCGTCATCGGCACCCACCGGCTCTTCTCCTCCGAGACCAGGTTCAAGGACCTCGGGCTGGTCATCGTGGACGAGGAGCAGCGGTTCGGCGTCGAGCACAAGGAGCAGCTGAAGAAGCTGCGGGCCAACGTGGACGTGCTGACCATGTCCGCCACCCCGATCCCGCGCACCCTGGAGATGGCGGTCACCGGCATCCGCGAGATGTCCACCATCACCACCCCGCCGGAGGAGCGGCACCCGGTGCTGACCTTCGTCGGCCCGTACGACGAGAAGCAGATCTCGGCCGCCATCCGGCGTGAACTCCTGCGCGAGGGCCAGGTGTTCTACATCCACAACCGGGTCGAGTCGATCGACAAGGCGGCGGCCCGGCTGAAGGACCTCGTCCCCGAGGCACGGGTCGCCACCGCCCACGGACAGATGGGGGAGACGGCGCTGGAGAAGGTCGTCGTCGACTTCTGGGAGAAGGAGTTCGACGTCCTGGTCTCCACCACGATCGTGGAGTCGGGCATCGACATCTCCAACGCCAACACCCTGATCGTCGAGCGCGGCGACACCTTCGGCCTCTCCCAGCTGCACCAGCTGCGAGGCCGGGTCGGCCGTGGCCGCGAGCGCGGGTACGCGTACATGCTGTACCCGCCGGAGAAGCCGCTGACCGAGACGGCGCACGAGCGGCTGGCCACCATCGCCCAGCACACCGAGATGGGCGCCGGTATGTACGTGGCGATGAAGGACCTGGAGATCCGCGGCGCCGGCAACCTGCTCGGCGGTGAGCAGTCCGGGCACATCGCGGGCGTCGGCTTCGACCTCTACATGCGGATGGTCGGCGAGGCGGTGGCCGAGTTCCGGGAGTCGCTGGCGGGTGGCGGCGGAGAGCCGGAGGAGGAGCCGCTGGAGGTCAAGATCGAGCTGCCGGTCGACGCCCACGTGCCGCACGACTACGCCCCGGGCGAGCGGCTGCGGCTCCAGGCGTACCGCTCGATCGCGGCGGTCAACTCCGAGGACGACATCAAGCAGGTCCGCGACGAACTGGTGGACCGGTACGGCAAGCTGCCCGAGCCGGTGGAGAACCTGCTGCTGGTGGCGGCGCTGCGGCTGTACGCGCGGCGCTGCGGGATCGCGGACATCACGTTGCAGGGCGCCAACGTCCGGTTCGGGCCGGTCGAGTTGCGGGAGTCGCAGCAGCTGCGGCTGAACCGGCTCTACCCGCGCAGCCAGGTGAAGGCGGCCGCCCAGCAGTTGCTGGTGCCCCGGCCGTCCACCGGCCGGATCGGCGGCAAGCCGCTGGTCGGGCGTGAACTGCTGGGGTGGTGCCGGGAGTTCCTGTCGGCGATGTTCGACGACCTGGCGGGGGCGAAGAAGTAGCGGTGGGGAGGTTCACCGGCCGCTTCGGCGGGTGAGCCCGCCCGCTTCGGCGGGCCTTGCGGCGGTCTCGGGCCATGGTGCCTGAGGCCGCCGTCGCGCGTTCGGGGAGGGCGGCTCCTGGTCAGCCGAGCTTCCACTGGCCGGTCTGCGGGGCGAAGCCGCTGTCGAGGCCGAACTGGGCCTTGTCGAGCTTGACGTCCTTCGGCACCTCGAAGGTGACGAAGCCGAGGGCGCTCTCCCCGGGGGCGATGTTGGCGGGGACCTGGAAGCTCGGGCCCGCCTTGGTGTCGGCGACCGTCGAGCCGAAGGCCTGGCCCTGGGCGTCCAGCAGCTTGGCGCCGTTGCCGGGAACGTCGCTGTAGGCCTTCTTGCCGCTCGCCTTGATCCGGAACTGGACCGAGACGAAGCGCTTGCCGTCGGCCGGGTGGGTGAACTCGTCCTCGCCCTCGGCGTTGTCCACCACCTTCACCAGGGTGACGTCGGCGGTGTCGGCCGGGTCGTTGCCCTTGAGCGCGATGGTGTCGCCCGGCTTGGCCGCGGCCTTGGGGGCGTCGGCTGGCTTGGACTCGGCGGGCTTGGCGGCGTCGCCGGCGCCGGTGGTGGCGGCCGCGGCGGAGGTCTGCTTCGGCTCGGTGGAGACGGTGGACCCGCCGGTGGAGTTGCAGGCCGTCGCGGTGAGGGCGACGAGCGCGGCGCCGAGCAGCAGGGCGGCGTTGCGGCGGGTGGTGCGGGTGGCGCGGGTGGCGCGGGTGGTGACCGACATGGGGTGTCTCCCGGTTCTCGGTGGTGTGGTGTCGGCGCCCTCTGCGGTGCCGACAGAGAGATCACACCATTCACTGTGAACGATGTCAACACGGGTTCGTAGAACCTCTCTGTTCACGTGTGAACTCCGAGGTGGAGGGTGCTGGCTATGCTGTGTGGTCACACCCCGGGCCTCGTGTGCGGGTGTGGTCACACCCCAGACCGCGTGCGCCGAAGGAGCCCCCCATGCCGGACCGTCCTGAGGTGACCGCCGTCGAGATCGCCCGGCTGGCCGGGGTCGGACGAGCCGCCGTCAGCAACTGGCGCCGCCGCCACGCCGACTTCCCCCGCCCGGTCGGCGGCACCGACAGCAGCCCGACCTTCTCGCTCGACGAGGTGGCCGACTGGCTCCGCGACCAGGGCAAGATCGCCGAACTGCCGCTGCTGGAACGCGTCTGGCAGCTGCTGGAAACCCTCCGCGACCCCGCCGGCCACCCCGCGGCGCCGCTCCTCCAGGCCGGCAGCATCCTCCTGCTGCTGCACCGCGAGCCCGGCCGCTGGCCCGCCCTCGCCGCCGAGCCCGACACCCGGCTCGCCACCGCCCTGCCCCGCGCGCTCGTCGACGCCGCCGTCCGGACCTTCGGCGACGGCGCCGCAGACCCGCACCTCCCCGGCCTGTTCGGCTCCACCCAGCTGGACCTCGCCCGCCTGCTCGGCGAACTCGCCTCCGCCGCCGGCGCCCCGGGCGCGTACGAGCAACTGCTCACCCGGTACGCCGAGGCCAACACCCGCCAGCTCAGCCCCACCCCGCCCGAGGCCGCCGAGCTGCTCGCGGCCGTCGCCGGCGTCCCCGCCACGGTGCTCGACCCGGCCGCCGGCCTCGGCGCCCTGCTGCTCGCCCTCCCGCCCACCACCGGCCGCTACGGCCAGGACGCCGACGAGGTCACCGCCGCGCTCGCCCGCCTGCGGCTCGCCCTGCGCACGCCCGCCGCCGACCCCGGTCCGCTCCCGGTCGAGGTCCGCCCCGGCGACGCCCTGCGCGCCGACGGCTACCCCGGCGACACCTTCGAGGCCGTGCTCTGCCAGCCGCCCTACAACGAACGGGACTGGGGCCACGACGAGTTGCAGTTCGACACCCGCTGGCCGGGCGGGCTCGTCCCACCGCGCGGCGAGTCCGAACTCGCCTGGGTGCTGCACTGCCTCGCCCACACCCGTCCCGGCGGCCTCGCCGCGCTGCTGCTGCCGCCGACCGTCGCCACCCGCCGGTCCGGGCGCCGCGTCCGCGCCGAACTGCTGCGCTCCGGCGCCCTGCGGGCCGTGGTCGCCCTGCCGGCCGGCGCCGCCCCGCCGTACGGGGTGCCGCTCCACCTGTGGGTGCTGCGTGCGCCCCGCCCGGGCGACGACTTCCGGCAGGTGCTGATGCTCGACGCGTCGTCGGTGCCGTCCGCCGCTGCGTCGTCCGCCGTTTCGTCGTCGGTCGCCTCGCTGTCCGCCGCTTCGTTGTCCGCCGTTTCGCCGTCGGGCGCGGAGCCGGGGGAGGGCGGGCGCGACAAGGTCCGGTGGGCCGAGCTGCGCCGGACGGTCGTGGACGCCTGGCGGGCCTTCGACCTCGCCGCCCGCGAAGGCCTGCCGCTGCCGCAGGACCGGCCGGGCGTCCACCGGACGATGGCCGCGATCGACCTGCTCGACGACGAGACAGACCTCTCGCCCACCCGGCACGTCCCGCCCGCCTCACCGGTCGGAAGCGCCGCCGAACTCTCCCACCTGAGCGGACGGTTGAGCGAGCTGCTGGGCGCTCTCGCGGACCCGGGCTCGCTGCTGCCGGCGCCGGCCGGAGCCGGGGCGGGCGCGTCCGGCACGGGTGCGTACGGTGCGGGCGCCGCGGTGTTTCAGGTGCCCCAGGTCTCCCCGGTGGTGACGGTGGGGGAGCTGGTGCGCGGCGGGGTGCTGGAGGTGTACTCCTCCGGGGCCGGCGCGCCGGCGCGCCCGGCGGGCGCCGGCCCGTCAGGTACCCCGGTGCTGACGGATCAGGACCTCCTCGCGGGCAGCCCGCCCAGCGCCGTCCTCGATCCGGCGGGCCCGGTCGGTTCGGTCGGGTCGGCCGGTGCCGCCGGTGCCGCCGGGGACGTCCGGATCCGCCCCGGGGACGTCCTCGTCCCCGCCCTCGGCGGCGGCGTCGCCCGGGCCGTGGAGCCGGGCAGCCCGCTCGCGGGCGCCGCGCTCGGCCGCCAACTCCACCTGCTGCGCCCCGACCCGGCCGCGCTCGACCCCGACTTCCTGGCCGGCCACCTGCGCTCCACGGCATCCACCCGCCGGGCCGCCAGCCACGCCTCCACCACCGCCCGCCTCGACATCCGCCGGGTCGAGCTCCCCCGCCTCCCGCTCACCGAACAGCGCGCGCTCGGCGCGGCCTTCGCCCGCCTCGCCACCTTCGACGCCAGCCTCCAGCAGGCCGCCGCCCTCGCCCGCACCCTCACCCAGGCCCTCACCGACGCCCTCGCGACCGGCACCGCCCGGCCACCGGAGCATCCCTGACCTCCCGTCGTCACGGTCAGGGCCGGCCGTCGGCCTCGCCGGTCCGAGGGCCGGGAAGCCCTCCGGCGCGCAGGCCGCGGGCGGTACGGTGTGCGGGGTTCGTCCGTACCGCGGCCGACCGCCGTCCTCACCCGCTCAGGAGCGCACATGTCAGGGCAGTACCCCGGGCAGTACGGACCACCGCCCGGCGGCGCGTTCCCCGGTGGCGCGCCCCACAACGGCATACCCGGCGGGGCTCCGTACGGCGCCCCGCCCCACTCCGGCCGGCAGTACCCGGCCCAGCCGTACCCCGCTCAGGAGTATCCGACCCAGCCGTACTCCGCCCAGCCCTACTCCGCCCAGCCCTACTCCGCCCAGCCCTACCCCGTCCCGCCGACCCAGGCCGGTCCGGCGCTGCGCCCGGGGATGGCCGCCGGTCCGTTCGGCGTGCTCGGTCGCGTGCTGTGGTCCCTCGTCCCGCTGGTGACCATCGGTCTGCTGGGCGTGATCCCCTCACTGCTGCTGGCGATCCGCAGGCGGCGGGCGTACGACATCATCGGCGCGGTGGCCTTCATCGGGGTGTTCCTCACCTACCTGGTCTGCGCGGGCGTCGCCGGCGGCACCAAGGCACCCACCGCGGACACCATCGGCATGGTGGCGATGGTGCTGATGTGGCTGGGCACGCCGCTGCACTTCCTGGTGATGGACCTGCAGGTGATCTGGAACGCCGGCCGCCCCAAGCCGCCCGCCCCGGCGGCCTACTACGCGCCGACCGCCGCGCCGGCCGCGCCGCCCACCGCCGCGGGCATGCCGCCCACCGCCGCGTCGGGCATGCCCGCCGCGCCGTACGCGCCGTACGGCCAGGCCCCTGCGCCCGGGTACGCGACCCCTGCCTCTGCGCCCGCCCCCGGATCCGGGCCCCTTCCCGGGCCGCCCCCTCCCGGAGCGGCCCCCGCGACCGGCGACGAGCTGCGCGAGCTGGGTGAACTGCTGCGCCGTCAGGCCCGTGAGGGCGGTCGGCCGTGACCACCGCCCGGGTGATCGGCGGCCGCTACCGGCTGGCCGAGAAGATCGGCCACGGCGGGATGGGCCAGGTCTGGGGCGGTTACGACGAGCGGCTGGACCGCCCGGTCGCCGTCAAGCTGCTCCGCACCGACCAGCTCCTTGCCGCCGACCCGTCCGGCGGCAGCAGTGGCGGCGGCCGTGGTGACACCGAACGCCGCCGCCACGGCGACGAACTCCGACGCCGCTTCCTGCGCGAATGCCGGATCACCGCCGCCCTCGACCACCCCGGCCTGGTCACCGTCTTCGACGCGGGCGAGGACGACGGCGAGCTGTACCTCGTGATGCAGCGAGTCCCGGGCGTCAGCCTGGCCGACCTGATCGCCGAGGACTCGCCGTTCCCGGTCGAGCGCGCCGCCGCCGTCGCCGCCCAGCTCTGCGCGGCGCTGGCCGCCGTCCACGCCGTGCCGGTCGTCCATCGCGACCTCAAGCCCAGCAACGTGATGGTCCGGGACGACGGCCGGACCGTCCTGCTCGACCTCGGCATCGCCACCGCGCTCGACACCGAGGCCACCCGCCTCACCCTCACCGGCGTCCCGATCGGCAGCCCCTCCTACATGGCCCCCGAGCAGGCACTCGCCGCCACCATCGACCCGCGCAGCGACCTGTACGCGCTCGGCTGCCTGCTGCACGCGATGCTCACCGGCGAGGAGCCGTTCCGCGCACCCAGCGCGCTCGGCGTGCTGCGGCAGCACGTCGACGAGCCGCCCGTACCGCTGCGGGACCTCCGGCCCGACGTCCCGGAACCGCTCGAACGGCTGGTCCTCGACCTCCTCGCCAAGCAGCCCGCCGACCGTCCCGCCCACGCCCAGCAGGTCTACGCGCGGCTGCTCCCGCTGCTCCCCGCGGCCGTACCCGCCCCGCAGCCCCGGTACGGGCCGCTGCCCGATCCCACCCGCCCGTACCGCCACCCCCACCAGCCGCAGCCCCGGACGGAGGAGACGGCAGTGGCGCCGGCGCCGGCCGCCGTACCGCCGGCTGCGCGCAGGGAGCCGCACCCGTTCCTGATGGCAGCGGTGCCCACGCCCGCCGCACCACCGGCAGCTCCTCCATCCTCGGTGAGCGAACCGGACCTGGCCGCCGCCTGCGCCCGCCTCTCCGACCTGGTCGACGCCGGCCGGCGCGCCGAAGTACTCGACCTCGCCGCGACCCTGCTGCCCCGCGCCCAGGCCGAACTGGGCGACGGCGCACCGCTCGTCCGCACCATCCGGACCATCTACGCCCGCACCCTCCACCAGGAGCACCGTTACCGGCAGGCGCTCCCCGAGTACCGGGTGCTCGCCGCGACCGCGGACGGCGGCCCGTACGGCCCGCAGGCCCTGGAACACCGCTTCCGGGCCGCCGAGTGCCTGGACCGGCTCGGCCAGGGCCCGGAGGCGCTCGCCGAGTACCGGGCGCTGCTCACCACCGGACCGGGCCCCGACCCGGACCGGGCCTTCGACATCCGCGAGCGGATCGGCGCCCTGCTCACGGCGGCCGGCGACGTCGAGGCGGCCTGGCAGTGGCTGCTCCGACTCCTCTTCGACCGCGAACGCCGCGACGGCCCGCACCACCCGGCCGTCCGCCGCCTCCGCCAGACCCTCGACACCCTCCAGCCCCACCGCACCACCGGCAACCCCGACCCCCGCACCACCCCCTGGCACTGACACACACTCGGAGCCCGGGCACCCCGCCCTCCCGCCAGTCCTCGGCCGTATGACTTTCGGCAGATTCGGTGCCGCACCCGGCCTCCGTAGGGTCGTGCCCGTGCGGAGTGGACAGCGGTGGCGCGGGTGGTGCGGGTGGTTCGACGGTGGGCTGCTGGTGGGGGCGGTGGTGGCGATCGGGCTGAGCACGGTGAGCATCTGGTGGGCCGTGCCGGCGATCGGTGCGGCGTTCCTGGCCGGGCGGCGGATGGAGCGGGTGCGGCCGGCGGTGGTGGTGCTGGCCGTCGTGGTCGCCGTCGCGGTGCCGGCGGCGTTGCTGGTGCCGGCGTGGATGGTGCCGGGGACGTCGTTCCTGTCCCTGGTGGTCTGCGCCGGTATGGGGCCCTGGATGGTGGGCCGGTTCTGGCGGCAGTCGCAGGAGCTGGTGCGGGCCGGCTGGGACCGGGCGGAGCGGCTGGAGCGCGAGCAGCAGCTGGTGGCCGAGCAGGCCCGGCTGCGGGAGCGGGCCCGGATCGCGCAGGACATGCACGACGCGCTCGGCCACGACCTGAGCCTGATCGCCCTGCGGGCCGGCGCTCTGAAGCTGGCACCCGACCTGGCCCCTCCGCACCGGGAGGCGGCCCGGGAGATCCGGGCGGGCGCCGGCGCGGCCGTGGAACGCCTGGCCGAGGTGATCGGGATCCTGCGGGACGATGCGGACGGGGCGTCCGCCCGGGGGCCGGCCGACGCCGGCGTCGCCCAGCTGGTCGAGGAGGCGGCCGCGGCCGGCCTGGACGTCGGGCTGGCCGTCACCGGTGAGGCGGACGGTCTGCCGCGCGCGGCCGAGCACGCCGCGTACCGGGTGGTCCAGGAGGCGCTGACCAACGCGGCCAAGCACGCCCCGCAGGCGCCGGTCACGGTACGGGTGGCCTACGCGCCGGACGGCGCCCGCGTCCAGGTGGTGAACGGTCCGTCACCGGTGGTCGGCCCGGAGGGCGTTCCGACCCCCGGCGGCCGGGGCCTGATCGGCCTGGCCGAGCGGGTCAGACTGGCGGGCGGCACCTTCGCTCACGGGCCCAGGGCCGACGGCGGCGGTTTCGAGGTCTCCGCCCACCTCCCGCGCTCCGGCGGCCCCGCTGCTGTGGCCACCGGGCCTGCCCCCGTGTCACCGGCCCGCGAGTTGCGGCACGCCCGCCGCCGGGTGGGCCGGATGATGGCGGCGGTCGTCCTGGTGCCGCTGGCCACCGTGTTGGTGCTGACCACCGTCCTGCGAGGATGGACGATCTACACCGCCGGCCGCGCCGTGCTGGACCCGGCGGACTACGCGCTGCTCCGGGTCGGCCAGGATCGCGCCACGGTGCAGCGATTTCTGCCGGACCGTCAGTTTCCGTACCATCCGTCGGCAGGGAACCCGCCACCCCGGGGAGAAGGTGTGACGTGCGAGTACTACGCCATCACGGCCCAGCCGTTCAACAACGACCGCTCCGGAGACGCCTACCGGCTCTGCTTCCAGGGGGACGTGTTGATCTCCCTGGACGCCCTGGTCTCGTGAGCGCCGGATGAGCGGCGGGGAGCGGGGCACGACCGCCGCACCGATCCGCGTGCTGATCGCCGACGACGAACCGATGGTGCGCGCCGGTGTCCGAGCGGTGCTCGCCACCGACCCGGGCATCGAGATCGTCGCCGAGACCGGGGACGGCCGGGACGCCGTCGAGCTGGTCCGGCGGCACCGGCCGGACGTCGCCGTGCTGGACATCCGGATGCCCGGTGCGGACGGCATCACCGCCGCCGCCGAGATCCGCCGGACCGGCGCCGCCACCGGGATCGTCATCCTGACGACCTTCGGGGAGGACGACTACATCCTGCGGGCCCTCGGCGGTGGCGCCAACGGGTTCCTGGTCAAGTCCGGCGCGCCCGAGGAGCTGATCGCGGGCGTCCGGGCGGTCGCGGACGGCGCCGCCTACCTCTCACCCAAGGTGGCCGCGCGGGTGGTCGCCCACCTGGCCTCCGCCGGGGCCGGCGGGCCGGCCGACCGGCGCGCCTCCGCCCGGGAACAGGTGGCCGCGCTGACCGGCCGGGAGCGGGACGTGCTGACGCTGATCGCCGCCGGGCTCTCGAACGGCCAGATCGCCCGCCGGATCGGGGTGGTGGAGGGGACCGTGAAAGCCCATGTGAGCTCCGTCCTGTTGCGGCTCGGGGTGCCCAACCGGGCGGCCGCCGCCGTCCTCGCGCACGAGGCCGGCCTGACCCTCGGCGCGGAGTGCGCGGGCGGTCCGCGCGCCTGACACGGAGGGTATGGCCGGCTGGGGCCCCACCAGCAGGGGCCCCAGGACGCGCACGCCGGCCAGCGCCGCCACCGCGGTCGTCGCGAGCGGCAGCAGGGCGACGACGACGGCGCCCGTGACGGCTGCGCCCAGGACGGCGCCGGCGACCACGTCGTGCGGGTAGTGCACGCCCGCGGCCACCCGCAGCGCGGCCGTCAGGCCGCCGACCGGGACGACCAGCAGGCCCCACCGCGGGCGCAACAGCACCAGGCCGGTCGCGAGGGCGACGGCCAGCGTCGCGTGGTTGCTCGGGAACGACCAGTCGCCCGGCGGCGGGCATTCGGCGACCGCCGACCGTGCCGACGCCGTCGCTGTGCCGAGCAGCGCCCGGCAGGGGCGCTCCTCGTCGATCACCACCTTCAGCACCTCACTCGCCCCGTACGCGAGCACCGTGCCGAGACCGGTGAGCACGGCCCCCGCGACCAGGTCGGTGGCCCGCCGGCCGCGCGCCGTCCACCAGCAGAGCGCCAGCAGCAGGCCCAGGACCAGCAGGCCGGCCTCGGTGGCGGGCTCCAGCAGCGAGGCCGGCCAGTGCGGGGCGTCGGCGACGGCGTCCGCCACCCGCCGGTAGCCGGTGGCGGAGGGGCCGTCGACCACCCGGACCGGAGCGCCCTCGCTGCCGCGCGCCGGGGCCAGCCACCCCACCACGCCGGTGCCCGCCGCCAGCAGCACCACGGCGACGGCCACCCGGGTGCCCGTCGTTCTGACCGCATTTCTCCTGACCATGTGCCTCATGGCCAGGACAGTAGGAGCGGCGGGCGGGTGGCCGCCCGACCCGAAAGTAAGGGGGCGACCTGGACGATCGTCAGGGTTGACGGCCGGTGTGCTGGGTGCGGGTGACCCGTTCGGGCCACGGTCCGCGCGACCGGGCCGTGGCCGCCCTACCCTCGGGACAACGCCCGGCCTCCGACCGGAACACCCCGCCGCGCGCCGCCGTCACCCCGGAGACCAGCCATGCACCGTCGGACCGCCGTCGCGGGCGCCCTGCTCGCCGCCTCGGCGCTGGCCGCGTGCGGGCGCGACGGGCTCACGCCGGGCACGGCGGCGCTCATGGACGGCCGGCGGATCCCGGTCGGCGCGGTCGAGGCCCGGGTCGCGGAGCTGCGGCACGCGGCCGGCGGCGCCTCGGCGGACGCCCGTCAGCAGTCGGACGGGCCGGCCCGGCGGGCCGTCTCCGACCTGGTGCTCGACGTGGTGGTCGCCCGCGCGGTGGCCGACCGCGGGCCGGGGGTGGACAGCGCCGAGGTGGCGGCGGCCCGCGCGGCCGACGAGGACAGGTACGGCGGGGCCGGCCCGCTCGCCCGGGTCCTGGCCGCCAGGGGCGTACCGGGCAGCGGGATCGACGACTACTACCGCCGCCGGCTGGGCATCACCCGCCTCGCCGCCGCAGCCGGACGGAACGCCGGCACCCCGGCGGGCGACGCCATCGTCCGCCGCGCCCTGGCCGCCGCCGCCAACGCCCTCCACCTGCACGTCAACCCCCGCTACGGCACCTGGGACCCGGCCCAGGTCGCCCTCCTCCCCGACACCCCACCCTGGCTGGCCCCCTGAGCCGGCCCGCGGGGGGCACTGTGCACAGGAAGTCGGCCGGGCCGACTTTGGTGCGCGGGTGGGGTCCGGCGCCGGGGAACGTGGGCCGCGGTGCCCGGCCTGATCGCCGGGACGCCCCCGGGGAACGTGGGCCGCGGTGCCCGGCCTGACCGCCGGGACGCCCCCGGGGAACGTGGGCCGCGGTGCCCGGCCTGATCGCCGGGACGCCCCCGGGGAAGCGCGGAAGCGGGCCGTGGTCGGGGGCGGGTAGGTTCGGGGTGTGACGAATTCTCCGGGCGCGAAGCTGATCCTGCTCACCACCACCCACCGGGTGGCCCCCGGTCTGCTGGCGTGGCCGGCCTGGGAGGCGCTGCGGTCGGCGGGGCGGGTGCTGGCGGGGGACGCCGGGAATCCGCAGCTGGCGGCGGTGCGGCAGGCCGGGGTCGAGGTGGAGGTCGTGCCGCCCGGTTCGGCGCCGGCGCTGGCGCGCCTGCTGACCGGGCTGCCGGCGGAGCAGCCGACCGGGACGGGCCCGACGGTCTGGCTGGGCAGCCCGGACGGCGACCCCGGGCTGACCGACGCGCTGGCGCGCCTCGCGGTGGAGCACGCGGGTGAGGTGCCCGAGATCGAGGTGCTGCCGGGCTCGTACGACCTGCCGGGTGCGCGCCTGCTGGACCTGGTCTCGGTGATGGACCGCCTTCGCTCGCCCGGCGGCTGTCCCTGGGACGCCGAGCAGACCCACGCCAGCCTGGTGAAGTACCTGGTCGAGGAGGCCTTCGAGCTGGTCGAGGCGATCGAGGAGGGGGACCGCGGGACGCTCCGCGAGGAGCTGGGCGACGTCCTGCTCCAGGTCTTCTTCCACTCGCGGATCGCCGAGGAGCACCCCACCGACGCGTTCTCGATCGACGACGTGGCGGGGGACATCGTAGAGAAGCTGATGTACCGCCACCCGCACGTGTTCGGGGACACCGAGGCCGGGGGCGCCGCCGAGGTTGAGGCGAACTGGGAGACGCTGAAGGCGGCCGAGAAGTCGGATCGCGAGTCGGTGCTGGACGGTGTGCCGGCCGGGCTGCCGTCGCTGGCGTACGCGGCGAAGCTGGTGTCGCGGGTGCGCCGGTCCGGGGTGGCGGGCGTGCCGGACGCGCCGTACGAGCTGCCGGCGGAGCTCACCGCCGAGTCGGCGGGCAGGCTGGTGCTCGCCGTGGCGCAGCGGGCGCACGACGCGGGGGTGGACGTGGACGCCGCGCTGCGGGCGGCCGCGCGCGAGTACCGGGACGCCGTCCGCGCCGCCGAGGGGCTCAAGCCGAAGGACTGAGGCCCGCACCGGGCGAGGCGGCCCCCGCACCAGCTCGGGCCGCCCCTGTACCGGCTCGGGGCCGCCCCCGCACCGACCACGGGCCGACCCCCGGGACGGTCGGGTCAGACCGTCGCGACGTCCTCCACCGGCCGGCGCTGCTGCGGGACCACGACCTCGCCGATGGCCTCGCCGACCAGTGCGAGCAGCTCGGCGAGCCGCTCCAGGTCGAGGTGGTCGGGCAGCTCGTCGAGGGAGACGATCCGCTCGCCGTCCGGCCCGGCGACGCAGAACAGGTCGATCGGTCCGAGGTGCTTCTCGGCGGTGTCGACCAGGGCGGCGACGTCGCTGGGCCGGCGGATGTCGCCGCAGACGCCGACGACCGGGCAGCCCGGCCGGTCGAGCTCGGCGGCGAGGTCCTCGGCGATGCCCTCCCGCTGGTCGGCGACGAGCACGCCGACGGCGCCGGCGGCGGTGAAGCGGCGTGCGAGGTCGGCACCCGACCCGCCGTCGAGTACGGCGATGACCACGACTGCCCCGGTGACCCGCATGGTGCGCTCCTCCCTGGTGGGCGGCTCCGCACCGGCGCCCACGTGTTGCTTTGCGGAGGATCGTAGGCTTGTCCTGACCCTCCGCAACAGGGATTACCCCTCAGGTGACCAGGCTCACGCCTGCCGCGCCCGAGAACCCGCCGAGCGCGGGCCGGGGACCGACCCGCCGCGCCCGACGGCCGACACGTCCCCTGTCGGGCCCACCGGCCGACACGTCCCCTGCAGGGGGGCGGCCCCGCCGGCCGACCGGCCCGGCAGGGAACCGCGCCGATCCCCACCGGATACCGTCGACGCATGCCAGTTCAGCCCGATTCCGCCCGCCCGCCGCTCTTCACCTGGGACTTCGCCGCCGACCCGTACCCGGCGTACGCGTGGCTGCGGGAGCACGAGCCGGTGCACCGCACCACCCTGCCGAGCGGGGTGGAGGCCTGGCTGGTGACCAGGTACGCGGACGCCCGGCAGGCGCTCGCCGACAGCCGGCTCTCCAAGAACCCGGTCCACCACAGCGAGCAGGCCCACCGCACCGGCAGGGTCGGCATCCCGGGCGAACGCCAGGCCGACCTGATGACCCACCTGCTGAACATCGACCCGCCGGACCACACCCGGCTGCGGCGCCTGGTCTCGAAGGCCTTCACGCCCCGCCGGGTGGCCGAGTTCGAGCCCCGGGTGCAGCAGCTCACCGACCGGCTGATCGACGGTTTCGCGGAGCGCGGCAGCGCCGACCTGATCCACGAGTTCGCCTTCCCCCTCCCCATCTACGCGATCTGCGACCTGCTCGGGGTGCCGGCCGAGGACCAGGACGACTTCCGGGACTGGGCGGGCATGATGGTGCGCCACACCAGGCCGGGCCAGGGAGGGGGCCAGCGCGGCGGTGTGGGGCGGGCGGTCAAGCGGATTCGCGCGTACCTGGCGGAGCTGATCCACCGCAAGCGGGCCGACCTCGGCGACGACCTGATCTCGGGTCTGATCAGGGCCAGCGACCACGGCGAGCACCTCACCGAGAACGAGGCCGCGGCAATGGCCTTCATCCTCCTCTTCGCCGGCTTCGAGACCACCGTCAACCTGATCGGCAACGGCACCTACGCGCTGCTGCGCAACCCGGAGCAGCGGGCGCTGTTGCAGGACTCCGTCGCCCGCGGCGAGAGCGCCCTGCTGGAGACCGGGATCGAGGAACTCCTGCGCTACGACGGGCCGGTGGAGCTGGCCACCTGGCGGTTCGCGACCAGCCCGCTGACCATCGGCGGGGTGGAGATCCCGGTCGGCGACCCGGTGCTGGTGGTGCTCGCGGCGGCGGACCGCGACCCGGCGCGGTTCGCCGACGAGAACACCCTCGACCTGGCCCGGACGGACAACCCGCACCTGGGCTTCGGGCACGGCATCCACTACTGCATCGGGGCCCCGCTGGCCCGGCTGGAGGGCCGGGCGGCGCTGGCCACCCTGCTCACCCGATTGCCCGATCTGCGGCTGGCCGAAAGCCCGGAGAATCTGCGCTGGCGGGGCGGCCTGATCATGCGTGGCCTCCGTGAGCTTCCGGTCGAATTCAGTCCGGAGAAGAAGCCCGTCGCAAGCTGACAAACCCTCCGCGGACCTGCCGTCAGGTCCGTGAGTGTCACGGCCTGAGGATCCGACACTCTGACGAGACGTCTCCGACACGCCGCGACAGGGGGGTTGAACCATCATCAACCCGGACATATCGCCTCCGTTGGTGGACGATCGATCACGCACCGTAATTTCTGTGTGATATCGGCGATATGAGCTTGTGATTGGTAAGAGGATCTGTCTACCCTCCGTGGAGTTCGCAGCTGCGGACCTCGTGCGCGGGACGCCGAATCCTGCCCGCCGTGTCACGGGAAACCGACCAGACCCTGGGCAGGGGCGGGGGAACCAGGTTTGTTGCCGTCCTCCACGGCTTGGGGTGAAGCCGCTCGCGCGGGCAGAAAGTCCGTGCGACGCGGCCGGGCCACCTCCCGGTCCGAACCCGACAGCTCACCTCGCAGGCGTGCGGAGAGGGACCTCTTCATGCTGTTCGTTGGAACTGGCCGTCACCGTCGTCGTACCCAGGCCGAGAAGGCCATCGCCGTCGCAGGTGTGGCCGGCGTCGGACTCGCGATGCCGATCCTCACCGCCACCGGCGCCGCGGCTGCCCCCGCCTCGACCTGGGACTCCGTGGCCCAGTGCGAGAGCGGCGGCAACTGGAGCATCAACACGGGCAACGGCTTCTACGGCGGTCTGCAGTTCACCTCCAGCACGTGGAAGGCGTACGGCGGCACCTCGTACGCGCCGCAGGCCCACCAGGCCAGCAAGGCCCAGCAGATCTCGGTCGCCGAGAAGGTGCTCGCCTCGCAGGGCCCGGGTGCCTGGCCGGTCTGCTCGCAGAAGGCCGGCCTGAGCAAGGGCGGTGCACCGGCCTCGGTCGACACCTCCACCGATGCCGCGCCCGCCGCTCCGAAGCCGGCCCAGTCGAAGCCCGCGCAGCCGAAGCCCGCCCAGAAGCCCGCCGCCCAGTCGCACGCCCAGCAGCAGACCCAGCCGTACGCGCAGCAGGAGACCCAGGCCCCGGGCTTCTCCGGCCAGGCCGGCTGGGACGCCGAGGCGAAGGTGTACTGGTACCAGAACAACGGCGGCTGGTACTGGACCAGCCACCCGAGCGTCTACCAGCAGTACGCCGGTCAGGCCGCGAGCCAGGACACCCGTGCCGCCCAGAGCACGCCGGTCGCCCAGAGCGCCCCGGTCGCGCCTAGTGCCCCGGCCGCCCAGCAGTACGCCGGCCACGGCTACACCGTCCAGTCCGGCGACACGCTGGCCGGCATCGCCGCTACCCAGGGCGTCTCCGGCGGCTGGGAGTCGCTGTACGACGGCAACCGCGGCACCGTCGGCTCCGACCCGAACCTGATCCTGCCCGGCCAGGTGCTCAACCTCGGCTGAGCGGCCCCGTCTTCACGGTGATTCGACGAAGGGGGCCGGATTCGACCCCCTTCGTCCGCATCTGGTCGCCTTCCGTGGGGCAACCAGGTGAACTACCGGGGGGTAGCAGGGCCACACGCTGAGACGGGACCGAGGTCAGCGTGGCCCCGAGAGCCCGTGCGGTTAGGCTCTGGTCGTAACGACTCCGCAATCGTTCGCCCGACAGCACCCATCGTCGGGCGGACCTGCTTCCGCTAGGAGATGCCTCGTGCCGTCCATCGATGTCGTCGTAGCCCGTGAGATTCTCGACTCGCGTGGCAACCCCACGGTCGAGGTCGAGGTCGGCCTCGACGACGGCAGCACCGGTCGTGCCGCTGTCCCGTCCGGTGCCTCCACCGGTGCCTTCGAGGCCCTGGAGCTGCGCGACGGTGACAAGAACCGCTACTTCGGCAAGGGCGTCGAGAAGGCCGTCCTGGCCGTCATCGAGCAGATCGGCCCGGAGCTGGTCGGCTACGACGCCACCGAGCAGCGCCTGATCGACCAGGCCATGCTCGACCTGGACGCCACCCCGGACAAGTCCTCGCTCGGCGCCAACGCCATCCTGGGCGTCTCGCTGGCCGTCGCGCACGCCGCCTCCGAGGCCAGCGACCTGCCGCTGTTCCGCTACCTGGGCGGCCCGAACGCGCACGTCCTGCCGGTCCCGATGATGAACATCCTCAACGGCGGCTCGCACGCGGACTCCAACGTCGACATCCAGGAGTTCATGATCGCCCCGATCGGCGCGGAGTCCTTCTCCGAGGCCGTCCGCTGGGGCGTCGAGGTCTACCACACCCTCAAGGGCGTCCTGAAGGAGCGCGGCCTCTCCACCGGCCTCGGCGACGAGGGCGGCTTCGCGCCGAACCTGGACAGCAACCGCGAGGCCCTGGACCTCATCACCGAGGCCATCCAGAAGGCGGGCTACGTGCCCGGCCGCGACATCGCGCTGGCGCTGGACGTCGCCGCCTCCGAGTTCTACGAGGACGGCGCCTACCAGTTCGAGGGCAAGGCGCTCACCTCCGCCGAGCTCATCGAGTACTACGCCGAGCTGGTCGCCTCGTACCCGCTGGTCTCCATCGAGGACCCGCTGGACGAGTCGGACTGGGACGGCTGGAAGGCCATGACCGTCAAGCTGGGCGACAAGGTCCAGCTGGTCGGCGACGACCTGTTCGTCACCAACCCGGCCCGCCTGGCCAAGGGCATCGAGACCGGCACCGCCAACGCGCTGCTGGTCAAGGTGAACCAGATCGGTTCGCTGACCGAGACCCTGGACGCCGTCGAGCTGGCCCAGCGCAACGGCTACCGCTGCATGATGTCGCACCGTTCCGGCGAGACCGAGGACGTCACCATCGCCGACCTGGCCGTCGCCACCAACTGCGGCCAGATCAAGACCGGTGCCCCGGCCCGCTCCGAGCGCGTCGCCAAGTACAACCAGCTGCTGCGCATCGAGGAGATCCTCGACGACGCCGCCGAGTACGCCGGCCGCGGCGCCTTCCCGCGCTTCCGCTCCGCGGAGTAATCGACGCGGTAGGCACGAGGGCCGACCGCGCCCGCCCGTGCAAGCCTGACCGGTGCCCCGCCGTTCACCCCGTAGGGTGGACGGCGGGGCACCGGCGCGACCAGGAGGGGATACGGGAGATGGCAGGCTGGAGGATCCCGGGCTTGGCGGCCCGGCCTCGCTTCACGAGCCGGGCGACCGTCCTCGTCCTGGTTCTCTGCTCGCTGGTGGCGATCCTGGCCTACCCGACCCGGCAGTTCATCTCCCAGCGCTCCGAGATCTCCGCCCAACGGGCGAAGGCCGAGCACGCCCGGCAGCAGGTCGAGCAGCTGCGCCGGGAGAAGGCCCGCTGGCAGGACCCGGAGTACGTCAAGGCGCAGGCCCGTTCGCGGCTGCACTACGCGATGCCGGGGGAGACCCCGTACATCGCGGTGGACCCGGCCGGTCAGGGCGCCGCCAAGTCCTCCGTGTCCTCACCCGCCCCGTCCGACGGTGAGGCCGCCGCTCCCGCGAAGGCCGTCAAGCCCTGGTACGCCAGCGTCTGGGACTCGGTGGACGCCGCCGACACCGCCGCCCTCGCCCCGCCCTCTCCCCTCCCTCCGCAGACACCCCTGCCCCCCGCTGGAGTCAGCTCCCCTCATGACCACTGAGAACCACCCCTCCGTCTCCGACGCCGACGTCGCGGCCATCGCCGCCCAGCTCGGCCGCGTCCCGCGCGGTCTGCGCGGCGTGGCACACCGCTGCCCCTGCGGCAACCCGGACGTCGTGGAGACGGCCCCCCGGCTCGCGGACGGCACGCCGTTCCCGACCCTCTACTACCTGACCTGCCCCAAGGCCGCCTCGCTGATCGGCACCCTGGAGGCGGACGGCGTGATGAAGGACCAGACCGCCCGGCTCGCCGAGGATCCGGAGCTGGCCGCCGCCTACCAGAAGGCCCACGAGGACTACATCGCCCGCCGTGACGCCATCGAGGTGTTGGAGGGCTTCCCGAGTGCCGGCGGGATGCCGGACCGGGTGAAGTGCCTGCACGTGCTGGTCGGCCACTCGCTGGCGGCCGGCGAGGGCGTCAACCCGCTCGGCGACGAGGCGATCGGCATGCTGGAGGACTGGTGGGCCAAGGGCCCGTGCGTCTCCGCCGCCGAGGTCGAGGCCGCGGGTGAGCGGGTCGCGCGCAACCGGGCCAAGGAGCAGGACCACGCGGCGGTGATCGCCGCCAAGCAGCAGAAGGCCGCCGAGCGCGCCGCCAAGAAGCAGGCCGCGGCCGAGGGCACCGAGGAGGCCGGCGCATGACCACCACCCGGGTCGCGGCGATCGACTGCGGCACCAACTCGATCCGCCTGCTGGTCGCCGACCTCGACCCGCAGACCGGGGTGATCACCGACCTCGACCGCCGGATGGTCATCAACCGGCTGGGCCAGGGCGTGGACCGGACCGGCCGGCTGCACCCGGACGCGCTGGCCCGCACCTTCGCGGCCTGCCGCGAGTACGCGGAGATCATCTCCGGCTTCGGCGTCGGCCCCGACCGGATCCGCTTCGTCGCCACCAGCGCCTCCCGGGACGCCGAGAACAGCGACGAGTACACCAAGGGCGTGCGCGACATCCTGGGTGTCTCGCCCGAGGTCGTCAGCGGCGAGGAGGAGGCGCACCTCTCCTTCGTCGGCGCCACCAAGGAGCTCACCGGCGGTCAGTTCCCGGCGCCGTACCTCGTCTTCGACCTCGGCGGTGGCTCCACCGAGTTCGTGCTGGGCGGGGCGGACGTCCAGGCGGCCCGCTCGGTGGACATCGGCTGCGTCCGGCTGACCGAGCGCCACTTCGGCGGCGCCGAGCTGCCCTCGGCGGAGCAGATCGCCGAGGCCCGGGCGCACGTCCGGGCCGAGCTGGACAAGGCCGAGGAGGCCGTCCCGCTGACCGGCGCGGCCACCCTGGTGGGCCTGGCCGGGACGGTCACCACCGTCTCCGCGATCGCCCAGGACCTGCCGGCGTACGACTCCGAGGCGATCCACCATTCGCGGATCAGCCGCGAGCAGGTGGCCCGGATCGCCGACGAGCTGCTCGCCGCCACCCACGACCAGCGGGCGGCCATCCCGTCGATGCACCCGGGCCGGGTGGACGTGATCGCGGCCGGCGCGCTGGAGCTGTTGGAGATCATGGCGCGGACCGGCGCCGCCGAGGTGGTCGTCAGCGAGCACGACATCCTGGACGGCATCGCCTGGAGTATGGCCTCCTGAGCCCTTGCAGGCCTTACCCGACCGGCCCCGGAGCCCCCTGACGGGGCCCGGGGCCGGGGCGCGCCCGGGGTCGGGCGGAAAAGTTCGTGAATTTCTTCACATGGCGATCCGTCCATTCGTCGCGCCTGCGTGCCCGCAACGTCCGAAATGTGGGACTGAAGGCGCGGCCGGCGTGGCGCCCGCTGGATCGCAGGCGGGGCGCCCGCGCGGGTTTGAAAATCGAAATCACAAGCGGGAACCCAGGCGTAGTACGGATCGTTGCAGCTCAGCCGGGCCGTTCGGACGCCCGTGCTCACCGGGGGGTCCTGGGGGGCGTGAGGTGACGCCCCGGGGCGGCGAAAAGGGCCGCGAAGTGTAGCACGGGGTGTCCAGAAGCTTGTGAGCGGGCTCACGAACGCTGCTCCGGACGGTGCTGGATACTTTCGGATATGAGCACCACGGAGCGTCCTCGCATCCTCATTGTCGGCGGTGGTTACGTCGGCCTGTATGCCGCGATGCGCATCCTCAAGAAGATGCGCTACGGCGAAGCGACCGTCACGGTCGTCGACCCGCGGTCGTACATGACGTACCTGCCCTTCCTTCCCGAGGCGGCCGGCGGCAACGTCGCGCCCCGCAACCTCGTCGCGCCGCTGCGCAGCGCCCTGAAGAAGGCGGAGGTGCTCACCGGTGCTGTCACCGGTGTGGACCACGCCCGCAAGGTCGCGACCATCCAGCCCGCGGCCGGCGACTCGTACGAGCTGCCCTTCGAGTACCTGGTCGTCGCGACCGGCTCGGTCTCCCGCACCTTCCCGATCCCGGGTCTGGCGGAGCACGGCATCGGCATGAAGACGGTCGAGGAGGCCATCAGCCTCCGCAACCACGTCATGGCGCAGCTGGACAAGGCCGAGTCCACCACGGACGAGGCGATCCGCCGCAAGGCCCTGACCTTCGTCGTCATCGGTGGTGGCTTCGCCGGTGTCGAGACGATCGCCGAGATCGAGGACATGGCGCGCGACGCCGCCAAGATCTACCGGACCGTCAGCCGCGACGACATGCGCTTCATCATGGTGGAGGCGGCCAACCGCATCCTCCCCGAGGTGGGCCCGGACCTTGGTCTGTGGACCAAGGAGAAGCTCGAAGAGCGCAACATCGAGGTCTTCATCGAGACCTCGATGGACTCCTGTGTCGACCAGCACGTCGTGCTGAAGAACGGCGTCGAGGTCGACGCCTCCACCATCGTGTGGACGGCCGGCGTGAAGCCGAACCCGGTGCTGGCCAACTTCGGCCTGCCGCTCGGCCCGCGCGGCCACGTCGACACCGCCGCGACCCTCCAGGTCCAGGGCTTCGACTACGTCTGGTCCGCCGGCGACAACGCCCAGGTGCCGGACCTCGCCTCCGGCGAGGGCGCCTGGTGCCCGCCGAACGCGCAGCACGCCTGCCGTCAGGCCGTCGTCCTCGGCGACAACGTGATCTCCGGTATGCGCGGCTTCCCGCAGAAGGAGTACAAGCACAAGAACCTCGGTGCGGTGGCCGGTCTCGGCCTGCACAAGGGCGTGGCGATCCTCTTCGGCAAGGTCAAGCTGAAGGGCCGCCTGGCCTGGTGGTTCCACCGCGCCTACCACGGCGCCATGGTCCCGACCGTGAACCGCAAGGTCCGCGTGTTCACCGACTGGACGCTGGCGATGTTCCTGAAGCGCGAGACCGTGGGTCTGGCCCAGATGGAGAAGCCGTTCGAGGCGTTCCAGGAGGCTGCGGCGCCCGCGCCCAAGCCCGTCGAGGCCGCCAAGCCGGCCGCCGACAAGGAGCTCGCCAGCAAGTAAGCGACTGCGACCCCGGTGTGGGAGCACCGGGGTATGAGTCGGAGGCCCTCCGCCCGGCAGCGTCGCCGGACCACGACCTCCGTGGTGCTCAGCCGGCCAGTGCGACCGGGCGGAGTACAGAAGTACGAGAAGGCCCCTGCCGAACCCTCCGGCGGGGGCCTTCTCGTGGTCGGTGTGCGTGGTCGTCCCAGGACGGTGGCCCCGGGCGTGGTGCCCGGGGCCGGCGGGCCGGCGGTCGGTCCGTCAGTCGGTCTTGATGCTCGCCAGGATGTCCAGCTTGGACGCCCGGCGGGCCGGCCAGATCGCCGCCACCAGGCCGACCACGCCGGCCAGGGCGAGGAAGAGCAGCAGCTGGCCGAAGGGCAGGACGGTGGTCAGGCCCGCCATGCTGGACTTCAGGGTGCCGTTGATCGCCCAGGCCATGAAGCAGCCGAGCAGCAGGCCGATGCCGGCGCCGAAGACCGAGATCACGACGGACTCCAGCCGGACCATCCGCTTGATGCCGCCGCGGTCCAGGCCGATCGCCCGGAGCATCCCGATCTCGCGCTTGCGCTCGAAGACCGACATGGCCAGCGTGTTGATCACCCCGAGGATCGCGACGATCACGGACATCGCGAGCAGCCCGTACATCATGTTCAGCGCGAAGGTGATGATCTGGCTGAAATCGTCGCGGACGTCCTGCTTGGACTTGACCTCGATCACCGGGTTGGCGCCGGTGGCGTCCTTGAGCGCCTGCTTGAGCTTGTCGGTGGCGCCGTCGGCGCCCTTGACCAGGACGTCGCTGAGGTAGGGCTCGGGCTCGTGCTTGACGATCTCGCTGTTGGCCAGCAGGACCGGGCCGAGCATGCCGCCCGCCTTGTAGACGCCGCCGACGGTGACCTGGCCGGTGGACTCGTCGGGGTAGGTGACCGTCATGGTCGAACCGGCGGTGACGCCGTTCTTCTTGGCGACGTCCTCGTCGACCATGATCTTGCCCTGGCCCAGTGCGGTGGCGGAGCCGCTGGTCACGTCGACCGAGACGAGCTTGTCGAAGGTGTTCTGGTCCAGGCCGGTGATGGCCCGGGTGCTGCCGTTCAGCTCCCAGTACACGGTGGTCATCGCCGAGGCGGCCGTCACCCCGGGGGTCTTGGAGATCTCGGCCGGGACCTTCTCGGAGAGGCTCATGCCGTTCGCGGCCGAGACCACGTAGTCGGCCTTCATCGTGCTGGTGACGGCCTTGTCGATCGCACCGCCGATCGAGGCGCCGAGCACCGTCAGGCCGCTGACCAGGGTCAGACCGATGGTCAGCGCCGCCGCGGTGGCGGCGGTGCGGCGCGGGTTGCGCACGGCGTTCTGCCGGGCGAGCTTGCCGGGCGTGCCGAACAGCTTGCCGAGCACCGGGCCGACCAGGGCGATCACCGGACGGGAGAGCAGCGGCAGCAGGATGAAGATGCCGATCAGGGCCAGCAGGGCGCCGAACGCGACCGGCACCCGGCCGCCGCTGTCGCCGGTGGAGGCGCCGTAGGCGATCAGCGCGCCGCCGCCGGCGGCCAGCACCGAGCCGATGGTGTTGCGCACCACCAGGCTCTTCTGGCTGCTCGGCTGGTCGCCGCTGCTCATCGCGGCCACCGGGGCGATCCGGGAGGCGCGCATGGCGGGCAGCAGGGCGGAGAGGACCGTCACCAGGATGCCGACCACCAGGGTGACCGCCACGGTCATCGGCTTGATCACCAGCGAGCCGGTGGGCATGCCGTCGTCCAGCGAGTGGATCAGGGACTGCAGTCCGGCGCCGATCCCGATGCCGGCCACCAGACCGGCGACGGCCGAGATGGTGCCGATGGCCAGCGCCTCGATCAGCACCGACCGGGTGACCTGCTTGCGGCTGGCACCGATCGCCCGCAGCAGGGCGAGCTCCTTGGTGCGCTGGGCGACCAGCATGGTGAAGGTGTTGGCGATGATGAAGATGCCGACAAAGAGCGAGATCCCGGCGAAGGCGAGCAGCATGGTGCGCATGCTCGACGTGCCGCTCTCGATCATCTTCTGCTCGTCGTCCTTGAGCTCCGTGCCGGTCTCGGAGTGGATCTGCTGGCCGGCCGGGAGCTTCGCCCCGGCCTCGGCGAGCAGGGCGCTCTCGGTGGTGCCGGGCTTGGCGGTGAGCACGATGCTGCTGTAGCGGCCCGGCTCCAGCAGCAGCTGCTGGGCGGTGGCGCGGTCGAACAGGGTGAGCGTGCCGCCGGAGTTCACCACCGGGTCGTCGGTGGTGAAGATGCCGGTGAGCTTCGCCTCCAGCACCGGGCCGTTGGAGGCCAGCCGGACGGTGTCGCCGACCTTGTAGCCGGCCTTGTCGGCGGTCTTGCGGTCGAGCGCGATCTCCTGGGCGCTCTTCGGGCCCTGGCCCTCGGCTATCGGGTAGCGGCTGTCCTTGCCGTCCGGCCCGGGCGCGAAGTTGGCGCCCTTGGCGGACCAGGCCTGGCCGACCAGGTTGCCGCTCTTGTCGGCGACGCCGGTGAAGCCGCTGACCACGCCGCGGGCGTGGGCGGCGCCGGGGAGTGCGCCGAGCTGCTGGACGGTGGCGTCGGTCAGGGTGGCCGCGCTCTTCTCGCTCTTCTCGCGGGCGGAGGCGCCGGAGCCGGCCGCCCGGTCGACGATCTGGACCGACACGTCGGAGTAGCTCTTGGAGTTGCTGTCCCGCATGGCCTTGCCGAACGTGTCGGAGAAGACCATGGTGCCGGCGACGAAGGCGGTGCCCAGCATGACGGCCAGTGCCGTCATCAGCAGTCGGCCCTTGTGGGCCAGCACGTTGCGCAGTGCGGTGCGATACATGGGGTGTCCTGGGGTCTGCGGAGGGGCGGGGTGCTGGCGGTGGGGCGTCAGCTGGTGCGGCCCTTGGCGTCGAAGCGGCGCATGCGGTCC